>NZ_JBANDL010000002.1:4250000-4550000 GCF_037027445.1 Lysobacter firmicutimachus
TCGATTCGTCAACACTCGTCGAAACCGCTGCTTTCCGCGCTTCCCACCGGCGATCTTCCTGCCAGCGGGCCGCGCATCTTACAGCCTGTTTCCGATCCGTCAACACGTATCGAAACCGCCGCCTTCCGCGCGCCCCCGAAGCAATCCAGCTCGTCCCGGGGAGCCGCACATTATGCAGACATGAACAGGGCTTGGGAAGAGGTCGCGCGCCACTTCAGCGAAGTTTTTTCGAACCACCGAGTCACCCCGTAGGTAGAAGGGACCGCTTTTTTGCCGCCCGCCGTCGGGCTACTGCTTGCTGCCCTCACCTCCCGCCAAGCGCGACAGGGGCGCTACTAACAGGATGGCAGCGAATGGGTCCGCAGATTCCCCGCTAGGCCCGGAAACCATATGAACGAAAAGGCCCGCGCAGTCGCGCGGGCCGTTCGGCGATGCGGGAGGGACTTAGCCACTCAGACCTGCATCATCTCGAAGTCGTCCTTGGTCACCCCGCAATCGGGGCAGGTCCAGGTATCCGGCACGTCTTCCCAGCGCGTGCCCGGGGCCAAGCCCTCTTCCGGCAAGCCCTTGGCTTCGTCGTAGATGAAGCCGCAGACGACACACATCCAGGTGCGGTAGGCGGTGGTCGCGGCGGACTCGGACATGGGCGGATAATGCGTGGATTGCGGGACGCGCATTGTCCCATTCCGCCCTCCCCTACGGAAGCCGCCCATGACCTCCCGCTGGCCGCGCCGCGGCCTGTATGCGATCACGCCCGACGAAGCCGACACCCCGCGTCTGCTGCGCCGGGTCGAAGCCGTGCTGGGCGCCGGCGCGCACTGGCTGCAATACCGCAACAAAGCCGCCGACGCCGCGCTGCAACGCGCTCAGGTGCAGGCGCTGCAGCCGCTGTGCCGCGCCCACGGCGTGCCGCTGATCGTCAACGACGACTGGCGCCTGGCCGCCGAGCTCGGCGCCGATGGCGCGCACCTGGGCGAGGACGACGGCGAACTGCCCGCCGCGCGCGTCGCGCTCGGCAGCCGGGCCATCCTCGGCGCCTCTTGCTACGACGACATCGCCCTGGCTCGCGCCGCCGCCGCGCAGGGCGCCAGCTATGTCGCGTTCGGCGCGTTTTTCGTTTCGCCGACCAAGCCGCATGCGCGCCGCGCTTCGCCCGCGTTGCTCGCGCAGGCGGCGGCGCTGGGGCTGCCGCGGGTGGCGATCGGCGGCATCGCCCCGGACAATGCCCGGCCGCTGGTCGATGCGGGCGCCGACCTGCTCGCGGTCATCAGCGGCGTGTTCGACGCCCCCGACCCGGCCGCCGCGGTACGCGCCTACCTTTCCTGTTTCGAAGAAGACTCCCGCCATGACTAACGCTCGTTCCCACGATCTGTTCACCCGCGCCCAGGCGCTGATTCCCGGCGGCGTCAATTCGCCGGTGCGCGCGTTCAAGTCGGTCGGCGGCGAACCATTCTTCGCCCAGCGCGCCGACGGCGCCTATCTGTACGACGTCGACGGCAACCGTTACGTCGACTACGTCGGCTCGTGGGGGCCGATGATCGCCGGTCATGCGCATCCGCAGGTGCTGGCCGCGGTCGAACGCACCATGCGCGACGGCCTCAGTTTCGGCGTGCCGAACGCGCTGGAAGTGACCATGGCCGAAGTCATCACCCGGATCGTGCCGAGCTGCGAAATGGTGCGGATGGTGAACTCCGGCACCGAGGCGACGTTGTCGGCGATCCGGGTCGCCCGCGGCGCCACCGGCCGCAGCCGCATCGTCAAGTTCGAGGGCTGCTACCACGGTCACGGCGACAGCTTCCTGGTCAAGGCCGGCAGCGGGGTCATGACCCTGGGCCTGCCGAATTCGCCGGGCGTGCCCTCGGCCCTGGCCGACCTCACCCTGACCCTGCCCTACAACGATTTCGACGCCGCAACGAAGCTGTTCGACGAAGCCGGCGGCGAAATCGCCGGACTGATCATCGAACCCATCGTCGGCAACGCCAACTGCATCCTGCCTCGCGAAGGCTATCTGCAGCACCTGCGCGAGCTGTGCACGAAGCACGGTACCGTGCTGATCTTCGACGAGGTGATGACCGGCTTCCGCGTCGCCCTGGGCGGCGCTCAGCAGCGCTACGGCATCGCCCCGGACCTGAGCACCTTCGGCAAGATCATCGGCGGCGGCATGCCGGTCGGCGCCTACGGCGGCCGCCGCGAGCTGATGCGGCAGGTGGCGCCGGCCGGCCCGATCTACCAGGCCGGTACGCTGAGCGGCAATCCGGTGGCGATGGCCGCGGGCCTGGCGACGCTCGAGCTAATCCAGGCCCCGGGCTTCCATGCCGAACTCGAACGCCGCACCCATGCCCTGTGCGACGGTCTGGAAGCGGCCGCGCGCGAGGCCGGCATCGCCTTCGTCACCACCCGCGCGCCGGGCATGTTCGGGCTGTATTTCCGCGACGGCGCGATCGAGAGCTTCGACGACGCCAAGGCCTCCGACAGCGCGCGTTTCAACCGCTTCTTCCACGCCATGCTCGAGCGCGGCGTGTATCTGGCGCCGTCGGCGTTCGAAGCCGGCTTCGTGTCGAGCGCGCACGGCGATGCGGAAATCGCCCACACCCTGGAAGCGGCGCGGGCCGCCTTCGCGACCCTGTAAACCCCGCCGCGCGTTGGCGAAACGAAAAGGGGCCGACCGCGTCGGCCCCTTTTTTTGTCGGCTCATGCCGCGATCGCCCGTCGCCGGCTCAGAACCGGTAGGTCGCGCTCAAGCCGATGTTGCGGCGGGCGCCGAACCAGCAATCGCCGCGGCCCATGCAGATGCTGAAGTAGCGCTTGTCGGTCAGGTTGTTGACGTTGAGCGCCCAGCGCCATGCGCCGGCGTCGAGCGACACCATCGCATCGGCCAGGGTCACCGACGGCGTGGTCGGCGCGGGCGGGCTGTCGAACGCGCTCATGTAGCGCAGGCCCAGGCCGGCGGCGAAGCCGTCGCGGCCGCCGATGCTGAAACGCTGCTTGCCCCAGACTGCGGCCTGATGGCGCGGAGTGGCCTCAAGCTGCTTGTCGTTGTCGAGATAGTTGTAGTGCGCGGTGAGGTCGAAGCGAGAGGTCAACCGGCCGGTCAGCTCCAGCTCGAAACCGCCGACCGTGGTCTTGCCCGCCTGCACGTTGACGTTGGGGTTGGCCGGATCGGGGACCAGACGATTCTCTTCGCGCAGCTCGTAGGTCGCGGCCGTGAAGCTCAGATCGCGGCCGGCGGGCTCGAACTTGAGTCCGGCTTCGATCTGCTCGCCCCGTTGCGGCTTGTAGCGCGCGCCGGTCAGCGCATGGGTGCCGGCCACCGGGGTGAACGACTCGCTGTAGCTCAGGTAGGGCGACCAGCCGGCCCAGTCGTGGAACATCACGCCTAGGCGCTTGGTGGTGGCGCTGGACTTCTCGTCTCCGGCGCCGGCCAACCCGCTCTTGGCGCGATCGTGGCGCAGCCCGGCGACGACGATCCAATGCTCGCCGATGCGCATCTGATCCTGCAGGTACAGGCCGACCTGGCGCTGGCGGGTCTTGACCGCCGGGCCGAACGCCGGCGGCGTGTGCGGCAAGTACACCGGGGCGTAGATGTCGATCGCCGGCATGGTGCCGCCGCGGTCTTGCGCGCTCTCGAACAGCTGCCGCTCGTCCTGCTTGAAGCGCACCGCGTCCACGCCCGCCAGCATCTGGTGCGCGACCGCGCCGGTGTCGAATCGGCCTTCGACATGCTGGTCGATGTTCTGCATCCGCACCCGGGTATCGGCGAACCAGCCTTCGCGCCGGATGACCCGCTGCTGCGCATCCACGAAGGGATTCGACGGACCGCTGAACGGATCGCCGTAGGCGCTGGCGTAATCGACCTTGTTGCGGGCGGCGCGGAAGGCCTGGCGCAGGGTCCAGTTTTCGTTGAGGCGGTGTTCGAATAGCCAGCCTGCGGTGGTGCGGTCGGTGTCGTAGTGGTCGCCCGGATTGCCGATAAAACGGTGCGACGGCACGCGCCCGTTCGGGTTCGACGCCAGCAATCCGCTCCAACCGAAGAACTGCGAGGTCGAGCCGGTGCGGTCCTGCTGCCAGCGCAGCTGCAGGGTCAACGAGGTGTCTTCGCTGGGCCTCCAGGTCAACGAGGGCGCGATCAGGCGACGGTCGTCGTCGACGTGATCGACCTGGGTTTCGCTGTCGCGGTAGACGCCGACGATGCGGTACAGCCAAGTGCCGTCCTCGGTGAGCGGCCCGGTGAAGTCGGCATTGAGCTGACGGCGATCGAAGCTGCCGACTTGCACGCCGATCTCGCGCTGCGCCTGAGCCTGCGGGCGCTTGCTGACCAGGTTGATGACGCCGGCGGTGCTGCCTTGCCCGAACAGCATCGACGAAGGGCCGCGCAGCACTTCGATGCGCTCGAGCAGGTAGGGATCGGTGCGCGCCGAGCTGGTGTAGTAGTTGAACGAGCTGCGCAGACCGTCGAGGTATTCCTGCGGCGAGCTGCCGCGGATCAAGGTCCAGTCGCCGCGCGAATCCAGGCCGTAGGCGTCGGAGCGCACGCCGGCCGCGTAGTTGAGCGCGTCCTGGACGTTGAGCGCGCCTTGGTCGGTCATGCGCTCGCGGGTGACCACGGTGATCGCTTGCGGGGTTTCGTCGATCGGCGTGTCGGTCTTGGTCGCGGTGACGGCGCTGCCGGCCTTGTAGCCATCGCCCGCCCCTTGCACCACGACATGGTCGAGCGTGGTGGCCCGGTCGCGATCGGCTTCGGCCGGCGCAGAGTCGGCGCTCGCGGCGAACGCCGACAGGCTCAGGGGGACAGCGATGGCCAAGGCCAGGGGCGCCAGGCGCGGACGGCGGCGGGACATGAGGGGGCGGCTCCGAAGGGTTGTAGCAAACGAGAATTATTATCGTTTGAATCGACCGCACGGGTAAAGACCCGTATTTTCCAGAGCTTCCGCGTCAGACCGGGCTGCCGGTCAGCGCCGAGCGGCGAAACGCGCGTCCCCTCATTCGACGCGGCAGTCGCGCGGACTCGGCATCGGAACGCGGCCGAGCTAGATACGCAATGAGCGGACGCCGATCCGGCCCGGCTGCAGAGACATGTACGGGACTTGCTGTTCGCCGGCGCGGCCGTCGCATAGCCGCAGGCTGGGCCGGGACGGCGGCGAGCGCACGCGCCACCGTCAGCGCCATCCTCCGACCAGCGACGGGGTCGAGGTCGAACGGCGATTCGACGTGCCGGCGCGGCGCGATCGGCGCCTGGCCTTCGTCCGTCCGGCGCGGACCGACGAAAGCGGCGACGTGTTCGTCCGCGATGGGCAAAGCTCGCCGGCGCACGGCCGGCGAGCAGGCCGCAGAAGACGCAGCGCTTCGTCGCTGCGTCCAGGGGCCTCAGCGGCCGAGGAACTTCAGCAGCGCCGCGCGCAGGCGCGACAGGCCTTCGGCGACATCGGCGTCGCCGATATTGAGGGCCGGCACGAAGCGCAGCACGTCCGGGCCGGCCTGCAGCAGCAACAGGCCTTGCCCGACGCACAGGTCGAGGATCTCCCCCGCCTTTCCGGCATGCGCCTCGCGCAGCTGCGCGCCGATCATCAGGCCGCGGCCGCGGACCTCGGCGAACAACGCCAGCTCGGCGTCGAGGGCGAGCAGACCGGCGCGGATCGCCGCGGCCTGACGCTCGACGTTGGCCATCAGCGCCGGCGAACGCAACTCGCGCAGCGCCGCGCCAGCGACGGCGGCGGCGAGCGGGTTGCCGCCGAAGGTGGTGCCGTGGGCGCCGAACTGCATCGCCTGCGCCGCCTGGGCGCCGACCAGCATGGCGCCGATCGGGAAGCCGCTGCCCAGGGCCTTGGCCAGTGTGACCACGTCCGGGGTCACGCCGTAGGCATGGCAGGCGAACAACTGGCCGGTGCGGCCCATGCCGCACTGGATCTCGTCCAGGATCAGCAACGCTCGATGGCGGTCGCACAGCGCACGCAGGCCCTGCAGGAACGCCTCGTCGGCGGCGGTCACGCCGCCCTCGCCTTGCACCGGCTCGACCAGCACCGCGCACACCGCACCGTCGGCCATGGCCGCTTCGGCCGCGGCCAGGTCGTTGAAATCGCTGTAGCGGAAGCCCGGCGGCAGCGGTTCGAAACCTTCGTGGTACTTGGGCTGCGCGGTGGCGGTGACCGCGGCCAGGGTGCGGCCGTGGAAACTGCCGCGGAAGCTCAGGATCACCCGCCGCTCGGGTTCGCGGCCCTGTCCGGTCGCCCACTTGCGCGCGAGCTTGATCGCCGCTTCGTTGGCTTCGGCGCCGGAGTTGCACAGGAACACGCGCTCGGCGAAACCGGAAGCCGACACCAGTTGCTCGGCCAGCTGCAGCGGCGGCTGGCTGACGAAGACATTGCTGGTGTGCCAGAGCTTGCCGGCCTGTTCGGTCAGGGCCTGAATCAGCGCCGGATGGGCGTGGCCGAGCGCGTTGACCGCGATGCCGGCGCCGAAATCCACGTATTCGCGACCGTCCAGGTCCCAGATGCGCGAACCCTGGCCACGATCGAGAACGATCCGACGCGGGCGGTAGACAGGCAGGTAGTAGCGCTCGGAGAGGGCGTAGAGCGAGGCGGTGTCCATGGACGGCGGCGGTTCGCGGTGCGGGGAGGAAGCGGCCATTGTCGCGCATCGTGCCGGGCCGCGCAGCGGCGCCGGCCCGGCTGCGGCAGAATCGCCGCTGCCGCGTCCGCCGGCCGCAACCGCCCGCCGGCCCGCGCTGCCGTCATCGAGGGAGTTCCGATGCGCATCCGCCGTCGCCCCGCCGCCCCGTCGCTCCGCTTGCTGCCCGCCGCCTTGGCCCTGGTGCTCGGTCCCGCCTTCGCCGCACCGCCGGCGCCGCTGTCCATGGACACCGATCAGGCATTCGATTCGGCCTCGGTGGCGCCGTTCGCCGGCGCCTATCCGGACGTCTACGCCCGGCTCGAACAACGCCGCGAACAGGATCTTGCGCATTTGCAGCGCTGGCTGCGCCAGCCCTCGGTCAGCGCGCAGAACCGCGGCATCGGCGAGATGGCCGAACTGCTGCGCAGCGATCTGCAGGCGCTGGGCTTCCGCGATACCGCTGTGGTGCCGACCGCGGGCCATCCCGGCGTGTACGGCTATTACGACGCCGGCGCCGAACACACCCTGATCGTCTACATGATGTACGACGTGCAGCCGGTCGAACCGAGCGGCTGGAAAGTCGACGCCTTCGCCGGCGAACTGGTCGACGAACCCGGCCTCGGCCGGGTGCTGATGGCGCGCGGCGCGACCAACCAGAAAGGCCCGCAGCGCGCTTTCCTCAACGCCTTGGACGCGATCGTGCGCGCGCGCGGCAAGCCGCCGCTGAACCTGATCGTACTGGCCGAAGGCGAGGAGGAACTCGGCTCGCCGCACTACCCGCAGATCGTCGCCCGCTACGAGCAGCGGCTGCGCCGCGCCGACGGCGTGTTCTTCCCGATGAGCACCCAGGACCGCGACGGCCAGGCGTCGATGTTCCTCGGCGTGAAAGGCATTCTGTACATGGAGCTGGAGGCCAAGGGCAACCCGGTCAGCGGCGGCCCGCAGCGCAGCGAGGTGCACGGATCGCTCGCGGCCAAGCTCGATTCGCCGAGCTGGCGGCTGGTGCAGGCGCTGGCGACGCTGACCACGCCCGACGGCGAGATCGCCGTGCCCGGCTATCGCGATGCGATCCGCAAACCCAGCGCGGAAGAGCAACGCTTATTCAATGGCCTGGTGCTCGGACGCAAGGCCGACGAGGCCAAGCAGCTGGCCGCCGTCGGCGCGGCGCGCTGGAAGAACGGCCGCCGCCTGCGCGATGCCGCGGCGGCCGAAGTGTTCGATACCACGCTCAACATCGACGGCCTGGTCGCCGGCTACACCGGCGAAGGGGTCAAGACCATCCTGCCGCACCGCGCGCTGGCCAAGGTCGATTCGCGACTGGTACCGGACCAGACGCCCGAGCAGGCGCTGGCGCTGATCCGCAAGCACCTGGACGCGAACGGCTTCAACGACATCGAGGTACGCCGGCTGTCGGGCTATCCGCCGGCGCAGACGTCGATCGAGGCGCCGCTGAGCCGCGCCGTGTTGAGCGTCTACCGCAAGTACGGGCAGACCCCGCCGGTGGCGCCGCGCATCGGCGGCAGCGCACCGTATTACGTGTTCACCCAGACATTGGGGCTGCCGATGCTCGCCGGCGGATTGGGCCACGGCGCCGGCGCGCACGCCCCGAACGAATACACGGTGATCGACCCCGCGCCGGGCTCGAAGGTGGCGGGACTGGTGGAAACGGAGAAGTTCTACGTCGACTTGCTGTACGCGTTCGCGCAGGCCTTGCAACAACCGCAGCGCTGAATCGGGGGCGGCGGCGGTCGGCCTCTGCGCCGGCCCTGCGGCGGCATGGCGTCGCCATGACCGGCAACGCCCCCGCGCGCATCGTTGCGAATCTGCGTCACGTTTCTCGCGACCCCGCGAGCCGACGGGCCTGCGCGCAGGTCCGGACGCCGGCGCAAAACCCGATCTGCCTCCGCCACGGACGAGGCGCGCATCGGCGCAATTTCGTCCGTTTCTCCCATTGCGCAAGCCACCGACGACTTTCACGGACGCCGGTTTTCGGCGCAACGCCCCGTCGCTGCGTACTGGCGGATTTACACGGCGTTGCGTCCATTGACGCGTTCGGAAAAGCAGTGACGTAATCGCCGCCGCGCTCCGCCGCCCCGCGTCATCCACTGTCCGCCCACGGAGAACGACCATGCGAAAAGCCGCCGTCTGGCTGTTGCTGTCCCTGAGCCTGTTGTCCGCCCCATCGTTCGCGCAAACCAAGACCCTCGTACCGCTGGGCGGAAACGCCTTCATCACCCGACCCGCGCCCGCGGGCGAGGAACTCGTCGACGACACCGGGTTGCACAACTGGAGCTCGGACAAGGCGGTGGCCAGCGTCTATTTCTTCACCCATCGCGTCGGCAAGGTCGAGCTCTCGCTGGTAGGGGCGCTGCACGGCGCGACCCGCAGCACGGTCGAAGTCTCGATCGGCGGCCAACGCCGGCTCGCGGCGTTGTCGGGCACCGCGACGTCGTCCTTCCATGTCGGCAGTTTCGCCATCGCCCGCCCCGGCTACGTCAAGGTCGACCTGCGCGGCGTCAGCACCGACGGCGGCTACTACGGCGATATCTCCGGGCTGGAAGTAAGCGGCAGCGCCGCGTCCGCCGGCCTGGTGTTCGCCGACGATCCGGCCAACTTCTACTGGTCGCGGCGCGGTCCGTCGGGCCATCTGGGCTTCGCCGTGCCGGAGAACACCGAATACTTCTACAACGAGGTCACGGTGCCGAAGGGCCACGACCCGATCGGCTCCTACTTCATGGCCAACGGCTTCTCGCAGGGCTATTTCGGGATCCAGGTGAATTCGGCCAGCGAACGCCGCGTGCTGTTCTCGGTGTGGGACTCGCCCGCCGGCAAGACCACCTTGCTGAAGAAAGGCCCCGACGTGATCGCGCAGGACTTCGGCGGCGAAGGCACCGGCGGGCAGAGTTTCCTGCGTTACGACTGGAAGCCCGGCCACACCTATCGCTTCATCACCCGCGCACGTCCGGACGGCCAGGGCAACACCCTGTTCTCGGCCTGGTTCGGCACGCCCTGCGTGCTCGGCCGCGGCGATTGCCGGTGGAAATTCATCGCCAGCTGGAAGTACGAAGGCGTCTCCACCTACCAGAAGGGGGTGTACTCCTTCATCGAGTCGTTCAATCCGGACTACGGCTACCTCGACCGCCTGGCCCTGTACGGCAATCAGTGGGCGGTGTCCGCCGACGGTCTGTGGACGGAAGTGAAGTCGGCGCGCTTCACCGTGGATGCGACGGCGCAGAACCGCCAGCGCCTGGACATCACCGGCGGCGCCGTCGCGCCGGCCTTCTATCTGCGCAATACCGGCTTTTTCAGCAGCGCGGCGGCGCCGGGCAGCGTGTTCGCCCGCAGCGCCTCGTGGTTCAAGCCGCGCGTGAACCTGGCGGCGCTGCCCGAATCCGCTCCCTGAGCCGAGCCGAGCAGCGCATCGTCCGGTCGCGTGCCGCAAGAAGAAGCCCCGCGTTCGCGGGGCTTTTTCCTGCGCTGGCGCCTCAGCCGAGGAACAGGTCCGGCAACAACGGCTTGTCCGGATCGACCGCGTAGCGGCCGAAGTCGGCGACGCCGGCCTCGCTCAGCACTTCTTCGTCGATCAGGAAACGGCCGTAGAACCCCTGCGCCGGCCGGATCAGCACCTCGCGCACCGCATCGGCGACGATCTCCGGCTTGCGGCAACGGTCCACCGGAACGCCGGGGATGAGGTTCAAGGCATCGGTGGCGATGATGGTCTTCGGCCAGAGCGCGTTGACCGCGATGCCGCTCGGGCCGAATTCGCCGGCCAGGCCCAGGGTCACGAAGCTCATGCCCATCTTGGCCAGGGTGTAGCCGGTATGCGGCGCCCACCACTTGACGTCCAGGCTCGGCGGCGGCGCCAGGGTCAGGATGTGCGGGTTCGCGGCCTGGCGCAGATACGGCAGGCAGGCCTGGGCGCACAGGAAACTGCCGCGCGCGTTGACCTGCTGCATCAGGTCGAAACGCTTCATCGGCGTGTCCAGGGTGCCGCGCAGCCAGATCGCGCTGGCGTTGTTGACCAGGATGTCGATGCCGCCGAACGCGTCTGCGGTCGCCGCGACCGCGGCCTGGACCTCGTCTTCCTCGCGGATATCGCATTTGAGCGCCAGCGCGCGCCCGCCGGCCGCCTCGACTTCGGCGGCGACGCTGTGGATGGTGCCGGGCAGCTTGGGATTGGCGACCGCCGACTTGGCCGCGATGGCCACGTTGGCGCCGTCGCGCGCCGCGCGCAGCGCGATCTCGCGGCCGATGCCGCGCGAGGCGCCGGTGATGAAGAGAGTTTTGCCTTGGAGGGTCATTGGGGGGCCGGGATTGGAGATTCGGGATTCGGGATTCGCAAGCCGGGATTCGGGATTCGAGAATCGGGATTCGGCAAAGCGGGCTCTTTCACATCCTAATCCCTACGCCAGCGTCTGGACGAGACGAGGAGTCTGCATCGCACCCGTCGCGGGCACGATCGCTCCATCGATCCAGACTCGTCGATCGACGGCAACGATTCAGCCCTCACCCGCAAGCCGGCGAGGGCTCCGCCACCTCGCCTGCGCTCGAGCGAATCCCCAATCCCGAATCCCCAGCCCCGGCTCTCAGGGCTTCGGCCCCTGCCCCTCGTTGTCTTCCCAATGCAGGATTCGGCGGGTGACGAAGCGGTAGACCGGTTTGCCGGTGGCGAACCAGGCCTCGCGCAGCCAGGAGCGGCGCTGGAGCAGGCGGCGCTCTACCGGAGTGAGCGCTTGTGCGCAATAAGTGCGCTTGTGTTTGAGCAGATGGCGCAAATCCTCGCGCGCGAGCAAACGCATCCAGCGCGCGCGCGGATCGCCGCGGGTGGCGAGCTGGAAATCGATGATCGCCGGACGGCCGTCGGCGAGCACCAGCCAGTTGGCTTCCTTGGCCAGGTCGTTGTGCGCCAGGCCGCGCCGGTGCAGCCGCTGCAGCAGCCGCCGGGCCTGACGAAAATAGGCCAGGTCGCCGTGCGGCGGGCGCTGGTACATCGCCGCGCCGTCGAGGTAGCTGCGATCCAGGCAGCGGCCGTCCCAGGCCAACAACTGCGGTGTCGCTTCCAGGCCGTCGACGCGCCGCAGCGCGCGCGCCTCGCGCCGCGCCAGCCACCACGCCGGCAGCCGCAGCCACCACGGCACGCGACCGAGATCGCGCCGCACGAACAGCCCCTGCGGCCCACGCATCAGAGCGATGCGGCCGAAGCTGTCGGCCTTGAGCGCCGCGACTTCGCTGGGCAGGGTGGGGTCTGTGGGCATGGCGGCAAGTGTACTTGTAGCGGGGATTGGGGATTGGGGATTGGGGATTGGGGATTGGGGATTCGGGATTCGGGATTCGCAAAGCCAAGGCCAAAGCCGAGCCCTGGCTCTAGCCGATCCTCAATCCCGAATCCCCAATCCCCGCCGTCCGGTCATCCTCGCCACAGCAGGCCCTGCCTATAATCGGCCGATGGAACCTGCCTGGCTCGAAAGCGCGACCGCATGGATCGCGGCCAATCCCATCGCCGCCGGCATCGTGATCTTTCTGATCGCGTTCTGCGATGCGCTGGTCATCGTCGGCATCGTCGTACCCGCGTTGCCGCTGCTGTTCGCGGTCGGCGCGCTGGTCGGCCTGGGCCACATCAACGGCCCCTATGCCTTGGTCTGTTCGACCCTGGGCGCCTTCGCCGGCGACGGGTTGAGTTACTGGGTCGGCTATCGCTGGGGGCCGACCTTGCGCGAACGCTGGCCGTTCTCGCGTTATCCGCAATGGCTGGACCGCGGCGAGAATCTGTTCCGCCGCCACGGCAGCAAGAGCATCGTGATCGCGCGCTTCGTCGGCGCGGTGCGGCCGTTCGTGCCGGCCATCGCCGGCATGCTGCGCATGCCGATGCGGCGCTATGCGATCCCCAGCCTGCTCGCCTGCGCCGCCTGGTCGGGGCTGTTCCTGGCGCCGGGCTGGATCCTGGGCGCATCCTACGACGCGGTCGCCGCGGTCGCCGACCGGCTGGCGGTGGTGTTGGGCGGCTTGCTGGCCGCCCTGGCCTTGGTCTGGGCCGGCGTGCTCTACACCTGGCGCTGGTTCGCCAACCACGCCGACAACCTGCTCGCGCGCGCGCTGCGCTGGACCCGCGCGCATCCGCGCCTGGGCCGCTACGCCGCGGCGCTGATCGATCCCAACCGGCCGGAGTCGGCCTCGCTGGTGATGCTGGCGGTCTGCCTGCTCGGGATCAGCTGGATCTGGTTCACCCTGCTGGCCACGCTGCTGGCCAGCGGCGGGCCGCTGGCGATCGACCACAGCGTGCACGAGTTCATGTGGACCCTGCGCAATCCGCTCGCCGACCGGCTGATGGCCGGCCTGGCCAGCCTCGGCGATCCGGCCGTGCTGGCGCCGGCGGCGTTGGCGGTGCTGGTCTATCTGGCCTGGCGCCGGCGCTGGATGGCGGCGGCGCATTGGGTCGGCGCGATCGTGTTCGGCCTGGCGCTGACTTCCTTGCTGGAGGCGGCGATCGACATGCCGCGTCCGCCGACCGCGCCGGCCGGCTTCGGCTTCCCTTCGGTCGCGGTGACCATGACCACGATCGTGTTCGGCTTCTTCGCCGTGCTGATCGCGCGCGAGCTGCCGGGCCGGCAGCGGGTCTGGCCGTATTTGTTGGCCGGCGTGGTCACCACCCTGGTCGGCTTCTCGCGCCTGTACCTGGGCGCGCACTGGCCCAGCGACCTGGTCGGCGGCACCTTGTTCGGCATCGTCTGGCTGCTGGTGCTGGGCATCGCCTACCGCCGCCACGTCGCCCGCTCGTTCTGGATGCGGCCGCTGGCGGTGCTGTTCTACACCGTGTTCGCGGCCGCCGCGCTGTGGCATGCGCCGCGTTCGGCCGATGCCTTGCTGGCCAAGTTCGCCGCCGCCCAACCCACCGCGGTGCTCGATGCGCAGGCCTGGTGGCGCAGCGATTGGGCCAGCCTGCCGGCGCAGCGCAACGAGCGCGATGCGCGCGGGCGCTGGCCGCTGGACGTGCAGGTCGCCGGCCCGCTGCCGCCGCTGCGCGCCAGCCTGGAAGCCGCCGGCTGGCGGGTGCAGGAACAGGCCAACTGGCTGTCGACCATCGCCTTGCTCGACGACGACACGCCGGCGCGCGAACAAGCGGTGCTGCCGGCCACCCTCGATGCCCAGGCCGAGGCCCTGCTGATGCTCCGCGACGGCCCCAGCCCGGACCTGCAATACGCGCTGCGCCTGTGGCCGGCGCCGGCGGTGCTCTCCGACGGCACGCCGCTGTGGGTCGGCACGGCGCAGACTTTGCGCCTGACCAAGCCCTTCGATGCCGCGACGCTGTGGCTGCCGCAATCCGACGGCGGCCGCGCCCATGCCGAAGTGCGCAAGGCGCTGACCGGCTTCGTCCTGCTCGAACAAGCGCATCCGAAGAACGGCGCGCCGGTGCTGCGCCTGCGTTCGCAGTACCGGTTGCCGCAAACCGTCGCGCCCGCGCCTTGATCCGGCTGCCGCGCCGAGCGCGGCGGCTCAGTGCAACAGCGTCAGCAGGTGGTCCAGGCGCCGGTGCGGGTCGTCGAGCTGCAGCAGCCATTGCCGCTGCGCCGGCGCCAGCGGCAGCAGTTCGGCCAGGCGCCAGCCGACCCAGGCCGCTTCGTCGCGGCGCGCATGCGGCGCCAGATGGTGCTCGCCGCCGGCCTTCTCCAACAGCCCTTCGAGCAAAGTCGCCAGCAACGAATGCTCCGGACGCAGTTCGTCGTCAGGGTCCGGCGCGCACCATTCGACTTCGGCGACTTGCAGACCGTTGTCGCGCACCCGCACCCGACCGGCATGGAAACGGCGGGCGCCGCGCACACGCAGCAACAACAGGCCGTCGTCGCCGGTGCCGAAATCCTCGATCAACGCCTCGGTGCCGAATGCCGCCGCGGTAGCGGGCGCGCCGGTCTCCTGGCCTTCCATGATCAGGCACACGCCGAAGCCGCGTCCCTCGCGGCCGCAATCGCGGATCAGGTCGAGATAGCGGCGCTCGAACACGCGCAGGCCGATCGACGCGCCGGGCACCAGCACCGTATGCAGCGGAAACAGTCCCAGCGGTTCGCGGTCGGCGGACATGGCCGCAGTGTACTCGCGGCCCGCTCGGCGTCGAGAGACGACGGACGCGTTCGCAGGACGACGCGGTCCGCAGAGCGCCGGCCGCGGCGCGGCCGGCGCAGGGCTCAGCCCGTACGGGCGTCGCGCAGGGCGGCGAAGAAGCGGCGCGGCGCGCCGTCGAACCCGCCGTTGGACATGAACACCACGTGGTCGCCGCTACGCACGCGTTCGCGCAGCGCGGCGATCAAGGCATCGGCGTCGGCCACCGCGACGCCTTCGCCGCGCAGGCCGGCGACGACCTTGCCGGCGTCCCAGGCCAACTCGGGGCGATGCAGGAACACCACCGCATCGGCGCCGTCCAGCGACGGCGCCAGCGCCTCGGCGTGCGCGCCCAGGCGCATGGAATTGCTGCGCGGCTCCATCGCCACCACGATCCGCGCCGTACCGACCCGGGCGCGCAGCCCGGACAGGGTGGTCGCGATCGCGGTCGGATGGTGGGCGAAGTCGTCGTAGACGGTGACGCCGCCGGCCTCGCCGATCACTTCCAGGCGCCGCTTGACGCTGCGGAAGCGGGCCAGCGCCGGCAGCACCGTGGCGACTTCGACGCCGACCGCGTGGGCGGCGGCCAGGGCGGCCAGGGCGTTCATGACGTTGTGGCGGCCGAGCAGCGGCCAATGCACTTCGCCGATCTCGCGTCCCTGGTGCAGCACGGCGAACGCGCTGCCGTCCTGGTGGATCAGGCGCGCGCTCCAATCGAACGCCGCGCCGTCGCCGGCGTCGAGGCCGAAACGTTCGACCGGGGTCCAGCAGCCCATCGCCAGCACTTCGGCCAGGCGCGCGTCCTCGCCGTTGACGATCAGGCGGCCGCGGCGCGGCACGGTGCGCACCAAATGGTGGAACTGGCGCTGGATCGCGGCGACATCGGGAAAGATGTCGGCGTGGTCGTATTCCAGGTTGTTGAGGATCGCCACCAGCGGCCGGTAGTGGACGAACTTGCTGCGCTTGTCGAAGAACGCGGTGTCGTACTCGTCGGCCTCGACCACGAACTCGCGCCCCGACCCGACCCTTGCCGACACGCCGAAGTCCTCGGCCACGCCGCCGATCAGGAAGCCCGGCCGGCGACCGGCGGCTTCCAGCAGCCAGGTCAGGATGGTGGTGGTAGTGGTCTTGCCGTGGGTGCCGGCGACCGCGAGCGTGTCGCGGCCCGGCAGGACCCGCTCGGACAGCCACTGCGCGCCGGAGGTGTAGCGGCGGCCGTCGTCGAGCACCTGTTCGACCGCGGCATTGCCGCGCGAAAGCGCGTTGCCGACCACGACTTCGTCGCAATCCGGCGAGATGTTTTCGGGGCGGTAGCCCTGGCTCAGGACGATGCCGAGCTGCTCGAGCTGGGTCGACATCGGCGGATACACCGCCTGGTCGCTGCCTTCCACGTCGTGGCCGAGTTCGCGCGCGAGCGCGGCGACGCCGCCCATGAACGTACCGGCGATGCCCAAGATATGGAGCTTCAAGATCCGAGTTTCCAAAAGAGTTTGCGAATGCTCGACCAAGCGACTCCCGCTGGCACCGACTCCCCGCTCCCGCTGGCGGGAGCGGGATGGGTGAGGGCACGCGCAAACGGCCGACGACGAAACCATCCTACCGACGCGCCTGGGCCTTCAATACCGGGATCTGGATTCGAACGAACGGAGCGGGCGGCCGCTCGCGGCCCACGCCCCAGCCCTCTCCCGCCGACGGGAGAGGGAGCGAAGCGGCTCAGCCCACCGTCGGCGCCGGTTCCAGCGCTTCGATGATGCGGGTGAACACGTCGTCGAGCGAACCCACGCCGTCGACCACGGTCAGCCGGCCGTGCTGGCGGTAGTACTCGATCACCGGCGCGGTCACGTCGTCGTAGACCTTCAGGCGGGTGCGCACGGCGTCCGGGCTGTCGTCGGGGCGGCCCTGGGCGGCGGCGCGGCCGGCGATGCGGTCGACCAGCAGTTCGGTCGGCACCTCGAGCTGGACCGCGAAGTCCATCGGCTGGCCGATCTTCTTCAGCAGCACGTCCAGCGCATCGGCCTGGGCCAGGTTGCGCGGGTAGCCGTCGAGGATGAAGCCGCCGGCGGTATCGGGACGCGAGAAACGGTCCTCGAGCATGCCGAGCAGGATCTCGTCGCTGACCAGGTTGCCGGCGTCCATCACCGCCTTGGCCTCCAGGCCGAGCTTGGTGCCGGCCGCGACTTCGGCGCGCAGCAGGTCGCCGGTGGAAATATGCGGCACCTGCAGATGCTCCTTGAGCCGCGCAGCCTGAGTGCCCTTGCCGGAACCCGGCGCGCCCAGAAGTACCAATCGCATCAACATCGCTCCTAAGACACATGAAACCGCGCCCGGCGCGGCGCGCCGGACCAGGCCCGGGCCAGCCCCAGGCTGGCCTGCTCGCGGGGCGGCGCTACACTCGGAAGCTGCCGACCACCCGCCGGGCGAAAGATTGCGGCCAGCTTACCGCACTCCGGCGCAAATCTCTGGAATCCCCATGCCCCAAGGAACCCTGCTGTACGCACAGTCCGGCGGCGTGACCGCCGTCATCAACGCCACCGCCGCGGCGGTCATCGAGACCGCCCGGGCCCGCAAGGTGAAGGTCCTGGCCGCCCGCAACGGCATCCTCGGCGCCCTGCGCGAGGAACTGATCGACACCTCCAAGGAGTCGGCGGCGGCGATCCGCGCCCTCGGCCATACCCCCGGCGGCGCCTTCGGCTCCTGCCGGCTCAAGCTCAAGTCGCTGGAGGCCGACCGGGCCCGCTACGAGCGCCTGCTGGCGGTGCTGCAGGCCCACGACGTGCGCTGGTTCCTCTACAACGGCGGCAACGATTCGGCCGACACCGCGCTCAAGGTCTCGCGCCTGGCCGCCGAATTCGGCTATCCGCTGACCTGCGTGGGGGTGCCCAAGACGGTCGACAACGACCTGGCGGTGACCGACTGCTGCCCGGGCTTCGGCTCGGCCGCCAAGTACACCGCGGTCTCGGTGCGCGAGGCCGCGCTGGACGTGGCGGCGATGGCCGAGACCTCGACCAAGGTGTTCGTCTACGAGGCCATGGGCCGCCATGCCGGCTGGCTGGCCGCCGCCGCCGGCCTGGCCGGGGACGGCCCGGACGCCGCCCCGCACCTGATCCTGTTCCCCGAGCGGCCGTTCGACGAGGCCGACTTCTTCGCCAAGGTGAAGGCCACGGTCGAGCGGGTCGGCTACTGCGTGGTGGTCGCCAGCGAGGGCATCCAGACCGCCGACGGACGCTTCGTCGCCGACGCCGGCGGCGGCAAGGACTCCTTCGGCCACACCCAGTTGGGCGGGGTCGCCTCGCACCTGGCCGGGCGGGTCAAGGACGCGTTGGGCTACAAGGTCCACTGGACCCTGCCCGACTACCTGCAGCGCTCGGCCCGCCACCTGGCCTCCAAGACCGATGTCGATCAGGCCCGCGCGGTCGGCAAGGCCGCGGTCGAGCTGGCGCTGAAGGGCCGCAATGCGGTGATGCCGGCGATCGTGCGCACCTCGCAGGCGCCGTACCGCTGGAAGATCGAGCCGGTCGCATTGGACAAGGTCGCCAACCACGAGAAGAAGATGCCGGCCGGTTTCGTCCGCAAGGACGGCTACGGCATCACCGCCGCCGCCCGCCGCTACCTGGAGCCGCTGATCCGCGGCGAGGCGCCGCCGCCGTACGGCCGCGACGGCCTGCCCAAGTACGTGACGCTGAAGAATGTCGCGGTGAAGCCCAAGCTGCCGCCTTACCAGGACTGAGCGCCCCCAGCCCCTCCGTCGCCCCTCAGGAACCGTTCGAATGGAATCCGGAACGTTCTGCCCGCGCTTGCCCTGGACTGCCGCCCTCGCGCTGGCGCTGATCGCCGCCCCGGCCCTCGCCGGCGAGGGCTACGTGATCCACCGCGAAGGCGCCAAGCCCAAGCGCAGCCTGATCTACGCCGACGCCGGCTCGGTCGAGCCGGCGCTGACGCTGGAAGAGCAGACCCAGCTGCTGTTCGAGCGCGGCCCCGACGCGGTCGAGGCCGCGCGTGCCGCGGCGCCGCGCGCGCTGCAACTGATCGAGGTGCGCGAGCACCGCGACGCCCCGGACAAGCTGATCCACGAGCTTCAGATCGACTGCGCGGCCGGCCGGGTGCGGGTGATCGCCGGCGAGGCCCACCTGCGCAACGACACCCGCCGGCCCCTGCCGGCCCGGGACTGGGCGCCCGCCTCCGCCGGCTGGCTGCAGCAGGCGCAGCGTTTCGCCTGCGAGCCCGCCGCGCGCGACGCCGCGCACGGCATGCAGGTCCTGTCGCAGCCGATCGGCCTGCTCGATGCGGTCGACCGGACTTGGGCCGAGCAATGGCCCGACGGCCGCCGCCCGCCCTACACCGGCGACCGCAGCGAGGCCGCGGTGCAGGCCCAGGAACAGAAGATCGACCAAGCCATCAGCCAGCTGTCCAGCAGCATGGAACAACTGCGCAGCAATCTGCAGGCGCAGGAGCGCGACGCGAGCGAGCAGGCCGCGCAGGCCGCGCGCCAGGCCGAGCGGCGCGCGCAGACGCCGGCGCCGGCCCTGGAGCAATGGATCGAGGCGCCGGTGCAGTTGCTGGTCGGCACCTGGGGCGAGCCCAAGGCCTATCGCGACGAGGCCGACGCGCGTTGGCTGGACTACGTGATCGCCGCCGACGGCGGCGCGTCGTCCGCGCGCTGCTCGGTGCATTTCCTGGTCCGCGACGGCCGGGTGCGCGATTACCAGACCGGCGGCTCCAGCGCCCATTGCCGGCAGGCGCAGCTGCCGCCGGGGCCGAGCCTGTGAAACCGCCGGCACCGACCGCGCCGGTGCCCGCGCCCTTGCGGCCCTGGGTGGCGCAGGTGTGGTCGTGCGCGCGTCCGCACCGGCCGGAGCCGGGCGCGCGCGAACACGGCCTGCCCAGCGGCGCGATGCATCTGGCGGTGCGCCTGGACGGTCCGCCCCTGCGCCTGTACGCCGACGCCGGCGACATGCGCGGCCGCGACTTCGGCCCAGCGATCGTGGCCGGCGTGCGCAGCGGCTATTGCATCAAGGACCTGTCCCGGCCCGCGGCTTCGGTCGGCGCCGTACTGCGGCCCGGCGCGGCGCTGGCCTTGTTCGGCGTGTCGGCGGCCGAGCTGGCCGGCCAGCACGTCGATCTGCGCGAGCTGTGGGGCAGCCGGGCCGAGTCCCTGTACCAACAACTCGCCGCCTGCCCCGATCCGCAGCGCCGCCAGGCGCTGTTCGAACGCTTCCTGCTCCGACGCCTGCGCGGGGCGCGCGGCCTCGATCCGCAGATCGCCCTGGCCGCGCGCACCCTGCAGCGCGAACCGGCAGCGGTGGCGGCGATGGCGGCCGGCGCCGGACGCAGCCATCGCCATTTCATCGCCGCTTTCCGCGACGCCACCGGCCTGTCGCCGAAACGCTACGCGCGGGTGCAGCGCTTCCGCCGCCTGCTCGAACGCCTGAGCGCGCTGCCCGATCCGGACTGGGCCGGGCTGGCCCTGGATGCCGGCTATGCCGACCAATCGCATCTGATCCGGGAATTCGGCGAGTTCGCCGGAGTCAGCCCGGGGCGCTATGTCGCCGCCCGGGTGCGCTCGCCGCATCATCTGCCGATCGGCTGAACCGGCGCTCCGGAAACGCCGCGGTCAATTTCGTCCAATCCGCCCGCCGCGCACGGCCCTAACCTGCGCCTACCGTCGATCCCCCGACTTTCCCGCCTCCGGAGCCCGCCATGGCCGTGCACGAACTGTTCCCCTATCTGTGCGTCGCCGACGCACGCGCTGCGGTCGAGTTCTACTGCGGCGTGTTCGGCGCCACCGAGAAATTCCGCCTGGTCGAGCCCGGCGGGCGCGTGGGCCACGTCGAACTGGATTTCGCCGGCGCCACCTTGATGCTGTGCGAGGAGTTCCCCGAGATCGACGTGCGCCGGCCCGATCCTGCGCGCGGCCACAGCCACAGCCTGCACCTGCATGTCGACGACGCCGACGATGTGGTCGCGCGCGCCGTGGCCGCCGGCGCGCGGCTGGCGATGGCGCCGCGCGATCATTTCTACGGCGAACGCTCCGGCACCGTGATCGACCCGTTCGGCCATCGCTGGAACATCGGCCACAGCATCGAGCAGGTGACGCCGGAGGAAATGCAGCGGCGCTATGAGGACGAGCCGGGTTGCTGAACCGTGCCGCGGCGGACGCCGGTCCGGCGTCCGTTCAGGCACACATCGCGTGCGAACGAACGATGACAAGGTGTGCGCTGCGTCGGAGCTTCGGCGCATAAGCACATTCGTCCATCTCAAAAACCGTTGATTCGACCCGGCGATTGCGGCAATCTGCCGGCGCGCGCGTTCATGCGAATGATGGCGGGACGCACGGATGCCGTTTCGACTTACAAGGAGGCCTTCGTGAAAGGCAAGTTGCTGACGCTGTTCGCCCTGTTGCTTCCCTCCACCTCGGCCCTGGCCGGCCAGTGCGAGGACAACTTCACCAAAACCGGCAACCCGCTCAAGGGCACCGAGTATTCCACCACGCTGACCGTGCCCGGCCTGGGCGTGCCCAGCGCGATCGCGCAGATGCACAACATCGCGCTCGAAGACGGCATGAACATCATCGACGAGAACGCCGAGTCCGGCGCGATGTTGCTGGAAGTCTCGCCGAACGTGGCCCATCGCGGCCTGCAGGTGTACTTCACCGCTGCGCCGGGCGGTTTGACCAAGATGCTGCTCAAGACCCGCCGCGGCTCGCTGGCCAACGCGGACTCGATCAAGACCTCGATGTGCAAGATGCTGTACCAGCTCAAGCCCGGTAAGGCGCCGGCGACCAAGAGCGTGGGCGCCAAGCCGATCACGATCTCGGCGATCAAGCTCGGCGACCAGGTCGGCCAGACGGTGAAGGACAACGCCGGCCTGATCGACGCCCGCTTCAAGGGCAAGACCTACCGCATCAGCGGCTACTTCGCCGGTTCCGAGCCGAGCAGCCGCGGCATGGAAGTGTTCTACGACATGACCCCGTCGCTGCTGCCGGGCTACGTGCAGAGCGAGTCGACCAAGCTGTTCTACACCCGCATCATGTGCGTCATGGCCAAGGACCAGCGCGGCCATGCGCTGAGCCTGCGCGAAGGCGACAAGATCGATCTGACCGGCACCTTCGCCGAGTACCAGAGCAATACCCGCACGGCGGTGATCAGCGACTGCCGGCCGTCCAAGTAAGCGGACGCCGCGACGAACGAGACAGGGGCCGCATTCGCGGCCCCTTTCTTTTGCGCGCATTCTTGCGCGAGGGTAGCGCGCGGTTTCTGCGCCGGACGCCGCGCGGCCGGGCCGCGCGCTCGGACGGGTTCAGGCGCCGCAGGCCTTGCCTTCCACGCTCATCGAGGCGGCGAACATCGGAATCGCGGCGAGCTGGGCGGCGCCGGCCTTCTGCTTCTCGTCCTGCAAGTACAGGCGCGAACGGCCCTGCGCGTCCAATCGCGGCGGCGCGGCCGCGGCCGGCTTGCGCCAGATCCGCAACACCGCCTGCTGCTGCGGGCAGGCCGCGTTCGGCACCCGGATCAGATCGTTGAACGTCCAGCCCGCCTGTTCCGACGGCTGCGCCTTGGCCGCATCGACGAAACGCGCGCGCGGCTGGCAGGTCGGGCTGGTGCGCACGACCGCGAACTTGTAGGGCTCGGCCGCCTGGCCGGTGAACAGGCCCTCGATGCGCGCGCAGGCCTCGGGGATCTGGCGCAGGGTGTGCACGCGCCCGGCCGCTTGCGCCGGTATCGGCGCGCGTTTGATTTCAGGGACCGGGTCGGCGGCGGCATGCGCGCCGCCGGCCAGGCCGGTGCATAGCAGGGAAGCGATCAGCACGCGTCGCATCGTCGGCTCCGTTCTGTTCAGGCCATTCGTTCAGGCCGGGGCAGACTGGCACGCAGCGGCTGAACCGGTCCCGGCCGCCCGGGCGCGCTCCGATCGGCAAGCGCCGCGCCCGGGCCTGGGCGGGCTGCGCGCGCACATGCCGCGAGACGTCCCGCCACGCGATCGTCCGCGCGCGCATCGGCGGATCGATCCGCGCTTGTCCGGCACACCGGCGCGCTCGCCTGCGCAGCGCGCGCAGGCATCCGCGCAACGGCACGGCGGCGCAGCCGATCCGTGACTGGGGTCGCAGCCGCTCGCGTGCGCTCGGCGGCGCACCGCGCGCGGCGAGGTTTCGCCCTACCGGCCCCTATGCCATAGTCGCTACGACGCCGTGTCCGCAACACGGCGTCGCTGCAATGCAGCACCTGCAGCGCAACACGCGATCCGCGGAATCGCCCCACGCGCAGCCCGCGGCAAAACCGATCGACCTGTTGTCCCGTGATGTCCACTTCTACGTTCGGGGAGGGGTTCATGCTGGAGCAGTACGGTTTGACCTTGGCGCTGGGCTGCGCCGTCATCGCGATCCTCTACGGTATCGTCTCCGCGCGCTGGATCAGCGCACAACCCGCCGGCAACCAACGCATGCAGGAGATCGCCGGCGCGATCCAGGAAGGCGCACGCGCCTATCTCAACCGCCAATACACCACCATCGGCGTGGCCGGCGCGGTCTTGTTCGTGGTGATCGGACTGTTCCTCAATTGGCCGACCGCGATCGGTTTCCTGCTCGGCGCGGTGCTGTCCGGCGCGGCGGGCTACATCGGCATGAACGTATCGGTGCGCGCCAACGTGCGCACCGCCGAAGCCGCGCGCAAGGGCATGGGCCCGGCGATGGACGTGGCGTTCCGCGGCGGTGCGATCACCGGCATGCTGGTGGTCGGCCTCGGCCTGCTCGGCGTCGCCGGCTACTACGCCGCGCTCGGCCATTTCGGCATCCTCGGCGAAAAGGCGCTGCATGCGCTGGTCGGCCTGGCGTTCGGCTCCTCGCTGATCTCGATCTTCGCCCGCCTCGGCGGCGGCATCTTCACCAAGGGCGCCGACGTCGGCGCCGACCTGGTCGGCAAGGTCGAAGCCGGCATTCCCGAGGACGATCCGCGCAACCCGGCGGTGATCGCCGACAACGTCGGCGACAACGTCGGCGACTGCGCCGGCATGGCCGCCGACCTGTTCGAGACCTACGCGGTCACGGTGATCGCGACCATGCTGCTCGGCGGCCTGATGGCGGCCGACATCGGCCGCCACGGCGTGCTGTATCCGCTAGTGCTGGGCGGCGTGTCGATCATCGCTTCGATCATCGGCACGTTCTTCGTCAAGGTGGGCGACTCCAATAACGGCCGCGGCGGCTCGATCATGGGCGCGCTGTACAAGGGCGTGATCGTCTCGGCGGTGCTGGCGGCGATCGCGTTCTATCCGATCACCGCCGAACTGATGCGCGACGCCAAGTACGGCGCGACCAACCTCTATGTCTGCGCCCTGATCGGCCTGATCCTGACCGGCGCGATCGTCTGGATCACCGAGTACTACACCGGCACCCAGTACGGCCCGGTCAAGCACGTCGCCGCCGCTTCGACCACCGGCCACGGCACCAACATCATCGCCGGCCTCGGCGTATCGATGAAGTCCACTGCCTTGCCGGTGATCGCAGTGTGCGTGGCGATCTACGCGTCCTACGCGTTCGGCGGCCTGTACGGCATCGCCATCGCCGCGACCTCGATGCTGTCGATGGCCGGCATGATCGTCGCCCTCGACGCCTACGGCCCGATCACCGACAACGCCGGCGGCATCGCCGAAATGGCGGAACTGCCGTCGGAGGTGCGCGACGTGACCGACCCGCTCGACGCGGTCGGCAACACCACCAAGGCGGTGACCAAGGGCTATGCGATCGGCTCGGCGGCGCTGGCCGCGCTGGTGCTGTTCGCCGACTACACCCACAACCTGCACACCGCGCACCCCGGACACACGTTCGCGTTCGACCTGTCCGACCACATGGTCATCATCGGCCTGCTGATCGGCGGCCTGATTCCCTACCTGTTCGGCGCGATGGCGATGGAAGCGGTCGGCCGCGCCGCCGGCGCGGTGGTCGAGGAAGTGCGGCGCCAGTTCCGCGAGATCGCCGGGATCATGGAGGGCACCGGCAAGCCGCAGTACGACAAGGCGGTCGACATGCTGACCAAGTCGGCGATCAAGGAAATGATCCTGCCCTCGTTGCTGCCGGTCGCGGTGCCGGTGATCGTCGGCCTGCTGCTCGGGCCCAAGGCGCTGGGCGGCCTGCTGATCGGCACCATCGTCACCGGCCTGTTCGTGGCCATTTCCATGACCACCGGCGGCGGCGCCTGGGACAACGCCAAGAAGTACATCGAGGACGGCCATCACGGCGGCAAGGGCTCGGAGGCGCACAAGGCCGCGGTCACCGGCGATACCGTCGGCGATCCGTACAAGGACACCGCCGGCCCGGCGATCAATCCGCTGATCAAGATCATCAACATCGTCGCCCTGTTGCTGGTGCCGCTGTTGCCGGTCGCCGGCACGGCCGGCGATGCCGCCACGGCGACCCACGGCACCAGTTCGGCCGTGGCCGCGGCCACCGGCGAACCGGCGCCGACGCCGGGCGATGCCGCCGCCGACACGGCGGCGCCCGCGTCCGGCGAGCCGGCGGCGAGCGCGGACGCGAGCGCCGGCGCCGACTCGCGCAACGCCAAGCTGTACTTCGACGTGGGCTCGGCGACACCGCCGGCCGATGCCGCCGCCGAACTGGCCGGCGTGGTCGCCGCGCTCAAGGCCGAGCCCGAGCGCAAGGCGCGCATCTCCGGCTTCCACGACACCAGCGGCAGCGCCGCGACCAATGCCGAACTGGCCAAGCAGCGCGCGCAAGCCGTGCAGGCCTGGTTGGAAAGCCAGGGCATCGTCGCCGGACGCATCGCGCTCGACAAGCCGGCGGTCACCACCGGCAGCGGCGACGCCAGAGAGGCCCGGCGGGTCGAAGTGACGGTCGAGTAAAGCGCACCCGAACCCGGACGACGACGGCGGCTGCGGCCGCCGTCGTCGTCGATGCCGAGGAGAAACGCACGCAACGCGGGAGGCCGCCTTCGCTGCGATGTCGCGATCCGTTGCGCCCTGCTCAGCGCACCTCCAGCTCGTAGATGCGCGTGGCCGGGTCCGCCGGGTCCTGCGCCGGCTGATGGACGTCCAGGCGCACGTAGCGCGCCCAGGTCGGCGCGATGACATGGGTGCGCACCCCTTGCCGGTTGTCGCGCACCTGCACGACCTCGCGCCAGCGCTCGCCGTCGTCGGACAGCGAAAGCGCGTAGGCGCGGGTGTTCATCGCCGCCGGTTCGCCGCCGGCCGCGGCGTGCTTGAGCACGAACTCGCGCACCGGCCGCCGCGATTGCAGGTCCACCTGCAACCGGCCTGGCCGTTGCAAGGTGCAGAACTTGTGTTCGGTCTTGCTGCTGAGCCGGCCGTCGACGGCCTTGCCGGGCTCCTCGCCGGGCTTGCAGACCGGCGATCCGGTGGCCGGCCGGCCCAAGGCCAGGTTAGGCGCCGCCGGTGCGCAGGGTACGGCCGTGAGCGCAGCGCAGGCCACAATCCATGCTGCGGATGCGCGCCTCATGCCGCCTCCTGCCGTTGCGCCAGCCAATCGCGCTTGCTTTCCAATGCCGTCTTGTAGCGGCCGTCGTGACTCCATCCTGGCGGCATCAACAGATAGCGCAGCTTGTTGCCCAGGCCGGGCGCGGCGATCACGTCGCGCGCCAACGCGACGAACTCGCCGAGGTAGGCGTCGAGAAAACTGCCGGGCCACATCGGCCGGGTGATGCCGTACTCGATGCTTATGTCCTCGCGCTGCGGCTGGTAGGTGCCGAATGCGCGATCCCAGATATTGAGCAGGTTGCAGAAGTTGGTATCCATGTACAGCGGATTGCGCGCATGGTGCACGCGATGGTGCGCCGGGGTGAGGACCCAGCGGTGCAGCCGGCCCAGCCGCCCATCGCGCAACGCGTGTTCGCCCAGGTGGATGAACTGCCCCCAGAATCCGTCGATGAACATGATCAGCAACAGCAGCGGCGGGCTGACCCCGGCCAGGATGCAGATCGTGGTGCGCACGATGTCGGCGTACGGCGCCTCCAGGAACAGGTGGGCGTAGTTGACCGACAGGTTCATCGCGGTCGGGGCGTGATGGGTCGAGTGCAGGCACCACAACAGCCGCACCTTGTGCGCGAGGTAGTGGTAGACGAAGTGGGCGAACTCCCACACCACATAGCCGTAGATCAGGCCGTACCAGCTCGGCTCCGCCTGGAACGGCGCGTACGGCTGGAACAGCGCGATGCACGCGGCGACCATGCCGAAACTCAGCAGCGCGCCGATCAGCCGGTTGGCGACCAGGGTCAGGAACGGGACCCGGTAGTCTTCGAGCTTGAACCTGCGCTGGACCAGCGCCCGCGCCAGCTCGTAGACCAGCAGAAACGGGATCACCGGGTACAGCAGCGCCTTGGCGCCTTCGGCGCTGAGCAGGGCGCGGTAGCCGTCGGCGGCCACCAGCTCCAGCAACGCCCCCAGGCCGAAGAAGCCGATCACCTCATGCAGCGCCTGCGCTCCCCAGTCCATTCCGCCCCCCGGATTTAGATCGATCTATATCCGTATAGCCACGACCCCGGCCGAGCTCAAGCGCAGCCCGGGGCCGGCCGTTTCGGAACCTTGGACGGGCGCTTGGCGCTTATTGGCGGCCCGACCGGACCGAGGCCGGCGAGCCCCTCGGACCGGTTCGCCGGGGCGCCGTTCGGCGCCGAAGGCGGCTGCTTCGCGGTAGTTCGACACTTCCGCGCGAAGTGGGCGTCGCGGCGGGCGGCCCTGCCGACTCCGAGCCCCCTGCTGCATCGCAACACCCGGCCGCGTAGAATGCCCCACCCTTTCTTTTCATCGCCGTGCCCGCCGCCCCCGCCGCGGGCCCGCCAGGAGTCGGAGCATCATGGGTCTGGATCACGTTTCCACCGGCAAGAATCCGCCGCACGAAATCAACGTCATCATCGAAATCCCGAAGGACGCCGAGCCGGTGAAGTACGAGGTCGACAAGGCCTCCGGCGCGATCTTCGTCGACCGCATCCTCTCGACCCCGATGCGTTATCCCTGCAACTACGGCTACGTCCCCCACACCGTCTGCGGCGACGGCGACCCGGCGGACGTGCTGGTGATCCTGCCGCTGCCGCTGATCCCCGGCTCGGTGATCCGCTGCCGTCCGGTCGGCGTGCTGAAGATGTCCGACGAAGCCGGCAGCGACGAAAAGCTGCTGGCGGTGCCGGTCGACAAGGTCTTCGCCGGCTACAGCCACATCCACGACATCGACAAGGTCAGCCCGCACTGGCTGGAGCGCATCGGCCACTTCTTCGAGCACTACAAGGACCTGGAGAAGGGCAAGTGGGTCAAGCTCGACGGTTGGGGCAATGCCGAAGAGGCCAAGAAGATCCTGGTCGAGGCGATCGAGCGCTACGCGGCCGAGGAAGACAAGCCGAAGTTCTGAGCGACGCGACGGCGGCCGAAGAACCCGTCGCGCCCGGTCGATTCGATGCAGAAAGGCCGCCTCCGGGCGGCCTTTTTGCTGGTTCGCGCTCAGCGCAGCTCTTCGGCCAGCCCGATCAGCAATCCCTCGGGGCCGCGGATGTAGCAGAGCCGATACGTGTCCTGGTACTGGACCACGTCGCCGACCAATTGCGCGCCGCGCGCGCGGAGCCGTGCGAGCGTCTCGTCGATGTCGTCGACGGCGAACATGACCCGCAGGTAGCCCAGGGCATTGACCGGAGCCGTGCGGTGATCCGCGACGACCGGCGGGGCGAGATAGCGGCAAAGCTCGAGCCGGCCGTGTCCGTCCGGGGTGCGCATCATGGCGATCTCGACCCGCTGATCGACCAGCCCGGTGACCCGTCCGGCCCATTCGCCTTCGATCGTGGCCCGCCCTTCCAGCTCCAGGCCCAGTTCGCGAAAGAAGTCGATCGCCCCCGTCAGGTCCTCGACGACGATCCCCACGTTGTCCATCCGCTTGAGCGCCATGTCCGGTCTCCGGGTTGAGCCTGGGTGCTCTACCGACGCTTGGGGTGTGTCCACACCATAGACGATTCCGGGTGGCGGCGCGACGCGGATGAGCCGGAACGCGTGGACGGGAAAGAGGAGCGCGTTGCGCAGTCCGTCGGTCCGGCATGGCGTGAAAAAGGCCGCTTTCGGAGCGGCCCTTGTAGTTCGTTGCGGATGGGCGGTTCGTCGGACCTCGGTCGCGGCTCACGCCGCTCCTACAAGAGCGGTGCCGCCCGCCCTCGCCGATCCCAAATCCCAAATCCCAAAAAACTACGGCCCCAAAAGGGGCCGTAGTTTTCGACGCTGACGCTCAGATCAGAAGCGCTGGGTGTACTTCATGTACACGAAGCGACCGATGTCGAAGCTGCCGTTGTAGACGAAGCTGCTGTTCGGCTGGCTGTACATGGTCTGACCCTGGTGGTCGAACACGTTGTTGGCGCCCAGGGCCACCGTGGCGTTCCACGGGGTGTTGTAACGGACCTGGACGTCGTGGAACGTGTTGGCGCCCACTTCGCGCACCGGCTGCTGACCGCGGTAAGCCGAAGCGTAGTTCGGGTTGCCGCACTCCGGACCGCCGGCGGTGTCGTACGCGCAGTCTTCCTTCAGACCCGAGTAGTAACGCACGTTCCAGGTCGCACCGAAATCGCCGTACTGCCAATCGGTGTTGAAGTTCGAACGGACGCGGAAGTTGGCCGTGCCGTCGATGGCCCAGCTGGTCTTCTGCTCGACCGGGGTGGTCGATTCGCTGTCGCGCTTGTACTCCAGGTAGTCCACGTAGCTGGTCTTCCAGTTGAACGTGAAGTTACCGAAGCGGGTATCGGTCAGACGGTAGGCGACGCCGAGGTCGTAACCGGCCGTTTCCTGGTAGCCGCCGTTGATCAGGGTACGGGTCACGTCGACCACTTGGCCCAGATCGTCGGCGTCGCCGCTGCGCTCGAAGCGGCTGCACGCCGACTGGATGCCCAGCACGTAGCAGTTGTTGAGCAGCGAGGTCACGGTCTCGGCCGCGATCACGTCTTCGATCTTGATCTTCCACCAGTCCAGGCTGATGTCCAGACCGCCGACGAAGCTCGGGCTGTAGACGAAACCGATGGTGGTCGACTTCGAGGTTTCCGGCTTCAGCAGCGGGTTGGAGCCCGACTCGAAAGCCGAATTCGACTGCGCGTTCGGACCGGTCGCCGGACCGCCCGAAGCGGCCTGGCGGAAGTTCGCCGGCACCACGGCCGCGCAGCGAGCGGCGACCTGCGGGTTACGCACAGCGGCGCCGAACGAGGTGTCGCACGGGTCGGTGTAGTTGTCGAAGGTCTCGTTGGTGCCGCCGTACAGGTCGGCCACGGTCGGGGCGCGGAAGCCCGTCGCGTAGGTGCCGCGGATCAGCAGGTCGTCGATCGGCTTCCACTTCAGGCTGAACTTGCCGTTGGTGGTGTCGCCGAAGGTGTCGTAGTCCGAGTAACGGCCGGCGATGTTGAACGACAGTTCCTTGGCGAAGGCGACGTCGGCCAGCACCGGCACGCTGAGTTCGGCGTAGAACTCGTCGAGCTTGTAGCCGCCTTCGGTCATCGCGCCGGCGAGGTCCGAGCTCAGGCCCGACTGCAGCAGCGCATCGGGTTCGTAACGCGCGGTTTCCTTGCGGTGCTCGTAACCCACGGCCAGGCCGAGGTCGCCGGCCGGCAGCGAAGCCAGCACGCCGCTCAGGTTCAGGCTGTAGACCTGGGTTTCGGTTTCCGAACGGTCGTGGGTCGGCAGGAACAGGTACTTCTGCAGTTCCGGGTTGTTGGTCAGCGAGCCCGGGCCGGTCTGGCCGTAGCCGAGCAGCGGGTTCCACGGCACGCAGCTGGCGATCACCGCGCCCGGGGTGCCGCAGTGGGCCACGCCGGCGGCGTCGATGAACGACGGGCCGACGGCCTTAGCCACGTTCGGCAGGAACAGGTTGCCGGTGCCGGTCTTGCTGCCCTTGTTCTGGTTGTAGATGTAGCCCACGTCCCAGTCCCACGGCTTGCCGGCCAGTTCGAACGAACCTTCCAGGCCCGCGCTGAAGCGGTAGGTGGTCAGCTCGGACTTGGTCTGACGCGGCATTTCCCAGGTACGGCGGATGTAGTCGACGTTCTCGCCCTTGAACGGGTTGAACGCGCTGTCGCCCGACAGCGACAGGTCGCCGTCATAGCGGCGGAAGCCGAACGAACGGAACGGGTAGCCGGCGATCTGCTGGGTGGCTTCGCGGTCCGTGTACAGGACGTCGGCCTTGGCGCGCAGGTTGTCGGTGATGTCGAACTCGGCGTTGGCGAACACCGAGCGACGCTCCAGACCCGTCTGCAGGTACATCTGCTCGTTGGTGTTGGTGGCGTCGGTGAGCGGGTTGTAGGCGCGGAAGTCGGCCTGCGAACCGGTGGTGGTGCGGCCCGGCAGCGCGGTCAGGTCGCCGCTGTCGCGGACCAGGATGCCGTTGCGCGAGATGTTGCTCCAACCGTTGTCGCGGTAGTCGCCGTTGGCGTCGAGGTCCGGAACCGGGTGGCCCTTGCCGTTCGGGTAACGGGTGAAGCTGCGGTCCTTGGCCAGGACCGGGTCTTCCTTGCTGTACTCGGCGCCGAGGGTGATCGAACCGCGCTCGCCGGTCTGGCCGATGACGAAGTTGTAGATCTCCTTGTTGCCGTCGCCCTGGCCGTACTGGCCGAGGTAGGCGCTGGCTTCCAGGCCGTCGAAACGCTTGCGGGTGATGATGTTGATCACGCCGGCGATGGCGTCCGAGCCGTACAGCGCCGAGGCGCCGTCGGTCAGCACTTCGATGCGCTCGACGATCGAGCTCGGGATCGAGGCCAGGTCGGAGTAGCCGGCCGAGCTGATGCCCATGCGCTTGCCGTCGATCAGGACCAGGGTGCGCTCCGGACCGAGGTTGCGCAGGTCGACGTACTGGCCACCGACTTCTTCGCCCGAGGACAGCGCGTCGGCACGCGAGATCGCCGGCGAGCCCGAAGCGGTGATGTTCTGGACGATGTCGGCGACGCTGGTGAAGCCCTGCTTCTGGATGTCGGCGCGCGACATGGTGACCACCGGCTGCGCGGTTTCCAGGTTGGCCTGGCGGATGCGCGAACCGGTGACTTCGATGCGGTCGAGGGTGGTGGTGCTCTTGGAGGCATCGGCTTCCTGAGCGCCGGCAACCGCCGGGACCAGAGCCGACACTAACGCCGCGGCGATGGCGGTCGGCAGCAGGCCGGACCGCGCCTCGAGGCGCAGACTGCGATGGTTCATCTATCTCTCTCCAGTAATCTCGTTATAGGCGTGTTAAAACGCCTCGCAAAAGTACGGCCCGTGCGCCGAGACTGCTTTGCGGCTGACGTTGAGAGAATTTGCTGAGTGAGTCGTCGCGGACGCACGCGAACGCACATGAAAAAAGCAAGCGCAAAGATGTCATCGCATTGCGGTTTCGCGCCTGCATTCGCAATCGCAGCGACGTTCACGTTGCATTGTGTTTGGCGATTGCGCGCTTGGACGCCGCGCTGCGCGAACGTAGAACATCGCCGCAGCACGCATGCGGCAAGCGTGCGCATTCGGTCGGCGCGTCGCTTCGCGCGGCTCGCGGCGCGCCTTCGTATCGCGCCGGGCCGGCACCTGGAACGATTTCGGATGCGCATCGGCCGCATTCGGCAAATGCCGCCGCATCCGCGATCGCCGCGCGCCGCTTTCGTTCATGCTCGGTTTGGCGACGCCGCGATATTCGCGCGCGTGCATATATATGCGCGCCTGCGCGCAGCGGCCCCCATCGCGCAGGCAGGCCCACGCGCACGCGCTGCGCACGCGAACGCGTTTGCGCGCGCAACGGGTCGAGTTCGGGTTCGGAGAGCGCGCTCGGGAAGTGCGATCGGCCGGGCCGAGCGGCCGGCTTGCGCGGCGCCGAAGTTTCGATCGCGCGTATCGCGCGTCGAAACTTCGGCGGGGCTATGGCGTCACGGGGACGGCTTCAGACGGTCTGCGACTTGGGGGAGTCGTGTTGCTGGCGTTGCGGTAAAGCGTGCTGGCGTTGAACGAACGGCTGAAACGTTGCGGCGGCGATCAGGCCGCGAGCTTGCGCACCATCGCCACGACCGGCGCGGGCTGGGGCTTGGCCGCCTCCTGCTTGGCGGTGGCCGCGGCGCTGCGGTAGCGGGTCGCCGAGGTGCCGAAACGGGCGCGGAACGCACGGGCGAAGCTGCAGCAGTTGTCGAAACCGCTGGCGGCCGCGACCTCGCCGATCATCATCGAGGTGTTCTCGAGCAGATCGGCCGCGTGCTCCAGACGCATCCGCGCCGAGGCGGCCTGCGGGCTCTCCTCGTACAGGCTGTGGAAGGTCTTGGAGAAGTACCAGCTGGAGAAGCTGGTCAGCTCGGCCAGTTCGCTGATCCGCACCACCCGGTCGCAGTTGCCTTCCAGGTACAGGCGGGCGCGCTGCAGACGGCCGAACACTTGGCGCTTGCGGCTGCGCGAACGACCCGGGCAACGCTGGATACGCGCGGTCAGCTCGCGCTGGACGCCGGCCAGGTGCAGCAGGATCGGGCGCAGGGCGTTCAGGTCGAAACCGGTGTCGGCCTCGCCGTTGCGGGCATGGGCCTGGCGCCACAGGCGCAAGGCGATGCGGGCGTCGTGCACGCTCATGCGGCCGCGGCCGGAGTACAGGGTGCAGTCGGCCAGGCGGGCCATGGCCTTGATCGCTTCGCCGGTCAGGTTCAGGCCGATGCAGACGCCGTAACGGTCGGCCTGCAGCACCGGCTTGGAGTCGCGCTCGAACGCGATCCAGTCGCCGCGCTTCAAGCGGAACTTACCTTCCTTGGCTTCGACCCAGGAGCTGCCGCGCAGCTGGACCCAGATCGAAAAATGAGCCCCGGCCAGCTGCGCGCTGCCGAGACGCGAGACGCCGACGCAACTGGCCTGGGCGGCGGGATCCTGCGCGTCCAGCTGCAACAGCTGTCCGCGATCCGCCCACAATGCTTGCTCCATTGGTCCACCTCATTTGCGGGGAATGAGGTTTTTATTTGCCTGAGCAAGGACCGCCCTGCCGGAAATTTGACGGAGAGTTAGGCGAATTCGGAACGAGGTCACAACCGAAGCTTTTCCGAAAGCCAAATTTACTGCCAAATCAATCAGTTGAGCCAGCCCGGAACGAAGGTCTTCGGCTCTTCGGGCAGATCCATGTAACCGATATCAGCGCCGTCCCACTTGGCCAGGGCCAGATAGACCGTGTCGCCGCGCGGACTCAGGCTGAAGCCGTTGATCGCCGAACGCCGGCTTTGGTCCAGGCACAGCACCGATGGCGGCGCACTCGGGTCGGCGACCCGGCGCAGCAGCGACAGGCAGGTCGGCTGTTGATCGAGGTAGCGCAGCTCGCCGGTGCCGGCGGCGACATCCCACAGCCGATAGCGATCGGAGACCGGCTCATTGGCATCGATGCGTCGCACGCTGGTCGGAGACAACTGCAGATCGACCTGCCACAGGCCGGCCTCGGTCTGGCGAGTGAACAGCAGCCGCGCCTGGGCCCGGTCGAGCCGGAGCTGGGACACGTCCGGCAAAGTGGCGATCCGACGCCAGGGTGCGCGGCGGCGGTCGAACAATTGCGCCTGCATGCGGCCGTCGTTGCCGCCGACCAAGACCAGCAGCTGGTTCGGGTCCGGCAGCTGCACCACCTGCAGCGGTTCGGCCACCGGCGCCGGCAGACGGGTCACCTTGCCGCTCGTCGGAACGATTTCGTACAAGGCGTTGCGGCCTTCGGCGTCGGTGCCGACCACGGTCAGGTGCTGGCTGTCGTCCGACCACGACGGCGCATAGCGGATGTTGGGCAGCACCCCCTGCAACATGCGCAGCGAGTCGGGCTGGTCCAGGTCGGCCCACCACAGATGGGTGCTGCCGGAGCGGTCGGAGGCGAACACGATCTGACGCCCGTCCGGGGCCACCGTCGGCAGGATGTCGCGCGCCGACGAGGGGAACAGCGGGTCGACCACGTGCACCGCACCCTGGGAGGTGTCGCCCAGCACGACCCGGAACAGGCCGAAGTAAGGTTTGCGCTGGACGAAGGCCGCCGCCGGCCGCGCCGCCGCCACCGCCGGTGCCTGGGCCGACTCGATGCCGAGGTCGCGGGCCTGGCCGCCGTCGAGATCGAGGCGGAACATGCGTGTATCGCCGTCGATCATGCGCCCGAACAGCAGGCCGCGGCTGTCCGGCAGCCAGTCCCAGCCGCGCACGTCGGCGCCGAGCTTGCTCAGCCGCTCGGGGGTGCCGCCCTCGGCCGGCAGGCGCCAGAAGTCGCCCTGCGGGTTGTTGCGCACGAACACCAGCCAGCGCCCGTCCGGCGAGAAGCGCGGCCACAGGTCCAGATTGCCGACGCCCGGGTCGTAGGGCACCGCGCGCCACTCGCCGCTGGCCAAGTCGAGCACGCGCATGCCGACCGTGCCCTGCGACGTCCACATGCTGCCGAAGATCAGGCCGCGCCCGTCGGGGGTCCAATCGAAGGTCGGCGGGCTGCGCGAGTCGCAGTCGCCGAGCTCGCGCTCGGCGCCGCCGTTGGCGGCGATCATCAGGATCCGGCACGACACGCCCGGCTCGACCCGCAGGAAGGCGATCGAGCGCCCGTCCGGCGACCACGCCGGGGCACTGTCCTCGGCCAGGCCGCTGGGCTGGGTCAGCTGTCGCGGCGGGGTCTGGTCGGTGGTCTGGACCAGGATCGCCGTGCCGCGCTGGCCTTCCGGAATGGCCACATAAGCGACCATCGCCGCGTCGGGCGATAACGTCGGCGCCAGTTCGAAGCCCGGCATCGAGGTGATCAGGCGATAGGCGCGCGCGGTATTGGCCGCGACCCGTGCCGGGTCGGCGGTCGGCAGCGCCGCTTGCAGGTTCGGCTGGCGCGCCAGCGACCACCAGACCAGGCCGGCCACCAGGCCGATCACCGCCGCGATCACCCCGAGTATCGAGCGCCAGTTGCCGCGCGGCCGGGCACTGCCCGGCAACGGCGGGATGGGCTCCAGCCGCTCGGCCGCGGAGCGGGCGGCGTAGCCGGAGGCCGTCGCAGTCGCAGTCGCCGCCGCAGCGTCGACAGCGGCCGGCGGCGCAGCGGCCGCGCTGTCGCCGGCGGGCGCGGGCGCGCCTTCGGGCTGCAGCCATTCCACTCGCGCCAGCAGGCGGTAGCCGTTCTTGGCGATGGTCTCGATGTAGCGCGGATTGCCGCGGTCTTCGTCGAAGGCCTTGCGCAGCTGGGTGATGGCCTGGGTCACCACGTCGTCGGTCGGCAGGGTGTCCGGCCAGACCTCGGCCAGCAGCGCGTCGCGGCTGACCACCCGATCGGCGTGCTCGACCAGCACCAGCAGCACGCCCATGGATTTGGGCGTGATCCGGCGCGGACGACGCGCCCCCGGTGCGCGGATCTCGCGCAAGGGGATGTCGACCAGGCAATCGCCGACCCGCAGGTGCTCTGCGGGCAAAGGCGGCATCGATGGCTCGTGAACTCGGGGCATGAATCCTGCTGATGGTGCGCACTCGCCCACCGCCAGTCATGTGCCTGAACGCATGGGCGGCCGAACGACAAACCGACAGATCCGGCATGGCGCGGTGGCGCGATCGGAAAAGCGCACCACAAGCACACTATTCTAGCGCTCCGGAAGCCGGCGCGGATCGGTTTGGCTGGGCGAAAACGCCTGGCTAGCATGAAGGCGCCGAAACGTATCGTTCCAAAAGGCGCCCGGAAGTGTGTGTTTTTCTGTAAGAAAACCCGCCAACGGCTTAACGCGGGTCGTGGCGCAGGATGGTCAGGCCGATCAGGCGCGACACCACCGCGGCGATGTAACCGACCCCGGCGAACTGCTCGAACATGGTCAGTACGCGCGCCGCCGGGCTCATCGGCAGGATATCGCCCAGGCCCACCGCCGACAGATTGGTGAAGCTCAGGAACAGCAGCTCGATCCAGGTCCGCGGCTCGCCCGGGCGCTCGGCGCCGACGAAGCTGCCCGGGTACCAAGCCTGGCAGACCAGAAAAGCATAGGCGAAGCCCCAGGCCAGCAGGGTGAAGGTCGCCCCGGCGGCGAACAGTTCGTCGGCGGTGACCCGGTGGTCGCTCATCATGTAGGCGATCAACGCGCCGGCGGCGTAGAAGTACAGCGCCGCCTCCAGCGCCGAAGACATCACCAGCAGGACCGGACTGGCGTAGAGCACCGACAGCACCGACAGCGCGAACGCCGGTATCGCGATGATCCAGGCGATCCACTTGATCGCCGGGCTGCGGTTGACCACCCACACCGCCAGCGCCAGCACCAGCACCCCGAACGCGCCGAACACCACGCGCCCGCCGCCGGCCGGCTCGAACAGCGGATAGGCCAGCATGCTCAGCAGTTGCGCCGCGAGCAGGAAGGCGGACGGATGCCGGCGCGCGAGGGCGCGCCATTTGAGCGAAGCGTAGCTGGCCATGGAGCGGGGAGCCGGGAGGTCGCGGGCTGGAGTCGGCGGATAGTAGGGGCCAAAGCCGGGGCCGCGGCAAGCCTGCCCCGCGTCGCCGGCGTCTGTGCGCCATCCGGGGCCGCCGGCCGCGTCCTCAGGCGCGGCGATGCATCGCGCCGCAGCCGGGGCGGAAGGCATCCAGCACGTCCGATGCCTCCGTCCCGGCGCGCCCTCAGGCGCGGTGATACACCTCGGCGCCCTGGGCGCGGAACTCGGCCGACTTCTCGGCCATGCCCTCGTCCAGCGCGGCCTGCTCGTCGACGCCGTGTTCCTTGGCGTAGTCGCGCACGTCCTGGGTGATCTTCATCGAGCAGAAATGCGGGCCGCACATCGAGCAGAAGTGGGCGACCTTGTGCGCGTCCTTGGGCAGGGTCTCGTCGTGATACTCGCGCGCCCGCTCCGGGTCCAGGCCGAGGTTGAACTGGTCTTCCCAGCGGAACTCGAAGCGCGCCTTGCTCATCGCGTTGTCGCGCGCCTGCGCGCCCGGATGGCCCTTGGCCAGGTCGGCGGCGTGGGCGGCGATCTTGTAGGCCATCAGGCCTTCGCGCACGTCGTGCTTGTTGGGCAGGCCCAAGTGCTCCTTCGGCGTCACGTAGCACAGCATCGCGGTGCCGTACCAGCCGATCATCGCCGCGCCGATCGCGCTGGTGATGTGGTCGTAGCCCGGGGCGATGTCGGTGGTCAGCGGGCCGAGGGTGTAGAACGGCGCTTCGCCGCAGACCTCCAGCTGCTTGTCCATGTTTTCCTTGATCAGCTGCATCGGCACGTGGCCGGGGCCTTCGATCATGGTCTGCACGTCGTGCTTCCAGGCGATCTGGGTCAGCTCGCCGAGGGTTTCCAGCTCGCCGAACTGGGCCGCGTCGTTGGCGTCGGCGATCGAGCCCGGGCGCAGGCCGTCGCCGAGCGAGAAGGCCACGTCGTAGGCCTTCATGATTTCGCAGATTTCCTCGAAATGGGTGTAGAGGAAATTCTCCTTGTGATGCGCCAGGCACCACTTGGCCAGGATCGAGCCGCCGCGCGAGACGATGCCGGTGACGCGCTTGGCGGTCAGCGGCACGTAGCGCAGCAGCACGCCGGCGTGGATGGTGAAGTAGTCCACGCCCTGCTCGGCCTGTTCGATCAGGGTGTCGCGGAAGATCTCCCAGTTGAGCTCTTCGGCGCGGCCGTCGACCTTCTCCAGCGCCTGGTAGATCGGCACCGTGCCGATCGGCACCGGCGAGTTGCGGATGATCCACTCGCGGGTTTCGTGGATGTGCTTGCCGGTGGACAGGTCCATGACCGTGTCCGCGCCCCAGCGGATCGACCACACCAGCTTCTCGACTTCCTCGGCGATGCCGGAGGACACCGCCGAATTGCCGATGTTGGCGTTGACCTTGGTCAGGAAGTTGCGGCCGATGATCATCGGCTCGCTTTCCGGGTGGTTGATGTTGTTGGGGATGATGGCGCGGCCGCGCGCGACTTCGTCGCGGACGAATTCGGGGGTGATGATCTTCTGGATGTCGGCGCCGAAGCTGTGGCCCGGATGCTGATTCAGCAGGTGCGCCTCGCGGATCGCCTCCAGGCGCTGGTTCTCGCGGATCGCGATGTATTCCATTTCCGGGGTGACGATGCCGCGGCGCGCGTAGTGCATCTGGGTCACATTGGCGCCGGCGATCGCGCGCCGCGGCAGCGGCCGGTTGCCGAAGCGCACGTGGGCCAGCTTGGGGTCGTGTTCGCGCTTGCGGCCGAACTCCGACGACAGGCCGGCCAGCGCCTCGGTGTCGCCGCGCTCGGCGATCCAGGCCGCGCGCAGCGGCGCCAGGCCGCGCGCGAGGTCGATGGCGGCGGCCGGATCGGTATAGGCGCCCGAGGTGTCGTACACCGCCAGCGGCGCGTTGTCTTCGCCGCCGAAGATGGTCGGCGTGCGCGCCAGCGCGATTTCGCGCATCGGCACCTGCAAGTCCGCGCGCGAGCCTTGCACGTGGATCTTGCGCGAACCGGGGATCGGGCGAGTGACGTCGGCCGAGAGCTGCTCGGCTTGCTGGATCAGTTCGGAGGGCACCGCATTCATGGCTGTCGTCCTGAGATTCGCTCTTTCGAGCCGGGACGAAGCGGGCGCGCGCGGCCGCGCCCGCGGCGCGTCCGGCGAAGCTTCCCTACGGCGGTCTCAACCGCATCAGGTTCGAAGGGACTGTCTCAACCGTCGATCCGAAGACCGCGGTACCCCCGCTTCAGTGCGCATTAGACATGGAAACCGCGGCCGGCGCCAATGCGCGCCGGCGCCGGTCCCGTTCAGGCCCCGCCCGCCAGACCGGTCCCACAGGCCTCATCGGCCGGGCCGTCCGCCGCCGGAGCGCCCGGCCGCCGCGATTGCCGGCCAACGCCGCCGCGGCTAGCGTGCACGCATGCGCCCACATTCCCTGATTCGTTCCGCCCGCACGCGCCGCGACGCGCTTGCCTCCGTCCTGGCCCTCAGCTTCGGCCTGGGCATCGCCGCCTGCGCCGCACCGACGCCGCGCCCGCCCGCTTCCGGCGCCGGAACGACGGCGATCGCCGTCGCCGATCCGCTGGCGCCGCTGCGCGCCTTGTGCGGCCAGGCCTATGCCGGCCGGGTCGTAGCCGACACGCCGGCCAGCGCCGACGATCCCTTCGCCGGCAAGTCCCTGGTCATGCACGTGCGCGATTGCCGCAGCGGCGAGATCCGCATTCCCTTCCAGGTCGGCGAAGACCGCTCGCGCACCTGGGTGATCGACGTGCTCGCAGACGGCCGCCTGCGGCTGAAGCACGATCACCGCCACCGCGACGGCAGCGCCGATGCGTTGACCCGGTACGGCGGCGAACAGCGCGCCGGCACGCCGGCCGGCCGCTACGAGTTCCCGGTCGATGCCGAAAGCCAGGCGCTGTTCCGCCGGCTCGGGCGCGAGGTCTCTCTGGGCAACGTGTGGGCGCTCGAAGTCGCGCCGCAACGCTTCGTCTACGAACTCGCCCGGCCCGGACGTCTGTTCCGGGTCGAATTCGATCTGAGCGCACCGGTCGCGGCCCCGCCGCCGCCGTGGGGCGGCTGAGCGCGCGGCGGCACGGCGACGCCGCCCGGCCGGCCGAGCGCCGGCCGGGCGCGCCGCGTCGCGCTTACGGGTTGGTGAACCAGCCCGAGCAGTAGCGCGTGCCGTTCTTGGTCAGATAGAAGCGGCTGCAATTGGTGTCGTAGCTGCTGCCGGTCGCGGTGATCTGGAAGCCGGACAGGTAGACGCCGTTGAGGTGGTAATGGCTGCCGTTGCTCTTCAGCGACCAGTGCTCGTGCGGACCGGTCGACGCCCCGCCGTTGCACAGCGCCTGCGCGCGGGTGTTGGCCGGATTGGCGATGCGGGTGTTGGCGGCGACATTGGCGCCGGTGCCGTACTGGATGTTCATCAGGTGGTAGTAGGTGGTCGACCAACCGCCGCTGTGCACGACCTCGGCGAAACACGAGGAATGGCGCTTGAATGAACCCGACGCCGACGAGGACACCCACACGTTGCTCTGGTTGCTGCCCCAGCCGCCGCCGAGCGACATGTCCAGCGACGACATCGGGTAATTGCCCGAGCCGGTGTTGGTGTGCGCGCCGCCGACGTGCCAGCGCTGGCCGCGCGGATACGGGAACTGCAGGAAACCGTTCGGCGGGCCGGCGAGCGCGGCGACGTCGCCCTGCGCGGCGAAGCGCGGCGACGGCGCCTTGGCCTTGCGCGGTTCGTTGAACAGGCGGCCGTAGACCAGTTGGAACTGGCCGTCGCCGAGCAGCGCGGCATTGGCTTCGTTCTCGCCCGACTGCGCGTACAGCGCCTGCAGCGGATTGGCCCGCGCCAGCGGCACCGGTCCCTTCGCCGCGAGATCGGCGTCTTCGCGTTCGTACAACGCCTGACGCAGCGCCAGCGCGACCTCGCGGGTCTGGCCGTTGAAGTCGCCGGCCTGGGCCAGCTTGCCGAACGGACGCCGCAGCGCATCGCGGCTGGCCTGCTTGCGGCTGACCGCGCCGCTCTGCTGTTCCATCAACGCGATCAACACCTTCGGGCTGATCGCGCTGTAGCCGGCCCAATGCGAAATCGTTTCGGCATACGGCCGCAGGTGCGGCGCGTGCTTGTCCAGGTAGCGCTCGATGTCGAAATCGAACATCTCGTCGTAGGAATACACCAGGTCGCGGCTGTTCAAGCCGCCCGCATCGGCGCGTTCGCCCGCGGCCGCAGCGCCGCCGAACGCCGCCAGCACGCCGCCGGCCAGCACCGCACAACCCACTTTGGAAATTCGCTTCATGTCGCCCTCTTCGCTGATGGATGTAGGCGACTGCGCGCGTACCTCAGCGCACGGACAACGCTCGCTTCCGCCGCCCTGAAGAACGCGAGCGGCCCGACTCTGCCCGCTGTCGTGCGCCGATGCCGCGCGATTGACGCGTCGCGTCTAGTCGCGAATGCGATGGCTTCGACGCTTTGGTTATTCCAATCGGCGCGATGCGCCGCAGCCCGGGAATACGCGAAACAGCCGAGGTATGGAGTGAGACGCAAGACCTTGCAAAAGCACACCTGTTCGCTCGCCGCGGGCGACGCAACGCCTGCGTCGCCCGCGTTTGCTGCAACGCATGACGAATCCGCGTGAACCGCGATCCCGGCCGCCGCGCATTTGCGGACGCGGGGCGGCCACCTCGAAGCGGGGCGACCGGCGTCGCCGCACGCGCGTTGCGCACCGCCTGCGGCTGATCGCGCGGGCGAGCGCCGCCCCTCGCCCCGGCCCGGCGGGCGGACGACCGTCCGCCGGAAACCCGCGCGCGCCCTCTTGACGCGCCGCACAACGCCGGGTTATTGCTAGCCCCATGCACCCCGCCATCGCCCTCGTCCGCCACGCCTCGACCCGGTCCGCCGGCTCGTCGTCGTGCGCGTCGATGTCGATTACCACCACCGGTACCGGTACCACCTCGCCAGGGGTGCGGACGGGCGTGTCCAGGTAAACCACCACGCCGCTCCGCACCCGACCAGGGTGCGGGCTGGCAGCCTGAACCCGGAACCGGACGCGGAGCTCCACCAGGAGCCTCCCCATGTCGTCCGCCCTCTCCCAAGCCGCACTCGAATCCCCCGCGCTCGATCGCGACGCCGATGCGTCCGCGCCGGACGCCTCCGATCCCGACGCCTGTCTATCCGGGCCCATCGCCCGTCCGGCGCCGCTGCCGCAGCGCCATGCGCATAAATTCGGCGGCAGCAGCCTGGCCGATGCGGACCGCTATCGGGTTGCGGTCGGCCTGCTCGACGACGGCGCGCCGCAGCGGCTGGCGGTGGTCTCGGCCATGCAGGGCGTCACCGACGCGCTGGTCGCCCTGACCGCCGCCGCACGCGCGGGCCAGGACTGGGCGCCGGCCTGGTCGGCGCTGCGCAAGCGCCATGTCGAAACCGCCGATTCGCTGGACCCGCACCGCCGCCACGGCACGCGCGAGGCGATCGAGGCCGAGTGCGAAGGCCTGCGCCAAGCGCTGGAACGGCTGGCCGCGCAGGACGACGCCGCACTCGCCGCAGCCCTGCCCGGTCTCGGCGAAGTGCTGTCCTCGTACCTGATCCTGGCCGCCCTTGGCGGCGCGGCGGCGGGGTGGAGCCGGCTGGACGCGCGCGAAGTGCTGGTGGTGCACCCGGGCGAGATGGGCGTGGGCGTGGACTGGGCCGCGAGCCGCGAACGCCTGGCCGATTGGCGCCGCCGTCACGACGACCGCCACGTGGTGATCACCGGCTTCGTCGCCCGCGACGCGCAGGGGCAGGACACCACGCTAGGCCGCAACGGCAGCGACTTCTCCGCGGCGATCTTCGCCAACCTGTTCGACGCCGACGCGCTGACCATCTGGACCGACGTCGACGGCGTGCTCTCGGCCGACCCGCGGCTGGTGCCGGATGCGGTCTGCCTGCCGTCGATGTCCTATGCCGAAGCCTGCGAACTGGCCTACTTCGGCGCCAAGGTATTGCACCCGCAGACGCTGGCGCCGGTGCAGCAGCGCGGCATCCCGCTGCGCATCCGCAACACCCGCAATCCGCAGGCGCCCGGCACCTTGATCAGCCTGCACAGCCAACCCGACGCGGTGCCGGTCAAAGGCCTGAGCCTGGTCCACAACCTGGCCGTGCTGGAACTGGTCGGCAACGGCATGGTCGGCGTGCCCGGCACCGCCGAACGGCTGTTCGGCGCGCTGCGCGGCGCCGGCGTGTCGGTGACGATGATTTCGCAGGGCTCGTCCGAGCATTCGATCTGTTGCGCGGTGCGCGCCGATCAGGCCGAACGCGGCCGCGCGGCGATCCTGGCCGCGTTCGCCGACGCGATGGCCGACGGTCAGGCGCAGGACGTCACGGTCACCCCCGACGTGTGCGTGCTGGCCGCGGTCGGCGACGGCATGGTCGGCCTGCCCGGCGTCGCCGCGCAGTTGTTCGACGCCCTGGCCAAGGCGCGGGTGAACCTGCGTGCGATCGCTCAGGGCGCCGGCGAGCGCAATATCTCGGTGGCGATCGCCGCGCGCGACGCGACCCGCGCCCTGCGCGCAGCGCATTCGGCGTTCTGGCTGTCGCCGCACTGCATCTCGATCGGTTTGATCGGCCCCGGCAAGGTCGGCCGCGCCCTGCTCGCCCAGCTCGCCGCCGCGCAGCCGCGCTTCCAGCGCAACTCGCGCCTGGACCTGCGCTTGCGCGCGCTCGCCGACAGCCGGCGCATGCATCTGGCGCCGCGCGCGCTGGCGTTCGAGGACGGCGCCGCGGCCTTGTCCGAAGAGCACGAAGCGCTGGACTTGGAGCGGTTCGCCGAGCACGTGCGCGCCGAGCACATTCCGCATGCGCTGATCGTCGACTGCAGCGGCAGCGACGCGGTCGCCGCGCATTACCCGCAGTGGATCGCCGCCGGCATCCACGTGGTGACGCCGAGCAAACACGCCGGCGCCGGCCCGCTGGAGCGCTATCAGGCGATCCGCGAAGCCTCGCGCAACGGCGGCCAGTTCCGCTACGAGGCCACGGTCGGCGCCGGCCTGCCGGTGATCCAGACCCTGCGTTCGCTGCTCGACACCGGCGACGAACTGACCGAAGTCGAGGGCATTCTGTCCGGCACCCTGGCCTGGCTGTTCAACCGTTACGACGGCCGCACCGCGTTCTCCGAACTGGTGCGCGAGGCGCACGCACTGGGCTATACCGAACCCGATCCGCGCGACGATCTGTCCGGCACCGACGTCGCGCGCAAGCTGGTGATCCTCGCCCGCGAAGCCGGCCGCGCCTTGTCGCTGGAGCAGATCGAGGTCGAAAGCCTGGTGCCCGAGGCGCTGCGCGAGGTATCGAAAGAGGAGTTCTTCGAACGCCTGCACGAACTCGACGCGCCGCTGCAGCAGCGCTTCGACACCGCCCGCGCCGCCGGGCTGAGCCTGCGCTATCTGGCCCGGCTCGGCCGCGACGGCCGCGCCAGCGTCGGCGTGGTCTCGCCGCCGCCGGGGCATGCGGCTTTGCACGGCGCGCTGACCGACAACCTGATTCAGTTCCGCACCCTGCGTTACGCGGATAATCCGCTGGTGGTACAAGGGCCGGGCGCCGGCCCGGACGTTACCGCCGCCGGCGTGTTCGGCGACCTGCTGACGATCGCGCAAGCTTTGGGAGCCCGTGCATGAGCGCTGCTATGTCTTCACCCGCCGCCGAACCGTCCGCGTCCGCGGCGCGGCAGGCGCGGGCCTTCGCCCCGGCCAGCGTCGGCAACATCGGCGTCGGCTTCGACGTGCTCGGCCATTCCATCGCCGGCCCGCGCGACGTGGCGACGGTGCGGCGCATCGACGAGCCGACGGTGCGGATTCGCGCGATCCGCGGCGAGGTGCCGGGCGCGGATGCATTGCCGCTGGAGGCGGCGCGCAACACCGCCGGACAGGCGCTGATCTGCCTGCGCGAAAAGCTCGGCCTGGACTACGGCTTCGAACTCGAACTCGACAAGGGCATTCCGCTCGGCTCCGGCCTCGGCGGCTCGGCCGCGTCCTGCGTCGCTGCGCTGGTCGCCGCCAATGCCTTGCTCGACCGGCCGCTGTCGCGCGAAGCGCTTTACGAATTCGCCCTCGACGGCGAGTCGGTGTCCAGCGGCAGCCGCCACGGCGACAACGTCGCGCCGATGCTGCTCGGCGGCGTGGTGATGGCGACTTCGACCAAGATGATTGCGCTGAGCGTGCCCTCGTTCCTGCATGCGGTGGTGGTGCATCCCGATCAGGTGCTGGAAACCCGGCGCGCGCGCGCGGTATTGGCCGAGCCTTATCCGTTGGCGCAGGTGGTCAGGCAGAGCGCGCATCTGGCGCTGTTCCTCACCGGCCTGCAACGCGGCGACGTCGAGTTGTTGCGCGAAGGCCTGGTCGACCTGTTGGTGGAGCCGCGCCGCGCGCCGCTGATTCCCGGTTTCGCGCAAGTCAAGGCGGCCGCGCTGGCCCAGGACGCGCTCGGCGCCAGCATTTCCGGCGCCGGCCCGAGCTGTTTCGCCTGGTTCGCGTCGGAAGCGCAGGCGCAGGCCGCAGCGGCCGCGATGCGCGCGGCGTTCGCCGCCGCCGGTTTCGATTCGCGCGCCTATGTCGGGCCGGTGGCGGGGCCGCGGGCGGAGGTGATCGGGTAGGCGCTGCGGGGAAGCAACAGCCCGTCCCCTGTCCCCTGTCCGACGGGGGTAACGGCAAAGGCAACGGCAGCGGCGACGACAAGAGCCACGGCCTCCATCCATTCGACATGCTTGTCGCCCCCCTTTGGAAAAAGGGGGCAAGGGGAGTCGCTCTCCCGGCAAGCATCAACGCCCCATCACCGGACCTCGCATGAACTTTCTCAGCACCCGCGGCCGCACCGCCCCGACCCCGATCGACGCCGCCCTCGCCGCCGGTCTCGCGCCCGACGGCGGGCTCTACGTTCCCGAACGCATTCCCGCACTGGACCAGCCACTCGCCGCCGAGCGCCTGCCCGACACCGCGCATGCGCTGCTCGCGCCCTACTTCGAACAGTCGTCGCTGCGCGAACGGCTCGGCGAGATCTGCGCGCATGCGTTCTCGTTCGATGCGCCGCTGCGCCCGCTGGCCGGCGCCGACGACTGGCTGCTGGAGCTGTTCCACGGCCCCACCGCGGCGTTCAAGGACTACGCCGCGCGCTTCCTCGCCGGCGCCCTGGCCGGCCTGCGCCGGGACGGCGACGCGCCGACCACGATCCTGGTCGCGACCTCGGGCGATACCGGCGCCGCGGTCGCCGCCGCTTTCCACCGCCGGGCCGGCTTCGAAGTGGTGATCCTGTATCCCGACGGGCGGGTCTCGCCGCGCCAGGCCCACGGCCTGGGTTGCTGGGGCGACAATGTGCGCGCGCTGCGCGTGGACGGCGATTTCGACGCCTGCCAACGCCTGGCCAAGCAGGCCCTGGCCGACGAAGTGCTGCGCACGCGGTTGCCGCTGAGTTCGGCCAACAGCATCAGCCTGGGCCGGCTGCTGCCGCAAGCCGCCTACTACGCCCACGCCGCCGGCCGGCATTACGCGCAGCGCGGCGAGCCGCTCAACTTCATCGTCCCCACCGGCAATCTCGGCAACGCCTGCGCCGCCTTCGTCGCCCGCCGCATGGGCCTGCCGATAGGCGAAATCGCCCTGGCCACCAACGCCAACGACACCTTGCCGCGCTACTTCGCCGGTGCCGACTACGCTGCCCAACCGACCCGCGCCACCCTGGCCAACGCCATGGACGTCGGCGCGCCGAGCAACTTCGAGCGCCTGCGCCACTGGCACCGCGACGACGCCGAACTGCGCGCGGCGGTGCGCGCGGTCGGGGTCGACGACGACACCATCCGCGCCACGATCGCCGCGGCGCCGCAACGCCATGGTGTGGTCCCCTGTCCGCACACCGCGACCGGCCTGCGCTTGCTCGAGACCCTGCGCGCGCAGGGCGACGAACGGCCGTGGGCGGTGGTCGCGACCGCGCATCCGGCCAAGTTCGACGGCATCGTCGAGCCGCTGGCCGGGCATGCGGTCGAACCGCCGCCGGCATTGGCCGCATCGCTGGCGCGGCCTGCCTCGGCCGAGCCGCTGGCGGCGGATTACGCCGCATTGCGCGATCGCCTGCTCGCCACCGCCTGGGCCTGAGCGGCCCAGCGGAGGAGCGGGTTGGGCCACCGGCTTAACCCGCCCGATCCCTTTAGCGGTGCTCCATCGTCGCTTTCGCGATCGCTGGGCCGCCCCGGCACACACGCGGCAAGCGGCTGAACGCACTGAACGTAAGCAATGCTGCGATGTTGCAACGCGAGCGGCGAGTTGCCGGCCTTTTTTCTCCTGGAAGCACACTAGTTTCGGATCTACTCAGCGCGAACGTGCCAGGAATGAAGGGGGCCAAGCCTTAGCGGCCCCCTTTCGTTCCCAGGTTCCCTGTGACTGCTCGCACGCCCCGCGATGGTTTTCCAAGAAACTATTGACAAGCCGCGAACGGGCATGTTCTTCTCGTTCGCATGACGCAGCGCAGCACTCACTCGCAGACGACTTCGCTCCGGGCCGCCCAGGCCTCGAACGGCGCCGCGCGCGTTGCGCTCAAGGTCGCGCCCGCGATCGCCACGATTATTCTCGTCCTCGTACTTATTACCTCGCTTACCAGCGCGGGAGTCGGGTTCGTGTAGCAAAACCACACAACCCAAGGTCGAAAGAACCTCGAACCCCGCGCCCCAAAGGCGCGGGGTTTTTCGTTTTACGGCCCTGGGTTCCTGCAAACGCCGCACGCGGATCGTGCGGACACGCGCCACGGACGCGCAACACAGGAACCGTTGTACGTGAGAAGCAACGCCATCAAGCAAGGCCCGGCCCGAGCCCCCGCGCGCGCGATGCTGCGCGCCACCGGCCTGGACGACGCGGCCATCGCCAGACCGCTGGTCGCCGTGGTCCACACCTGGTCCGACGTGTCGCCGTGCAACATCACCCTGCGCGATCTGGCCCAGCACGTGCGCCGCGGCGTGCACGACGGCGGCGGCACGCCGATCGAGTTCAACACCATCGCCGTCACCGACGGCATCGCCATGGGCAGCGACGGCATGCGCGCTTCGCTGGCCTCGCGCGAGACCATCGCCGATTCGATCGAACTGGCCGTGTCCGGCCACTGCCTGGACGCGATGGTGCTGCTGGTCGGCTGCGACAAGACCATCCCGGCCGCGGCGATGGCCGCCGCGCGCCTGGATATCCCGACCGTGATCCTCTACGGCGGCACGATCATGCCGGGGCATTGCCCGTCCAAGCGCGGCACCGGCGAGGACAAGCCGCTGACCGTGCAGGACGTGTTCGAAGCGGTCGGCGCGCACTCGGCCGGGCGCATCGACGACGCCGAACTGCACCGCATCGAAGCCCATGCCTGTCCCGGCGCCGGCGCCTGCGGCGGCCAGTTCACCGCCAACACCATGGCCATGGTGCTGACCTTCCTCGGCCTGTCGCCGCTGGGCCTGAACGACATTCCGGCGATCCACGCCGACAAGCCCGAAGCCGCACGCGCCTGCGGCGAGATGGTGATGCAACGCCTGCGCGACGGCGGGCCGGGACCGCGCGAACTGCTCTCTCCCCAGGCGCTGCGCAACGCCGCGCGCGCGGTCTCGGCCACCGCCGGCTCGACCAATGCCGCCCTGCACCTGCTGGCGATCGCCCACGAAGCCGGCGTCACTTTCGACCTGGAAGAGTTCGAAGCCGCCGCGCACACGCCGGTGATCGCCGACCTGAAACCGGGCGGCCGCTACACCGCCGCGGAAATGTTCGAATTCGGCGGTGCGGCACTGGTGGCGCGCGAACTCAAGGCGGCCGGTCTGATCGAGGACATTCCCACGGTCACCGGCCGTTCCTTTTTCCAGGAGCTGGCGCAGGCGCGGATGAGCGACGCGCAGGACGTGGTGCGTCCGGTCGCCGACCCGATCAAGCCGCGCGGCGGCTACTCGATCATCTACGGCAACCTGGCGCCGGACGGCTGCATTCTGAAACTGGCCGGCCACGGCCGCGAGCATTTCGCCGGTCCGGCGCGGGTGTTCGATTCCGAAGAAGCCGCGTTCGCCGCGGTCCAGGCGCGGCAGATCCATGCTGGCGACGTGGTCGTGATCCGCTTCGAAGGCCCGACCGGCGGTCCGGGCATGCGCGAGATGCTGGCGGTCACCGCGGCCCTGGTCGGCCAAGGGCTGAGCAACGACGTCGCCCTGATCACCGACGGCCGCTTCAGCGGCGCGACCCACGGCTTCATGGTCGGCCACATCTCGCCGGAGGCCGCGCACGGCGGCCCGATCGCGCGGCTGCGCGAAGGCGACGTGGTCAGCATCGACGTCAAGACCCGCACCCTCAACGTCGCCGCCGACCTGGCCGCGCGCGAACCGGCGCGGATGGCGCCGCGCGTGACCACCGGCGCGCTGGCCAAGTACGCGCGGCTGGTCGGCTCGGCCTCGCGCGGCGCGGTCACCGCGCCGGGCCCGTTGCAATCGCCGGCGACGAAAAAGATCGACGCGGCGTTGATCGACAGCGCCGTCCCCGAACCCGCCTGACGCAACTCGTTCCTCTCCCCTCGCTCCTCTCCACTCACTTCTCCCGAGACCACCATGACCACCAGCACCGCCTCCCGCCCCAAGATCGCCATCGTCGGCTACGGCAGCCAGGGCCGCGCTCATGCGCTGAACCTGCGCGACTCCGGCTTCGACGTCACCGTAGGCCTGCGCCCGGGCGGCCCGACCGAGATCAAGGCCAAGGCCGACGGTTTCGCCGTCGCCACGCCGGCCGAAGCGGTCGCCGCCGCCGACCTGGTCGCGGTGCTGACCCCGGACATGGTCCAGCCGCAGCTGTACCGCGACGTCATCGAACCGAACATCCGCCAGGGCGCCTGCCTGCTGTTCGCGCACGGCTTCAACGTCCACTACGGCCAGATCGCGCCGCGCGCCGACCTCGACGTGGTCCTGGTGGCGCCCAAGGGTCCGGGCGCGCTGGTCCGCCGCGAGTACGAAATCGGCCGCGGCGTGCCCAGCGTCTACGCCGTGCACCAGGACAAGAGCGGCCGCGCCGAGGAGTTCGCCCTGACTTACTGCGCCGGCATCGGCGGCGCGCGCCAGAACGCGATCAAGACCACCTTCAAGGAAGAGACCGAGACCGACCTGTTCGGCGAGCAGGCGGTGCTGTGCGGCGGCGCGACCAAGCTGGTCCAGGCCGGCTGGGAAACCCTGGTCGAAGCCGGCTACCAGCCGGAAGTCGCGTACTACGAGTGCCTGCACGAACTGAAGCTGATCGTCGACCTGTTCTACGAAGGCGGCGTGACCCGCATGCACGAATTCATCAGCGAGACCGCGCAGTACGGCGCGCTGACCCGCGGCCCCTACGTGGTCGACGACAACACCAAGGCGCAGATGCGCAAGGTCCTGGCCGAAATCCAGGACGGCACCTTCGCCAAGCAGTGGATCGCCGAATACGCCGCCGGCAACGCCCACTACAAGGCGCTCAAGCAGGGCGACCTGGAGCATCCGATCGAGGCGGTCGGCAAGAAGCTGCGCGCCAACATGAAGTGGCTGGACACCGCGCCCAAGGCGCAGCCCGCCGCTCCCGCCGCGACCCGCGGCGAACGACAGGAAGAGGCCGCCTGATGAACGGTGCCCGCTGGCTGGTGCAAGCACTGGCCGCAGAAGGCGTGGACACGCTGTTCGGTTATCCGGGCGGCACCATCATGCCTTTCTACGATGCCCTGCACGGGTCGGACCTCAAGCATGTGCTGGTCCGTCACGAGCAAGGCGCGGCTTTCGCGGCCAACGGCTATGCCCGTGCCAGCGGGCGAGTCGGCGTCTGCGTAGCCACGTCCGGTCCGGGCGCTTCCAACCTGGTCACCGGCATCGCCGACGCGATGCTGGACTCGGTGCCGATGGTCGCCATCACCGGCCAGGTCGCGACCACGCTGATGGGCACCGATGCGTTCCAGGAGCTGGACGTGTTCGGCATGACCCTACCGATCGTCAAGCACAGCTTCCTGGTGCGCAGCGTCGACGAGCTGCCGCGGACGGTCGCCGAGGCGTTCCGCCTGGCCCGTTCCGGCCGCCCCGGCCCGGTGCTGATCGATCTGCCCAAGGACGTGCAGAACGCCGACGCCTCGCATCTGGCCGCGCACGCGCCGCTGCCGGTCGACCCGGTGCCGCGCGCGCCGGACGCGGCCTACCACGAAGCCGCGGCGCTGATCGCGCACGCGCGCAAGCCGCTGATCTACGGCGGCGGCGGCATCGCCCTGGGCGGCGCGGTCGAATCGTTCCGCGCCTTCGTCGAAGGCAGCCAGATCCCGGCGGTGCTGACGTTAAAAGGCCTGGGCGCGCTGCCGGCCGAGCACGCGCTGAACCTGGGCATGCTCGGCATGCACGGCAACCGCGCGGCCAATCTGTCGGTGCAGGAATGCGATCTGCTGATCGTCGTCGGCGCCCGCTTCGACGACCGCGCCACCGGCAAGCTGGCCGAATTCGCGCCCAACGCGCGGGTCGTGCACATGGACCTGGACGCCTGCGAGATCGGCAAGCTGCGCTACGCCGACGCCGCGGTGCAGGGCGACCTGCGCCGTTCGCTGGACGCGCTGACAGCGCCGGTCACCGCCCAGTTGCAGGGTCGCAACGGCGGCGCCCGCCGCGCCTGGCGCGACACCTGCCTGCAGCGCAAGCGCGATTGCGCGCCGCGCTACGACGCGCCCGGCGAAAGCGTGTACGCGCCGGCGCTGCTCAAACGCCTGTCGGAACTGGCGCCGGAGGCGGTGGTCGCCTGCGACGTCGGCCAGCACCAGATGTGGGTCGCCCAGCACTGGCGCTTCGACGACCCGCGCAAGCACCTGACCAGCGGCGGCCTGGGCGCGATGGGCTTCGGCGTGCCGGCGGCGATGGGCGCGCAGCTGGCCCATGCCGACGGAGGCGAGCCGGAAGCGCGGGTGATCTGCGTCAGCGGCGACGGCTCGTTCCTGATGAACGTGCAGGAGCTGGCGACCATCGCCCGCTACCGCCTGCCGGTGAAGATCGTCCTGCTCGACAACCAGGCCCTGGGCATGGTGCGGCAATGGCAGGAGCTGTTCTTCGAACGCCGCTATTCCGAAATCGATCTGTCCGACAACCCGGACTTCTGCGCCCTGGCCGCCGCATTCGGGGTCAAGGCGATGTACGTCGACCGCGCCGACTCGGTCGACGAGGCCCTGGCCTACATGCTGGAAACCCCGGGCCCGGTGCTGCTGCACGTCGCCATCGACCAGGCCGCCAACGTCTGGCCGCTGGTGCCGCCGAACCACAACAACGCCCAGATGCTCGATCCCGAAGCGGCCGACGCCGACGCGATCGTCAGTCTGAGCCCCACCACCCCCAACGCGACGGAGGACGCCCATGCGATACCAGCTTGATCTGACCCTGCGCCAGGCCGAAGGCGCGCTGGCTCGCGTACTGGGCGCCGCCGAGCGCCGCGGCTTCCGTCCGCTGTCGGTGGACGGCGAAGCGCAACCCGACGGCGATCGCTGGCACCTGCGCATGACGGTGGAGGGCGATCGCGCCGACACCGCGCTGCAGACCCAGCTCGCCAAGCTCTACGACTGTCTTGCCGTTGAGGTTTCCCCATGCACCTGACCGCCGAAACCCTGGAACGTCCGGCCGCGGCCGAAAACCAATCGCCCGCGCAAGCCGCGGCTGCGACGCGCGAGCGCGCGTATGTGCCGGCGCGCAGCGAGGCGGCGCGCGCTGAAGTCGAACCGTCGACCGCGGCTCGTAGTCCTGAGTCCCGCGCTCGTAGCGAAGTCCCGACTTCCCAGCGAATGCCGCTCATTTGGTTCGATGGCCAGTTCATCCCCGGCGACGCGCCGGAAGCGCCGCTGACCACCCACGCCATGCATTACGGCACCGCGGTGTTCGAAGGCATCCGCAGCTACGCCACCGCCGACGGCGGCGCGGCGGTGTTCCGCCTGCCCGAGCACATGGAGCGCATGCGCAAGGGTGCGGACATGTTCGGCATCGACTTCGACGTCGAGCGGGCCAGCCAGGCGACCCTGGCCACCCTGCGCGCCAACGGCCACCGCGACGCCTACATCCGCCCGCTGACCTGGATGGGCACGGGCAGCATCGGCCTGGACGTCGATCCGCTGAGCCAGCATCTGATGATCGCGACCCTGCCCAAGGTCGTGCATCTGGGCGGCGCGCGCACCCGCCTGACCGTGTCGCCGTGGAAGCGCAACCCGGCCACCTCGCTGCCGGCGCTCAAGCTCAGCGGCGCCTACGTCAATTCGATCCTGGCCAAGCGCGAAGCCAAGCAGCGCGGCTTCGACGAGGCCTTGTTCACCGACGACAAAGGCTATGTGGTCGAGTGCACCGGCGCCAATGTGTTCATGGTCAAGAACGGCGTGGTGACCTCGGTCGAACATCGCGACGCCCTGCCCGGCATCACCCGCGACACCATGATCGAGCTGTCCGGCGCGCAATCGCGCGAGGTCACCCTGCACGAACTGCTCGACGCCGACGAAGTCTTCGTCTGCGGCACCGCCGCCGAAGCCACCCCGATCAGCGTGCTGGACCGCCGCGAATTCGGCGACAACCCGGTCACGCGCGAGCTGGCCGCCCTGTACGCACGCGTCGTGCGCGGCGAAGAGCCGCGCTACGCCGCCTGGCTGACCGCGGTCTGAGCCATGGACTGCGACGTAGCCAGCCTGGCCACGCTCAGCGCCGCCGACCTGTTGGCGGCGCAAGTGCGGCTGAGGCGTTATCTGGAGCCGACTCCGCTGCACCACGCCGAGCGCTTCGGCTGCTGGTTGAAACTGGAGAACCTGCAGCGCACCGGCTCCTACAAGGTGCGCGGCGCGCTCAACGCCCTGCTGGCCGGGCGCGAACGCGGCGATCATCGTCCGGTGATCGCCGCCTCGGCCGGCAATCATGCCCAGGGCCTGGCCTGGGCCGCGTATCGCCTGGGCGTCCCCGCGATCACGGTCATGCCGCGCACCGCGCCGCAGACCAAGGTCGCCGGCGTCGCCCATTGGGGCGCCACCGTGCGCCTACACGGCGACGGCTACGACGACGCCAAGGCCTTCGCCAAGGAACTGGCCGAGCAGCACGACTACCGGCTGCTGTCGGCCTTCGACGACCCCGACGTGATCGCCGGCCAGGGCACGATCGGCCTGGAACTGGCGGCCTTCCTGCCCGACGTGGTGCTGGTGCCGATCGGCGGCGGCGGCCTCGCCGCCGGCGTGGCGATGGCGTTGAAGTCGCAGCTGCTGGCGGGCGGCGCCGCCGGCCGCAAGGTGCGGGTGATCGGCGCCCAGGTCGAAGGCGTGGACTCGATGGCGCGCGCCCTGCGCGGCGATCGCCGCCTGCTCGAGCCGGCCGCGACCCTGGCCGACGGCGTGCGGGTCAAAGAGCCCGGCCGCCTGACCGAGCGCGTGCTCGGCGAAATGCTCGACGACGTGGTGATCGTGCGCGAAGCCGAGCTGCGCGAAACCCTGGTCCGGCTCGCGCTGGAAGAACACATCATCGCCGAGGGCGCCGGCGCCCTGGCCCTGGCCGCCGGTCGCCGCATCGTCGGCAAGCGCAAATGCGCGGTGGTGTCCGGCGGCAACGTCGACGCCGGGGTGCTGGCGCAGCTGCTGTCGGACGTGCGGCCGCGGCCGCCGCGGCGCCCGCGCCGGCGCAACCGCGAAGCGCTCGGTCGCGAAGCGGCCACCGTCGAGGCGGACATTTACAAGCTCGCCAATCTCGATCCCGCGATGCGACTTAGTCGGGGCCGCCGCGGCCCCGACTCCCGCCCCAGCGACGATGCCACGACTTCCAACCCGCGTTACGCCGTATTAGAGGATTGATTCCCATGAACGACACGTCCGGACCGGTAGTACCGACCGACCCGCCGCAACAACAGGTCACGATTTTCGACACCAGCCTGCGCGACGGCGAGCAGTCGCCGGGCTGCAGCATGACCGCCAGCCAGAAGCTGCGCTTCGCCCATGCCTTGTCCGAACTCGGCGTCGACGTGATCGAGGCCGGCTTTCCCGCCAGTTCCGAGGCCGACCTGGAAGGCACCCGGGCGATCGTGCGCGAAGTGCGCGGCTCGACCCTGGCGACCCTGGCCCGCTGCCACCCCGGCGACATCGAAGCCTGCGCGCGCGCCCTGGAAGGCGCGGCCAAGCCGCGTATCCACGTGTTCATCTCCACCAGCCCGCTGCACCGCCAGCACAAGCTCAACCTGGACAAGCAGCAGGTGACCGAGCGCGCGATCGCCGCGATCGAGCAGGCGCGCCGCTACGTCGACGACGTCGAGTTCTCCTGCGAGGACGCGCTGCGCACCGAGCACGATTATCTGGTCGAGATCTGCAGCGCCGCGGTCGCCGCCGGCGCGCGCACGCTGAATATTCCCGACACCGTCGGCTACACCACCCCGAGCGAGATCCGCGCCCTGTTCGAACACCTGCGTGGCAACGTGCGCGACGCCGACAAGGCGGTGTTCAGCGCCCACTGCCACAACGACCTGGGCCTGGCCGTGGCCAACAGCCTGGCCGCGATCGAAGGCGGCGCGCGCCAGGTCGAATGCACCATCAACGGCATCGGCGAACGCGCCGGCAACTGCGCGCTGGAAGAGCTGGTGATGGCGCTGCGGGTGCGCAACGCCTACTACAACGTCGGCACCCGCATCGACAGCCGCCGGCTGGTGCCGACCTCGCGCCTGCTGTCGCGCATCACCGGCATGGTGGTCCAGCGCAACAAGGCCATCGTCGGCCAGAACGCGTTCGCGCACGAATCGGGCATCCACCAGCACGGCATGCTCAAGCACCGCGGCACCTACGAGATCATGCACCCGGAGACCGTGGGCTGGGCGCAGTCGCAGATGGTCATGGGCCGCCACAGCGGCCGCGCCGCGCTGAGCGACCGCCTGCAGGCCTTGGGCTTCAGCCTGGACGAGGCGCGTTTGAACGCGGTGTTCGCCAGCTTCAAGGCGTTGGCCGAGAAGAAGCGCGAAGTGTTCGACGCCGACCTGGAGGCGCTGGTGCTCGGCGCCGACGCCAAGGCCGCGCGCGGCTACCGGCTGGTGCGCGCCCACGTCAGCACCGGCGTCGCCGACGGCAGCTTGCCGACCGCGAGCGTGCAGTTGGTCGAGCCCGACGGCGCCACGATCAGCGAAGCCGCGGTCGGCGACGGACCGGTGCACGCGCTGTTCGCCGCCCTGGCCCGCGCTACCGGCATCGCCCTGCGCATCGACAGCTACAACGTCTCCAGCGTGACCACCGGCGACGATGCCCAGGGGCAGGCCAGCGTGACCGCGCGCGTGGACGGGATCGAGCTGACCGGCTCCGGGACCAGCACCGACATCATCGAGGCCAGTGCGCTGGCCTGGCTGGAGTTGGCCAACCGCTTGCTGCGCACCCGTCAGCAAGCCGAGTCGCAGCCGCACAAGGTCGCCGCCACCGCCTGACCTGAGCCCTTCTCCCGCAACCGGGAGAAGGGACACCGAAGATCGAACCATTCAAGCCGAAAGCCATAGTCGCCCCCATCATGACTTCAGCCACCCAGCCCAGCACCCTGTTCGACAAACTGTGGGACGCCCACCTGGTCGCGCCCGAAAGCGAGGCCGCGCCCGCGGTGCTGTACATCGACCTGCACCTGATCCACGAGGTCACCTCGCCGCAGGCCTTCGCCGAACTCGAAGCGCGCGGCCTCAAACCGCGCCGCACCGATCTGACCAAGGGCACGCTCGACCATTCCACCCCGACCCTGCCCGCCGGCGCCGACGGCCGTCTGCCCTACTACACCGCCGAGGCCGAGCATCAGGTCGACACCCTGCGCCGCAACTGCGCGCGCCACGGCATCGAGCTGTTCGATTTCGACAGCGCCCATCGCGGCATCGTCCACGTGATCGGCCCGGAACTGGGTCTGACCCAGCCCGGCCAGACCATCGTCTGCGGCGACAGCCACACCGCCACCCACGGTGCGTTCGGCGCGCTGGCCTTCGGCATCGGCACCAGCGAAGTCGGCCACGTGCTGGCCACCCAATGCCTGCTGCAGCGCAAGCCCAAGACCCTGGCGATCAACATCGAAGGCGAGCTGGCCCCCGGCGTCGGCGCCAAGGACCTGATCCTGCACGTGATCGGCGAAATCGGCGTCAACGGCGGCACCGGCCACGTCATCGAGTACCGCGGCTCGACCGTGCGCGCGCTGTCGATGGACGAGCGCATGACGGTGTGCAACATGTCGATCGAGGCCGGCGCCCGCGCCGGCCTGATCGCGCCGGACCGGGTCACCTACGACTATCTGGCCAAGACCCCGCGCGCGCCGCGCGGCGCCGACTTCGAGCGCGCCGTGGCGCGTTGGAGCGAGTTCAAGACCGACCCAGGCGCACGCTTCGACCGCGAAGTGCATATCGATGCGTCCACGATCAAGCCGACCCTGACCTGGGGCACGCACCCGGGCCAGGTCGCCGCGGTCGACGCGGCGTTGCCGCAGGCCGGCGACGCCGACGAGGCCAAGGCCCTGGCCTACATGGGCTTCGAAGGCGGCAGCGCGCTGGCCGGACGTCCGGTCGACGTGGTGTTCGTCGGCAGTTGCACCAACTCGCGCCTGTCCGACCTGCGCCAGGCCGCCGAGGTGCTGCGTGGCCGCCACGTGCATCCGCGCGTGCGCATGCTGGTCGTGCCCGGCTCCGAGCAGGTCAAGCGCGATGCCGAGGCCGAGGGCCTGGACGCGGTGATCCGCGCCGCCGGCGCCGAATGGCGCGAACCCGGTTGCTCGATGTGCATCGCCATGAACGGCGATCTGGTCGGCGCCGGTCAGTTGGCGGTATCGACCAGCAACCGCAATTTCGAGGGCCGCCAAGGCAAGGGTGCGCGCACTCTGCTGGCTTCGCCGCTGACCGCGGCGGCCTGCGCCGTCGCCGGACGGGTGGTCGACCCGCGCGATTACCTCGCCCATGCCGCCCAAGCCTCGGCCGTCCAGGAGGTCGCGTGATGTCCGCTTCCATCGCTTCTACCGACGCCGGCGCCGGCTTCGTCGAACTGGTCTCGCGCACCGTGGTGCTGCGCGAGCGCAACATCGACACCGACCAGATCATCCCGGCGCGCTTTCTGACCACCACCGAGCGCAAGGGCCTGGGCAAGTTCGCCTTCAACGACTGGCGCTACCTGGCCGACGGCTCGCCCAACCCGGCCTTCGAGTTCAACAAGCTCGCAAACGCCGGCGCCGCGATCCTGGTCGCCGGGCGCAATTTCGGCTGCGGCTCTTCGCGCGAACACGCGCCCTGGGCGCTGACCGACCTCGGCCTGCGCGCGGTGATCAGCAGCGAGATCGCCGACATCTTCCGCAGCAACTCGCTCAAGAACGGCCTGCTGCCGGTGGTGGTCGAGCAGGCGCTGCTCGACGAGCTGCTCGCCCGGCCGGGCATCGAGCTGCGCATCGACGTGCGCGAACGCCGCCTGCATCTGCCCGACGGGCGCTCGGTCGAGTTCCCGCTCGACGCCTTCGCCCAGACCTGCCTCATCGAGGGCGTCGACCAGCTCGGCTATCTGCTGCGCCAGCAGCAGGCGATCAATCACTACGAACAGCGCCGCGCCGCGGCGCAATCCCCATCCCAGGAGTCCTCCCATGCGCGCTGACATCGTCGTTCTGCCCGGCGACGGCATCGGTCCGGAAGTCACTGCCGCCGCGGTCGAAGTGCTGCGCGCGGTCGCGGCCCGCTACGGTCACCATTTTGAACTGCGCGAGCATGCGATCGGCGGCGCCGCGATCGACGCCAGCGGCGAGCCGCTGCCGGCGGCGACCCTGCAGGCCTGCCAGCGCGCCGACGCGGTGCTGCTGGGCGCGGTCGGCGGCCCCAAGTGGTCCGATCCGCAAGCCAAGGTCCGCCCCGAGCAAGGCCTGCTGGCGCTGCGCAAGGGACTGGGCCTGTACGCCAACCTGCGCCCGGTGCAACCGCACGCCGCCACCCTCGGCGCGTCGCCGATCAAACCGCACCTGCTGGCCGGGGTCGACCTGATGGTGGTGCGCGAACTCACCGGCGGCATCTATTTCGGCCGCAAGCAACGCAGTCCCGACGCCGCCAGCGACCTGTGCGAGTACAGCGTGGCCGAGATCGAACGGGTCGTGCGCCGCGCCTGCGAACTCGCCCGCGGCCGCCGCAAGCATGTGGTCTCGGTCGACAAGGCCAACGTGCTGGAGACCTCGCGGTTGTGGCGCGAAGTCGCGGCAAAGGTGGCGCGCGAGGAATTCCCCGACGTGACCCTGGAGCATCAGCTGGTCGATTCGATGGCGATGCATCTGATCGCCAAGCCGCGCGCGTTCGACGTGATCGTCACCGAGAACATGTTCGGCGACATCCTCACCGACGAAGCCTCGATGCTGGCCGGTTCGCTGGGCCTGCTGCCCTCGGCCTCGCTCGGCGAAGGCAAGGTCGGTCTGTACGAACCGATCCACGGTTCGGCGCCGGACATCGCCGGCCGCGGCATCGCCAACCCCTGCGGCACCATCCTCAGCGCCGCGCTGCTGCTGCGCCATTCGCTGGGCCTGGAGGCCGAGGCCGAATGCGTCGAGCGCGCGGTCGCCGCGGTGCTGGAGGCCGGCACGCTGACCGCCGACCTGGCCCCGGCCGGCCGCGCCGCGACCACCGCCGAAGTCACCGCGGCGGTGTTGGCCCAGCTCGAGCTGCCGTGTCAGGTCGCCGAGCTGCGCGATTGAGCGGAGACGACGGGCGGATGCGATGAACGCACAGCCCATTCCGCCTCCCTGAACACGCCGTATCGAACCCGTCGTATCGAACCCGCCGCGTTGCGCGGCCCATGCCACGTCCCGCGCAACGCAAGCGTCGCGCATTACAAAGAGGTCTCTCCGGCCCGTCCGTAACCCCCTTCCCGAAGCCGGGCGGCTTCGGGATTTTTTTGCCCGCGTCACAACCGCGCGATCGCGAACCCGTCACCCGCCGTTGATGTGAACCCTGGCAACAATCGCGCCACGAGCCTGTGCCATCATCCTGACGCAACCTGGGTCGGCCACGTGCGACCTGCAGACAGTCGCGGGAACGCATGACCGAAACGGACCTCAGTGTCGACCTGCTGGTGGTCGGCGGCGGCATCAACGGTGCCGCGATCGCGCGCGACGCCGCCGGCCGCGGGTGGTCGGTGCTGCTGTGCGAGCGCGACGACCTCGCCGCGCACACCTCCAGCGCCAGCACCAAGCTCATCCACGGCGGCCTGCGCTATCTGGAGCAGTACGAGTTCGCCCTGGTCGGCAAGGCCCTGGCCGAACGCAAGCGCCTGCTGCGCATGGCGCCGCACATCATCCGGCCGCTGCGCTTCGTACTGCCGCACCAGCCGCATCTGCGCCCGGCCTGGCTGATCCGCCTGGGCCTGTTCCTGTACGACCGCCTCGGCGGACGCCGCGGCCGCGGCTTGCCCGGTTCGCGCTCGGTCAACCTGCGCAAGCACATCGCCGGGCGCCCGCTGCAGGACGAATTCGTGCGCGGCTTCGTCTATTCCGACGCCTGGGTCATGGATGCGCGCCTGGTCGTGCTCAACGCGATGGACGCCGCCGAGCGCGGCGCCGACGTCCTGACCCGCACCGCCTGCGTCGCCGCGCAGCGCGAACGCGACGGCTGGCGGGTGCGCCTGCGCGGCCCCGGCGGCCGGGCCCGCGACGTGCGCGCGCGCGTGCTGGTCAATGCCGCCGGCCCCTGGGCGGCGCGCTTCCTCGACGAGGTCGCGCGGCTGCCACATGCGCGCCGGCTGCGCCTGATCAAGGGCAGCCACATCGTCGTGCCGAGGCTGTTCGATCACGACCATGCCTACATCTTCCAGCAACCCGACCGGCGCATCGTGTTCGCGATCCCCTTCGAACAGGCCTACACCCTGATCGGCACCACCGATGTCGACTACCGCGACGATCCCGCCGCGCCGCGCATCGACGAAGCCGAAACCGCCTACCTGTGCGAAGCCGCTTCGCGCTATTTCAAGCGGCCGATACGCCCGCACGACGTGGTCTGGAGCTACAGCGGCGTGCGGCCGCTGCTCGACGACGACAACGACCGGGCTTCGCAGATCACCCGCGACTACCTGCTCGATCTGGATCGCGGCGGCGCGCCGCTGCTGAACGTGTTCGGCGGCAAGCTGACCACCGCGCGCAAGCTGGCCGAAGAAGCTTGCGACCGGCTCGCCGACGATCTCGGCGCGACGCGACCGGCCTGGACCGGCGATGCGCCGCTGCCCGGCGGCGACCTGCCCGGAGCCGACTTCGACGCCTTCCACGAAGATTTCAGCCTGCGCCGGCCGTGGCTGCCGGACGCGCTGGCGCTGCGCCTGTGCCGCAGCTACGGCAGCCGCGCCTTGCGTGTGCTGGAGAACTGCGCGCGCCTGGACGACCTGGGCGACTGCTTCGGCGCCGATCTGTACGCGGTCGAAGTCGACTATCTGGTCGATTACGAATGGGCGCGCACCGCCGAGGACATCCTGTGGCGGCGCTCCAAGCTCGGCCTGCGCATCGACGCCGCGGGCGTGGAACAGTTGCAGGGCTATGTGGCGCGGCGCGTGGCCGGCCGGGCGGATGCGCAGGCGCAGGTGGGGTTCGCATGAATCCTCGTGCGCCCGCATGCGGTGCATGCGCGAGCGACGTCATCGTCGTGCCGGCACGGCCGCGCCGCCGCCCGGGTTCGGGCCGGCCCGGATCTCCTCGTCCCTTTGCATCGTCGTCCCCGCGAACGCGGGGGTCCAGGGCTTCACCGCACCAGGCACCGAAGCCTCCGGTGTCCCGCCTTCGCGGGAATGACGGCAGAACGGCGTCCCCGGCCTGACAGCCGCCTCGCAAGATCCGCCAAGCCCGCACCGCTCGCGTCCCCCAGGAGATCCATCGCGATGCCCACCCCGATGTCGCAATACCTCAGCGAATTCGTCGCCACCGGCATCCTGATCCTGCTCGGCAACGGCGTGGTCGCCGGCGCGCTGTTGAACCGCTCCAAGGCGCAGGGCGCCGGCTGGGGCGTGATCACCGCGGCCTGGGGCCTGGCGGTGCTGATCGGCATCTTCATCGCCGGTCCGACCAGCGGCGCGATCATGAATCCCGCCCTGACCCTGGCCCTGGCCGCGATCGGCAAGCTGTCCTGGTCGCTGGTCCCCGGCTTCGTCGCCGCCCAGCTCGCCGGCGCCTTCGCCGGCGCGGTGCTGGTGTGGCTGAGCTATCTCGCCCATTGGCGGCTCAGCGACGATCCCGCGGCCAAGCTGGCGATCTTCTGCACCGCACCCGCCGTGCGCGACACTCGCGCCAACCTGCTGACCGAAGCCATCGGCACCTTCGTGCTGACCTTCGCCGCGCTCGCCATCGGCGCCAACAGCCTCGCCCCCGGCCTGGGCCCGTTCGGCGTCGGCCTGTTGGTGGTGGTGATCGGCATGTCGCTCGGCGGCCCGACCGGTTACGCGATCAACCCCGCTCGCGATCTCGGCCCGCGTCTGGCCCATGCGCTGCTGCCGATCGCCGGCAAAGGCGGCTCGGACTGGGGCTATGCCTGGGTGCCGGTGGTCGCGCCGGTGGTCGGCGCGGTGGCGGGAGCGTTCGCGTTTCAGGCTGTGTATGGATGAGAAGCGGGCATGGGGAGTCGCAAGGCGTTGCGTCGCTGAATCGTTCCGACTCCCTCACTCGATTCCCTCTCTCGACTCTCGACTCTCGATTTCCGACTCCCGACCTCCGCACGAGTACCCCTATGGATAAGCCCTACATCCTGGCCATCGACCAAGGCACGACCAGCTCGCGCGCGATCCTGTTCGATCGCCAGGGCGCGGTGGTCGGCATCGCCCAACGCGAGTTCGAGCAGATCTTCCCGCGCCCGGGCTGGGTCGAGCACGATCCGCGCGAGATCCTCGCCAGCGTGCAGACCACCGCGATCGAGGTCATGACCAAGGCCCAGGTCGGCCCCGAGCAGATCGCCGGCATCGGCATCACCAATCAGCGCGAGACCACCGTGGTGTGGGACCGCCACACCGGCCAGGCGGTGCACAACGCCATCGTCTGGCAGTCGCGGCAGACCGCGGCGATTTGCGACCGGCTCAAGGCCGAGGGCTACGAGCCGCTGGTGCGCGAACGCACCGGCCTGTTGATCGACGCCTATTTCTCCGGCACCAAGGTCAAGTGGATTCTCGACAACGTCGAGGGCGCGCGCGAGCGCGCCGAGCGCGGCGATCTGCTGTTCGGCACCATCGACACCTGGCTGATCTGGAACCTGTCGGAGAACCGCGCCCACGTCACCGACTACAGCAATGCCTCGCGCACGCTGATGTACGACATCCACAAGCGCCAGTGGTGTCCGGAACTGCTGAAGATGCTCGACGTACCGGCCTCGATGCTGCCGGAAGTGCGCTCCAGCAGCGAGGTCTACGCCCATACCGGCGCGCGCCACTTCTTCAACAACTCGGTGCCGATCTGCGGCGTCGCCGGCGACCAGCAGGCGGCGCTGTTCGGCCAGGCCTGCTTCGCCCCGGGCATGGCCAAGAACACCTACGGCACCGGCTGCTTCCTGCTGATGAACACCGGCGAGAAAGCGGTGCGTTCGGACAACGGCCTGCTCACCACCATCGCCTGGGGCATCGACGGCCAGGTCGAGTACGCGCTGGAAGGCAGCATCTTCGTCGCCGGCTCGGCGGTGCAGTGGCTGCGCGACGGCCTGCGCCTGTTCGGCAAGGCCGGCGACTCGCAGGCCTACGCCGACCGCGCGCGCTCCACCGACGGGGTCTATTTCGTGCCGGCCTTCGTCGGCCTCGGCGCGCCGTACTGGCGCAGCGACGTGCGCGGCGCCATGTTCGGCCTGACCCGCGGCACCAGCAAGGAGCACTTCGTGCGCTCGGTGCTGGAATCGCTGGCCTACCAGACCCGCGACGTGCTCGAAGCGATGCAGGCCGATTCGGGCATCCGGCTGACTTCGCTGCGCGCCGACGGCGGCGCGATCGGCAACGATTTCACCGCCCAGTTCCAGGCCGACATCCTCGACGTGCCGCTGAAGCGGCCGCGGGTCAACGAAACCACCGCGCTCGGGGCGGCCTATCTGGCCGGGTTGGCGGTCGGCTTCTGGGACAGCCGGGAGCAGATCGCGCAGCAGTGGCAGGTCGAACGCAGCTTCGAGCCGCAGATGAGCGGCGCCGAGCGCGAGAAGTTGTATGCCGGGTGGAAACGGGCGATCGAGGCGACACTGGCGTTCAGCGTCGAGCACGCTTAGGCCTGGCGGGCTCACCCCAACCCCTCTCCCACAGTGGGAGAGGGCCGGGGGTGAGGGCGCGCGACAGCGCGAAATCCGCAACGCCATCCGCGGCAACACGCTCCCCGCCTTTTGTCGCAAGCGGGGAAAACACCACTACCGCCGCGCTCAAGCCTCCGCCGGCACCTTGACCTTGAACCAGGCCGCGTACAGCGCCGGCAGGAACAGCAGGGTCAACAGCGTCGCGACCAGCAGGCCGCCCATGATCGCCACCGCCATCGGCCCGAAGAAGGCGCTGCGCGACAGCGGAATCATCGCCAAGATCGCCGCCAGCGCGGTCAGCACGATCGGCCGGAAGCGGCGCACGGTCGCGTCTACTATCGCCTTCCACGGTTCGTGGCCCTCGCTGCGGTCCTGTTCGATCTGATCGACCAGGATCACCGAGTTGCGCATGATCATGCCGGCCAGGGCGATCGTGCCGAGCATGGCGACGAAGCCGAACGGCACCCGGAACACCAGCAGGAACAAGGTCACGCCGATCAGGCCCAGCGGCGCGGTCAGCAGTACCATGAAGCTGCGCGAGAAGCTGCGCAGCTGCAGCATCAGCAGGGTGAACACCGCGAACAGGAACAGCGGCATGCCGGCGTTGATCGACTTCTGCCCGCGCGCGGAGTCCTCGACGCTGCCGCCGATGTCGATCGAGTAGCCGTACGGCAGCTGCGCGCGCAACCCGTCCAGGGTCGGCGAGATCTGCGCCATTGCGCTGGACGGCTGGGTACCGTCGTAGATGTCGGCGCGCACGGTCATGGTCGGCAGGCGATCGCGGTGCCAGATGATGCCTTCCTCGAAACCGTAATCCAGGGTCGCGACCTGGGTCAGCGGCACGCTGCGGCCGTTGCTCGTCGGCACCATCAGGCTGCCGAGCATGTCCAGCTGCAAGCGCTCCTGTTCGGGACCGCGCAGCAGCATCTCGATCAGTTCGTTGCTCTCGCGGTAGGTGCTGATGTGCGAGCCCGACAGCGAACTGGACAGGAACTGCGACAGCTGCGCCGAGCTGATGCCGAGCGCACGCGCGCGCTCCTGGTCGACCTGCAGGCGCACGACCTTGTTCGGCTCGTCCCAATCCAGGTTGACGTTGGCCACGTGCGGGTTGGCGCGGATCTTCTCGCGCACCTGGTAGGCGATCTTGCGCACCTGGTCGATGTGCTCGCCGGAAACGCGGAACTGCACCGGGTAGCCGACCGGCGGGCCGTTCTCCAGCCGGGTCACGCGCAACTGCAGCTCGGGGAAGCGCGGCGCCACGTCCTCGATGACCCACTTGCGCAGGGTTTCGCGCGCTTCCAGATCCTTGGGCATCAGCACGAACTGGGCGAAGTTGGCCGCCGGCAGCTGCTGGTCCAGCGGCAGGTAGAAGCGCGGCGAACCGGTGCCGACATAAGCCACGTAGTTGGACAGATCCTTGCGCTGCTTGAGCATGGCTTCCAGGCGCTGGGCCTGGACGGCGGTCTGGCGCAGCGAGCTGCCTTCGGCCAGCTCCATGTCGACCATCAGCTCGGGGCGCACCGAGTCGGGGAAGAACTGCTGCGGCACGAAGCGGAACATGAAGATCGAGCCGATGAAGGCGGCGATGGTGATCGCGATGACCAGCCAGCGCCGGCGCACGCACCAAGTCACCCAGCGGCGGAAGCTCACGTAGAACTTGGACTCGTAGGGGTCGTGGACGTGGCCGTCGATCGGCGGCTTGGGCGCCAGCACGCTGGCGAACATCGGCAGGCGCCGCGCCAGCGCGCTGCGCGCGTCGCGCCAGCGCGCGGCCGGCGAACCCGGCTTGGGCGGCGCCGCGGCGTGGCCGTAGTCCGGCAGCAGCTTGTCGCCGAGGAAGGGGATGAAGGCCACCGCGGCGATCCACGACACCAACAGGGCGATGGTCACCACCTGGAACAGCGAACGGGTGTACTCGCCGGTGCTCGAGGCCGCGGTCGCGATCGGCAGGAAGCCGGCGGCGGTGATCAGGGTGCCGGTCAGCATCGGGAAGGCGGTGCTGTCCCAGGCGAAAGCGGCCGCGCGCAGGCGATCGAAGCCCTGCTCCATTTTGATCGCCATCATTTCCACGGCGATGATCGCGTCGTCGACCAGCAGGCCCAGCGCCAGCACCAGCGCGCCGAGCGAGATCTTGTGCAGGCCGACGCCGAAGAAGTCCATCACCGCGAAGGTCATCGCCAGCACCAGCGGGATCGACAGCGCGACCACCAGGCCGGTGCGCAGGCCGAGCGAGAAGAAGCTGACCAGCAGCACGATCGCGACCGCCTCGGCGAGCACGCGCACGAATTCGCCGACCGATTCCTCGACCGCGGCCGGCTGGTCGGCGACCTTGCGCAGTTGCATGCCCGCCGGCAAGGTCTTCTGCAGGCGCGCGAACTCGCCTTCCAGGGTCTTGCCGAGCTTGAGGATGTCGCCGCCCTGCTTCATCGACACGCCGATGCCGATCGCGTCCTCGCCCATGAAGCGCATGCGCGGCTGCGGCGGATCGGAGAAGCCGCGCCGCACCTCGGCCACGTCGCCGAGGCGGAAGGTGCGGTCGCCGACCCGGATCGGGAAGTCTCGGATCTGCTCGACCGAGGTGAACTGGCCGCCGACGCGGATCGGCACGCGGCTGGTCGGAGTCTCGAAGAAACCCGCCGAGACCAGCGCGTTCTGCTGGTTCAGCGCGTCCTGCACCGCCTGCGCCGGGACGCCGAGGGTGGACAGTTTCACGTTCGACAGCTCGACCCAGATCTTTTCGTCCTGGACCCCGAACAGCTCGATCTTGCCCACGTCGGTCTGGCTCTGCAGCGCCAGCTGCACGCGCTCGGCATAGTCCTTGAGCACGGCGTAGTCGAAGCCGGGCCCGGTCAGGGCGTAGATGTTGCCGAAGGTGTCGCCGAACTCGTCGTTGAAGAACGGGCCGATCGCGTCGCTTGGCAAAGTCGGGCGAATGTCGCCGATCTTCTTGCGCACCTGGTACCACAGCGGCGGGATGTCCTTGGAGCGCATCGCGTCGCCGGCGACGAACATCACCTGCGATTCGCCGGCGCGCGAGTACGAGCGGATGTACTCGTACTGGCCGGTTTCCATCAGCTTCTTCTCGATCCGCTCGGTGACCTGGCGCGAGACTTCCTCGGCGGTGGCGCCGGGCCACAGCGTGCGCACCACCATGACCTTGAAGGTGAAGGCCGGATCTTCGCTGCGCCCCAGGCGCAGGTAGGACATGGCGCCGGCGATCGCCAGCACCAGCATCGCGTAGATGATCAGGCTGCGATGGCGCAGCGCCCACTCGGAGAGGTTGAAACGCATACGCTGGGCTCGCTTCGTTCAACGGCCGCCGCGCGGGACGCGGCGGCGGGATCTGGAGGGCGCCGGCGGACCGGCGCGCGAGAAAGTCGCGCGGTCGCGATCGCGGCGCCTGGAGGCGCCGCGACGCGCTCAGCGCGCGACCGGGTGGTTGTCGCGGTCGACCGGCTGCACTTTCTGGCCGTCGCGCAGCAGATGGCCGCCGGCGGCGACCACCCAGTCCTGCGCGCCCAGGCCCGACAGCACCGGCACGCTCTGCGCGCCGTAAGGGCCGGTGTGGATGGGCTTGAGCTTGACCGTGCCGCTGCGCGGGTCGGCGACGAACACCGCGCTGCCGCCGGCGGCGGTGCGTTGCAGCGCCGAGAGCGGCACGCTGAGGCCGGCCGAAACGGCGCTGGGCAGATAGATGCGCGCGCTCTGGCCGAGTTCGAGCGTGCCGGCGGGCGCATCGACGCTGACCCGCGCCGCATAAGTGCGCGAGGCCGGGTCGGCCGCCGGCGCGACTTCGCGCACCCGCGCCGGCCAACGCTTGCCGGGTTGCGACCACAATTCGACCAGGACGTCCTGGCCGGGCTTGAAGGTGGCGATCGCGCCTTCCGGCACCGCGAAGGCGACTTCGCGCACGCCGTCGGCGGCGAGCGCGAACACCTGCTGGCCGGCGGCCACGACCTGGCCGGCCTCGGCGCTGCGCGAGGCGATCACGCCGGCGCTGGGCGCGCGCAGATGGGTGTAGGCGGACTGGTTGCGGGCGACGTCGAGATTGGCGCGGGCGGCGTTGACCTGGCCCTGCGCGGCCTTCGCCGCCGCGTCCTGGGCGTCCATCGCCGAGCGACTGACCAGTTGGTCCTTGGCCAGCTGCGCGTAGCGCACCTGATCGGCGCGGGCGCGGCCGTAATCGGCTTCGGCCGCGGCCAATTGGGCCTGGGCGGCGCGCGCCTGGGCCTCGAGATCGCCGGCATCGAGCACCGCCAGCACCTGGCCGGCGGCGACGTGGGCGCCGACATCGACCTTGCGCTCGATCAGCTTGCCGCCGACCCGGAACGACAGCGGGCTTTCCTCGCGGGCGCGCACTTCGCCGGCGAAGGCCGAGACGCCGTTCGCGGCGGCGCCCGGACGGGTCACCAACACCGGACGCGCGGTTTCGGCCTGCGGCGCGGCCTTGCTGCAGGCCGTCAGGGACAGCGTCGCGGCCAGGGCCGCGCCGAGCAGCGCCGGGGCGGCGGGCTTGGCGGAAAAAATCCGGTGACGCATTGCGGTGAGCCTCATCGGGAATTAATGTACTAGTCAGTACTGTATAAATAACAAACCCGATAGTCCAGTATTCAAGCATGATGTCGCCCCGCCCCTCCAGTCCCACCCCCGAGCCGGCCAAGCCGGCCGGCCCCGGCCGCCCGAAGGACCTGAGCAAGCGCAACGCGATCCTGGAAGCGGCCAAGCGGTTGTTCCTCGGCCAGGGCTTCGACGGCGTGAGCATGGACCAGATCGCCGCCGAAGCCGGGGTCTCGAAGCTGACCGTCTACAGCCATTTCGGCGACAAAGACAGCCTGTTCGCAGCCGCGGTGCAGGCCTACTGCCAGCAGCACCTGCCCTCGCCGATGTTCGCTCCGGAGCCGGCCGCCCCCCTGCGCGAGCGCCTGCTGGCGATCGCGACCGCCTTCTACGAGATGATCAGCTCGCCCGAGGCCATCCAGATCCACCGCCTGCTGTGCTCGCCCCAGGTGGCCCAGTCGCCGCTGTCGAGAATGTTCTGGGAGGCCGGCCCGCAGCGCCTGCACGATGAGTTCGGCGCCCTGCTGCAGCGCCGGGTCGAGGCCGGCGAGCTGGACATCGACGAGGTGACGCGGGCCGCGCCGCAGTTCTTCTGCCTGGCCAAGGGCGAGCCGCATGCGCTGCTGATGTTCGGTTGCGGCGCGCCGGCCCCGGACGAGGTGCGGGCCCATCTGGAGGCCACCGTCGACCTGTTCCTGCGCGCCTATGGCCGGCGCTAGCGGCTCGCGCCGCAGGCCATACGGTGCCGTGAGTTCTGGTGACTTTCGGCACTAAGCCCCGGCAGGGGCGTGGTTAATTCTTTTTCCGCCGGGGTGCGCGCGGTCCCGGTAGAATTCGCGATTCCCCGCGCTACATGAAGACCGCTCCCATGACTACGCTCGATTACGCCAAGGCTCGTGAACTGATGGTCGAACAACAGGTTCGGCCGTGGGACGTGCTCGACCCGCGCGTGCTCGATGTGCTGGCCGGTTTGCCGCGTGAGGCGTTCGTCGCCGAAGCGCACCGCAACCTGGCCTACACCGACATCGCCCTGCCGCTGGCGCACGGCGAATTCATGCTCAAGCCGGTGCTCGAAGGCCGCGCCCTGCAGGCGCTGGAACTCGACCCGACCGACGATGTGCTGGAAATCGGCACCGGCAGCGGCTTCCTCAGCGCCTGCCTGGGCCGCCTGGCGCGCGAGGTGGTCAGCCTGGAAATCCACGCCGACCTCGCCGCGACCGCGCGCGAGCGCCTGGCCGCGCAGTCGATCCTCAACGTGCAGGTGGTCGACGCGGACGTGTTCTCCTACCGCACCGACCGTCGCTTCAACGCCATCTGCGTGACCGGCGCGGTCGCCGAATTGCCGGCGCAGTGGCTGCAATGGCTGCAGCCGGGCGGCCGCCTGTTCGTGGTCCGCGGCCGCTCGCCGGCCATGGAAGCGATCCGCGTCACCGCCGGCGAGCGCAACGAAGTCAACGCTTCGCGCATCCAATCGTTGTTCGAAACCGATTTGCCCTACCTCGTCGGCGCCGCGCCCGCGCCCGCCTTCGAGTTCTGACCGTCCTGTCAGTTCCACGTCAGTCCCCCGTAAGAACCCGCGTGCCAGCATGCGGGTTCCCAAAAACAAGCAAGCTCAAGGAAGCCGCATGGGAAGCCGCACGATCCGCCGTCCGCTCGTTCTCGCCCTGGCCCTGAGCCTGTTGCCGACCCTGGCGTCGGCCGAGGACCTGTTGCAGACCTACGAACTGGCGCGCCAGGGCGACCCGCAGCTGTCGGCCGCGCAAGCCAATCGCCTGGCGACCAAGGAAGACCGCATCCAGGCCCGCGCCGCGCTGCTGCCGTCGCTGTCCGGCAGCGTGAGCTTGAACCGCAGCCGCAGCACCAGCCAGGGCGGCAGCGGCAGCGACGACGGCAGCGACCTGCCGGCCGGCGCGATGTTCAAGTCCGAAAGCACCAATCGCCGGTCCGGCCTGACCGCGAGCCAGATGCTGTACAACCGCGCCAGCATCAAGACTTACCAGGGCCAGAACGTGCTCAGCGAGGCCAGCGACTTCACTCTGGAGTCGGCCAACCAGGAGCTGATCACCCGCACCTCGGCGGCCTACTTCGACGTGCTGGTCAAGCTCGAGAACCTGGCCGCCGCCGAAGCCGCCGAAACCGCGCTGCAAAAGCAGTTCGACTACGCGTCCAAGCGCCTGGAAGTCGGGCTGGCGCCGATCACCGACGTGCACGAAGCGCGCGCGCAGTACGACAGCGCGCGAGCCGGCACCATCACCGCGCGCAATCAGGTCGAAGACGCCTATCAGGCGCTGAGCCAGATCACCGGCCAGCCGGTGCGCACGCTCAAGGCGCTGCCGGCCGACTTCAAGCCGGCGCTGCCGGAATCGCGCGACGTCGAGAGCTGGGTCGACAACGCGGTGCAGAACAACCCCGCGCTGCATGCGCAGGAACTGCAGGTGCGCGCCTCCGAGATCGGCGTGGAAACCGCGCGCGCCGGCCACTGGCCAACCCTGAGCCTCACCGGCGGTTACAGCGACAGCGCCACCTGGGGCGACCGCACCTTCATGGGCGCCACCCGCGATGCGCCGGGTAACTCCAGCTACGGGCCGAGCATCGGCGTCGAGCTGTCGATCCCGATCTTCGCCGGCGGCCGCATCCAGTCCGGCGTGCGCCAGGCGCTGGCGCGCCGCGATGCGGCCCAGGACGAACTGGAACGGCAGAAGCGCCAGTTGGTGCGCACCACCCGCAACGCCTACCAGACCCTGGTCGCCGGCATCAGCGAAGTCGAAGCGCGGCGCCTGGCCCTGGTTTCGGCGCAGGCCGCGTACGACGCTTCGCAGGTCGGCCTGGAAGTCGGCACCCGCACCGTGCTGGACGTGCTCAACAACCAGCGCACCCTGCTGCAGGCGCAGCAGGCCTACGCCACCGCCAAGTACAACTACCTGCAGAACCGCCTGCTGCTGGAACAGGCCGCCGGTTCGCTCGACGTGGGCGACGTGCAGGAAATCAACCGTCTGCTGACCGCCGACGCCGCGACCAACCTCGCGCCGCCGCCGAGCGGGATGCAGTAAGCCCCGCGCCCGCAGCGCGATACCGAAAAACCGCCGGCATTGCCGGCGGTTTTTTCATGCCCGGACCTCGCCTATGTAGGAGCGGCGTAAGCCGCGACTGCCGCAGCGAGGTTCTGCGCGTCGCGTCCGAAACCCGCACACACAGCGCCTTGTACGCAGACTGCACGGCGGCTTCGGCCACTGCGCTCTCGATCACCGCTGCGGCTGTCGCGGCTTACGCCGCTCCTGCAAGAGCGCGATCACGCCGGCGGCAGCGCCGGGCGCAGCAGGGCCATGGTGCGGGCCAACGCGCCGCGGCCGAGTTCGACCAGGTCGCGGCCGGCATCGATCATCTGCGCGCGTTCGCGCGGGTCGGCCAGCAGACGCTCCACCGCCGCTTCGACCGCGTCGGCGTCGGCGCCGATGCGCAGCGCGCCGGCCGCTTCCAGGCGCTGGGCGATCTCGACGAAGTTGTGCAGGTGCGGACCGGTCACGATCGGCGTGCCGGTGGCCGCCGGCTCGAGCAGGTTGTGGCCGCCGATCGCCTGCAGGCTACCGCCGACGAAGGCGACGTCGGCGCAGGCGTAGAAGCTCATCAGCTCGCCGAGGGTGTCGATCACGAACACGTCGTCGCCCGGCTGCGGCCAGCGCGCGCGCGAGCGCGTCGACACCTGCCAGCCCGCGCCGCGCGCCTGTTCGGCCACCACCCGGAAGCGTTCGGGGTGGCGCGGCGCCCACAGCAGCAGCAGATCGGGAAAGCGCTCGCGCAGGCGCCGGTGCATGGCGATGGTCGCCGCCTCCTCGTCCTCGTGGGTGCTGGCGGCGATCCACACCGGCCGCTCGCCGGTGTGGCGGTGGCATTCGGCGGCGAACTCGTCCAGCGCATCGGGCACGTTGACGTCGAACTTGAGGTTGCCGGTCTCGGTGACCTGTTCCGGCCGCGCGCCGAGCTGGACGAAGCGCTCGCCGTCGGCGCGCGACTGCGCCGCGACCGTGCGCACGGTGCGCAGCGCGCGTCCGACCAGCGGCGCCAGCACGCGGTAGCCGCGCAGCGAGCGCTCGGACAGGCGCGCATTGAGGATGTAGGCGGGAATGCCGCGGTCGCGGCAGCCGAACAGCAGGTTCGGCCACAACTCGGTTTCCATGATCAGCGCTGCGCAGGGCTGATGGTGGCGCAGGAAGCGCGCGACCGCGCCGGGCAGGTCGTAAGGCAGATAGACGTGCTCGACCGAATCGCCCCAGGCCGATCGCGCCCGGTCCGAGCCGGTCGGGGTGATGGTGGTGACCAGCAGGCGCAAGTCGGGGCGGCCGCGGCGCAAGGCATTCACCAGCGGGATCGCCGCATTGACCTCGCCGACCGAGACCGCGTGCAGCCACAGGGTGCGGGTCTGGGCCGGGCCGCGGTAGACCGCGTAACGCTCCAGCCAGCGCTGGAAGTAGGCGGGCTGGCGAAAGCCGCGCCAGATCAGGTGGTAGACCGTGACCGGCGCCAACAGGTACAGCGCGACCGAATACAGGCCACGCAACAGGCGCTCGATCAAATCCTTCCGCATCCGCCAAGGATAAAGGCTGGCGAGGTGATTCGGTCGTGCAGGCCGCTGCGGACGCCGATTTCGCGCACCGTCCCGCCCGCATCGCCGGCCCGCCAGGACGGACGCGCTCGCGGAGCGATGCGCGCGCCGGCGGGCACCCGCCGCGCAACGCGAGCCCTCGGCGCACCGGCATTCACGCCCGCACCGCATAAACTATCGCCATGGCCGATACCGCCCTGCCCCTGCGTCCGTCCCTGCTTTCGCCGCGCCTGTGGCCGATGTGGCTGGCCCTGGCCGGCATGTGCCTGGGCGCGCGCCTGCCGTGGGGCCTGCAACGCCTGCTCGGCGGCTGGATCGGTGCGTTCGCCCTGCGCGTGGCGGGCACCCGCCGACGCGCGGCGCAGATCAATCTGGCGCTGTGCTTCCCGGAAAAGAGCGAGGCCGAACGCGCCGCGCTGCTGCGCGAAAGCTTCCGCGACCTCGGCATCGGCTTCTTCGAATTCGCCCGCGCCTGGTGGGGCTCGGTCGCGCCGATGCGGCGCACGGTGCGGATCGAGGGCCTGGAGCGGCTCGACGAAGTCCGCGCCGCCGGGCGCGGCGTGCTGATGGTATCGGGCCATTTCATGACCCTGGAAATGTGCGGCCGGCTGATGTGCGAACACTTGCCGCTGGCCGGCATGTACCGCCGCCATCGCAACCCGGTCATGGAGTGGGCGGTCAAGCGCGGCCGCCTGCGCTACGCCAGCGCGATGTTCACCAACGAGGAAATCCGCCCGGCGATGCGCCACCTCAAGCAGGGCGGCTTCCTGTGGTACGCGCCCGACCAGGACATGCGCGGCAAGGACACGGTGTTCGCGCCGTTCTTCGGCGTGCAGGCCGCCACCATCACCGCCACCCACCAGTTCGCCCGCCTCAGCGGCTGCGCGGTGGTGCCGTTCTTCCACCGCCGCGAAGGCGCCGACTACGTGCTGCGCCTCGGCGCGCCGCTGGCGGAGTTTCCTTCCGCCGACGCCACCGCCGACAGCGCCCGGGTCAACGCCCAGATCGAAGCCATGGTGCGGCAGGCGCCTAGCCAATACTTGTGGATCCACCGCCGCTTCAAGCGCCGGCCGGCAGGCGAGATCTCTCCCTACAAGAAACAGAAGTAACCGGTTCGGGGCCGGAACCGGCGAAAGCCGCGCGTGCCGCCGCTGTTCGCTGTCTGCTATCGCCGACTCGCCGCTACTCGCTCCTGGGCTGAGCCAACAGGCTTCCCGCATACAACGCCGCCAACAACAGCGTCAGCCCGCCCCAGAAGGTCGAATAGAACGCCAGGTGGGTGTTGAGCGGGAACACCGTCACCAGCAAGGCCAGCATAGCCGGACGCGACGCCTCGCGCGCCCGCGCGTCGGCGAAGGCCCAGGCGCGCCAGGCCAGGGCGGCGCCGGCCAGCCACATCAGCAGGCCGAAGGCGCCGGTTTCGCTGAGCACTTCCAGCAGCAGCTGATGGGCGTGCAGGGCCGGGCCTTCGCCCCAGGAGGTCAGGCGACCGGGCTGCGGGTCGCAGGCCGGGAAGGCTTCGCGGAAACCGCGCGCGCCGACGCCGTTGACCGGATGCTCGCCGACCATGCACCACGCAGCGCGCCAGATCCGCGTGCGCCCGGACAAGGCGTTGTCGACGCCTTCGACGTCGGCGCTGACCACGTGCGCGGTGCGCGCCAGGCGCTCGTGCACCTGCGGCGAGACCCGGTCGAGCACGCCGATCGTCAGCACGCCGATCGCGAACACGCCGAGCAGGCGCTTCCAGCCGAGCAGGCGCCAGCCCGACAGCAGCAGCACCAGGCCGTAGGTGATCCACGAAGCGCGCGAGCCGGCCAGGACCACGACCACCCCGACCGCAGCCGCGGCCAGCAGCCAGCCGGCGCTGCCGAAGCGACGCCCGGCGGCGTAGAGCACGAACGGCGAGAAGCTGGCGATGACCTGGCCGAGCTTGAGGTTGCACGGACCGAGCACGCCGCTGAGACGGTCCGCGGCGGCGGTCTCGGCGGCGCTGCACATGCCGTGCCCGCTGATCGCCTGCTTGAGCGCGTCGATGCCGAAGAACAGCGGGCTGGTGCCGGCCACCCACTGGATCAGCGCGTCGACGGTCCAGACCGACAGGATGATCGCCAAGCCGCCGAAGGTGGTGCGGCGCCCCCGCGGCGAGGCCACGGCCGCGGCGACCAGCCACAGGAACGGCAGATAGCGCAGATCGACCGCGGCTTCGCGCAGGGCGCGGCCGGGATCGACCGCATCGATCGCCGAGACCAGCTCGGGCAGCCAATACGCGGCGAACAGTACGCTGGTCAGGGCCCAGGCCGGGTCGCTGAGCAGCCGCGCGCCGGTGTTGAACCGCGCCAGCGCCAGCTTGACCAGCGCGGTCAGCGCGCCGAGGGTCAGCACGCCCTCGGCATAGCCGGGCGCGAACAGCAGCGCGACATAAGTCAGGATCCAGGCCGGCGCCCAGCGCCAGCCGACGATCGCATGGCGCGGCGCGGGCGCGCCGGGTTCAGCCGCGGTCGGCGCCATCGACGAGTTCGGCATAGACGGCAAGCGTGGCCTCCTGCATCGCCCGCAAGGAAAACGCCATCGTATCCACAGCCGGCGGCGGCTGCGTTAGCAATTCGCAAGCGGACCGATGCAGGGCGTCGGCATCGAACGGCGCGACCGCGCCGCCGGCTTGCGAACGCGCCAGCAATTCGCCGACGCCGCCGTGGTTCCAGCCCAGCACCGCGCGGCCACAGGACCAGGCCTCGATCACAGTGCGGCCGAAGGCCTCGGGCTTGCGCGACAGTTGCAGCACCAGATCGCTGGCCGCATAGGCGCGCGCGATCGCGTCGGTCGGGGCGGTGAACGCCACCGCCTCGGCGATGCCCAGCGCCTGCGCCTGCTGCTCGAGTTCGGCGATGTAGGCCTCGCGGCCGGACTCGCGCGCGCCCGGCAGCCACAGCCGCGCGTCGCGGCCGTCGCCGCGCAGCGCGGCCAGCAAAGCCAGCGCGTCGGCGTGGCCTTTCAGGCGCGTGCCGCGGCCGGGCAGCAACAGCAAGGGGCCGTCGCCGCCGAGCGCCGGATGGATCGCCGCGGCCCAGGCGCGTGCGTCCGGGTCGGGCCAGGGCGCGCGCGGAAACGCGGCCGGGTCGATGCCGCGCGGGATCGTCCGCAACCGCGCCGGGTCGGTGTCGGGATAGTGCTGCAGCACATATTCGCGCACGGTGCCGGACACGCAGATCACCCGCTCGCCGCGGGTCATCACCGCACTGTAGCGCGAAGGCGAATTGAGCCCGTGCACGGTGGTGACGAAACGCGGCCGCGCGTCTTCGGCCAGGCCGCGCCAGGCCAGCAGGCCGACCCAGGCCGGCAGGCGCGAGCGCGCGTGCACCAGGTCGACGTTCTGCGCGGCCCACAACCGGCGCAGCGCGAAGGCATGGCGCAAGGTCGCCGGCGACTTGCGCCCGATCGCCAGCTCGACGTGTTCGCCGCCGAGCGCCAGCAGCTTCGGCACCAGCCGGCCGCCGGCGGAAACCACGATCGCGCGATGGCCGGCGCGCACCAGCGCGTCGGCGATTTCCAGGGTGGAACGTTCGACGCCGCCGGATTCCAGCGCCGGCAGCAGTTGCATCACCGTCAGCCGGCGCGGCTCCGGCGATGTCATGCGCGGACGATCAGTCGTCGACCAGGGTGAAATGCGCGCCGCAGTACGGGCACTGGCATTCGCGCTCGGCCTCGATCGGCAGGTACACGCGCGGATGCGAGTTCCACAGCGCCATCGACGGCAGCGGGCAGCTCAGCGGCAGGTCCGCCCGGGTGACGGTGTAACGCTGGTCGGCGTTGGCCTGGGTGGGATGGGCGTTGGCTGCGGTGGTCATGGGAAACGACGGGTGGCGACGCGGGGTGGGCAGTTTACCAGCGTGCGGCCCCGCGCCGCTGCACGCGGCCGGCCCGGACCGCTCAGGCCAGCGGCGGCAGGTCGAACCAGAGCAGTTCGGCCGCCGTTTCGCCGCGCCCGGCCAGAGCCAGCGCGCCGGATTCGCCGTGCAGGCCGAGGGCGTCGCCGGCCTCGAGCCGGCGCCCGTTGGCCTCGACCTGGCCGCGCACCACCTGCAGCCAATAGCTGCGGCCGGGGGCGAGCGGGCAGTCGGCACGGCCGTCGCGGCCCAGACGCAGCGAGTACAGGCGCAGGTCCTGGCGCACCGGCAGGCCGCCGTCGGCGCCGTCGCGCGAAGCCAGCAGACTCCATTCGCCCTCGCCGGCCGCGGCCGGCGTCGCGCGGACGCAGGCCGGGCGCGCATTGAGCCGGTCGGGCTGGATCCAGAACTGCAGAAAGTGCAGCGGCTGTTCGGCCGAAGCATTACGCGCGCCGTGGGCCAGGCCGTGGCCGGCGCCGATCCACTGCCATTGCCCGGCCTGCACCGCGCCGCCGCCGTCCAGTTCCGGGTGGGCCAGCGCGCCGCTCAGCACGAGGCTGAGAATGTCCATGTTGGCGTAGCGGTGCGGTTCGAAGCCCGCGTCGGGACCGACGCGGGCTTCGTGCACCACTCGCAACGCACCGAAGCCCATCCAGGCCGGGTCGTAGTAACCGCCGAAGGAAAACGCGTGGCGGCTCTCGCACTGGTCCGCCTGCAGCAGACCGCGGGCGGCGGATGGACGTTCGATGATCATGCCGCGCAGTTTATTACTGCTTCGGCACCAGCGCTTCGGTGGTGATGCGGATGCTGACTTCGTCGCTGACGTTCGGCGCGTACTTGCCGAGGCCGAAGTCGCTGCGCTTGAGGGTGGTGGTGGCGTCGAAGCCGGCCGCGGCGCGCTTGGCCATCGGCTGCTCGCCGATCTTGTTGATGGTCACGTCCAGCACCGCCGGCTTGGTCACGCCGTGCACGGTCAGCTCGCCGGTGACCTTGAGCTTCTTCTCGCCCGCGGCCTCGACCTTGGTGCTCTTGAAGGTGATGGTCGGGTACTTCTCGGCATCGAAGAAGTCGGCGCTCTTGAGGTGCTCGTCGAAGTCCGGCACGTGCGAGTTCAGGCCGTCCAGCGGGATGGTCACCTGCACCGAGGACGCGGCCGGCTTGGCCGGATCGTAGGTGATGCTGCCGTCGACCTTGCCGAAATGGGCGACCGGGTGGGAGAAGCCGAAATGGCTCCAGCCGGCGACGACGTCGGTGTGGTTGGGGTCGATCTTGTAGGTCAGCGGGGCGGCGACGGCGGCGCCGGCGAAAGCGAAGCCAAGGACGGCGGCGAGCAGGATGCGCTTCATGGGTGGTCTCCTCGAAACGGCGGACAGGAAGGAACGGCGGGGGAACGGCGGGAAAAACAGCGGCGGAACGGCCTCAGTCGATGCGCGCGGCTTCGTCGAAGGGCAGGCGCGGCGAACGCGGGAACAGCTTCTCGGGTTGGCCGACGCCGAGGTTGATCAGGAAGTTGGACTTGATCTGGGTGCCGGCGAAGAAGGCCTCGTCGACCTTGGCATTGTCGAAGCCCGACATCGGGCCGGTGTCCAGGCCCAGCGCGCGCGCGGCCAGGATCAGGTAGGCGCCCTGCAGGCTGCCGTTGCGGAACGCGGTGGTGCGGATCGACTCGTCGTTGCCGGCGAACCAGCTGCGCGCGTCGGCATGCGGGAACAGGTAGGGCAGCTTTTCGTAGAACTCCAGGTCGTGGCCGACGATGACCGTGACCGGCGCGGCCAGGGTCTTGGCCAGGTTGCCCTCGGACAGGGCCGGGCGCAGCTTCTCCTTGGCCTGCGCCGACTTGACGAACACGAACCGCGCCGGCGACCCGTTGGCGCTGGTCGGCGCCCACTTCACCAGGTCGTAGAGCTGGCGCAGGGTCTCGTCGCTGACCTCGCCGCCGAGCTCGTTATGGGTACGGGCGGTGCGGAACAGCTGATCGAGCGCGTCGTCGGTCAAGATCCGGGACATCGTTTTCTCCGTGAGGCTGCCAGGCTCGGCATGTGATCGGGAGGGGAAGTGTAGAGTCTCGATCCGACCGCAGAACCGACACCTTCGGAACGGATTAACTGCAACCGTGCAACAAAACGGCTTTCCTGCGAAAACTAGCTCCACTGCTGCAACTTGGGTCCTGACCGACGGCCGCGCCGGCAATCAGCGCCAGGCCAACGCCCTGGCCCTGGCCCTGGGCCGCGCCGCAGCCGACTGGACCCTGAGCCCGCGCGCGCCCTGGCGCTGGCTGGCGCCGCGGCGCCTGCCCGGCGCGCAACAGGCCTTCGGCCCGGCCTTCGCCCAGGCGCTGGCGGCCCCGCCGCGCCTGGCGATCGGCTGCGGCCGCCAAGCCGCGCTGGCGACCCGGCTGCTGCGCAGCGCTCACTGCGCCGCGGTGCAGATTCTCGATCCGCGACTGGACCCGCAGTTCTGGGATCTGGTGGTCGCGCCCGAACACGACGGTCTGCGCGGGGCCAACGTGGTGACCCTGCTGGGCAGCCTGAACCCGGTCGACGACCTGTGGCTGGCCGGCGCGCGCAAGACCTTCCCCGCCTTCGGCGCCCTGCCCGGGCCGCGCACCGCGCTGCTGCTCGGCGGCTCCAGCGCCCACGCCGATTTCGACCAGGACGCCTTCGACGACCTCGCCGGGCAGTTGCAGGCGGTGCTCGAACGCGAGGGCGGCAGTCTGCTGGCGACCACCTCGCGGCGCACCCCGGCGCCGGTTCGCGCACGCCTGCGCGAACGCCTGGCGCGGCTGCCGCGGGTGTCCTGGTACGAACCCGGCGAAGGCGCCAACCCTTATCCGGGCCTGCTCGGCTGGGCCGACCGCATCGTCTGCACCGCCGACTCGGTCAACATGCTGTCGGAAGCCGCGGCCACGCATGCGCCGGTATTCGCTTACGGCGTCGACCGCATCGACGGCCGGCCGCGGCGTTTCGTCGACAGCCTGCTCGGCCTGGGCCGGGTGCGGCCGTTCGACGCCTCGCTGCGCAGCTGGCCGGTGACGCCGCTGCGCGAGACCGCGCGGGTCGCGGCCGAAGTGCGGCGCCGGCTGCAACTGCCGGACTGAGCGCGGCGCGCGGCGACGCGCTCTCGGCCGCGCCGGCCTGGCGCCGGCGCCGCTACGGCGCTGCGGCGCGCAGCCCCTGCTCGCGCATGGCCGCATCGATCGCCGCGCGCGCGGCGCGGATCGCCTCGGTCTGCGCGACCCGGCGCGGGCGCCGGTCGAGGGTGCATTCCAGTCCCGCCGCGAGCAGCACCGCATGCGCCGCCGCCAGGGCCTGCGCCTGCGCGGGCGGCAGCCCGTCGGCGCGGCACGCGGCCGCGATCAGCCCGGGCGTGTCGCGCGGCCGCAGCAAGGCCGGCGCGCGCGCGCTATCGCCCAGCACCCGGTACTGGAGCAGGAACTCCAGATCGACCAGGCCGCCCTCGCCCTGCTTGAGGTCGAAATGCGCGGCGTCGCTGCGGTCGAGCTCGGCGCGCATGCGCGCGCGCATCGCCGCGACCTCCTCGCGCAGCTTGGCCGGATCGCGCGGGCGCGCCAGTGCTTGCGCGCGCACCGCCTCGAAGCGCTCGCCCAGGCCGGCGTCGCCGGCGACGAAGCGCGCCCGCACCAGGGCCTGATGCTCCCAGGTCCAGGCGCGTTCGAACTGATACTCGGAAAAGCTCGCCAGCGACGACACCAGCAGGCCCTTGGCGCCGTCCGGGCGCAGCCGCACGTCGACGTCGAACAGGCGACCGGCCGCGGTCACCGCACCGAGCAGGGCGACGATCTTCTGCGCCAGCCGCGCGAACCAGCGCGGCGCGTCCAGCGCGCGCGCGCCGTCCGACCAGGCGCCGCCTTCGACCGGCGGCGCGTCGTACAGGAACACCAGGTCCAGGTCGGAACCGAAGCCGAGTTCCTCGCCGCCCAGGCTGCCGTAGCCGAGCACGGCGAAGCGGCCGCCGGCAATGCGCCCGTGCGCCGCGGCTATTTCGCTCTCCGCCAGGGCGAGGATGCGCATCACCACGCCGTCGGCCAGCCACGCCAGCTGGCGCGCGCTGTCCTCGGCCGACTGGCGGCCGTCGCGCAGGGCCATGGCGATGCGGAAGCTCAGCGATTGCCGCACTTCGTTGAGCGCCTGCAAGGTCGCCTCGGCGTCGTCGCCGCCGTCGACTTCGGCGCAGGCCGCCAGCAACTCCTCGCGCCCCGGCAGGGGCCCGACCACCCGCGCATCGAGCAGTTCGTCGAGCAACAACGGATGCGAGGCCAGGCGTTCGGCCAGCAAGGCGCTGCGCGAGACCACTTCGACCAGCCGGGTCAGCGCCGCCGGTTGTTCGTCGAGCAGCGCCAGATAAGCGCTGCGGCGCAGGACGTTGTGCAGCAGCGCGAGCAAGCGCTTCAACGCGAGCATCGGTTGGCTGGAACCCGCCGCGCCGTGCAGCAGCGCCGGCAGCACCCGGTCCAGGCGCACCCGCGCCGCGTCCGACAGGCCGCGCACGCCGGGGCTGCGGGCGAAATCGCGCAGCGCCGCATCGGCGTCGGCGGCGGGTTCGAAACCTGCCTCGTCGAGCACCGCCGCCTCGCCGGCCTCCGGCAGCGCACGCCAGTACGCGGTCAACGCATCGGGCGCGGCGCGGCGACGGCGCGGCGCGAGTAGCGCGTCGAATTCGGCGGTGACGCGTTCGCGGTGATGGGCGAGCTCGGCCAGCAACGCCTCCCAGTCCGGATAGTCCAGACCGGCGGCGATGCGCGCGCGGTCTTCGCCGGTCGCGGGCAAGGCGTGGGTCTGCGCGTCGCGCAGCATCTGCAGGCGATTCTCCAGGCGGCGCAGGAAGCGGTAGGCCTCGGCCAGGTCGGCGCCGGCCGCCTCGCCGATCTGGCGTTGCCCGACCAGCTCGCGCAGCGCCGGCTGCAGACGGCGCCCGCGCAGTTCCGGTTCGCGGCCGCCGCGGATCAATTGCAGCGCCTGGACCAGGAATTCGATCTCGCGGATGCCGCCCGGCCCGCGCTTGATGTCGTCGGCCAGTTCCTTGCGCGCCACTTCGGCGCTGATCGCCGCCTTCATCGCGCGCAGGCCGTCGAGCGCGCCGAAGTCCAGGTAGCGCCGGTACACGAACGGGCGCAGCGCGGCCAGGAAGCGCTCGCCCGCCTCGATGTCGCCGGCCACCGGCCGCGCCTTCTGCCAGGCGTAGCGTTCCCAGTCGCGGCCTTCGCGCTGGAAGTACTGCTCCATGGCGGTGAACGACCAAGCCACCCGGCCGGCATTGCCGTAGGGGCGCAGGCGCAGGTCGACGCGATGACAGAAGCCGTCGCCGGTGATCTCGTCGAGCAGCCGCGCCAGTTGCTGACCCAGGCGGGCGAAATAGGCCTCGGCGTCGAGCGCGCGCGCCGGGTCGCGACCGTCGAACTCGGTGCTGCCGTCGTGCTCGTAGGCGTAGACCAGATCGACGTCGGAACTGAAATTGAGTTCGCCGCCGCCGAGCTTGCCGAGGCCGAACACCACCAAACGCACCGCTTCGCCGTCGCGGGTGCGGACCGTGCCGCGCTGGCGGGCGAACTCGTCCTCCAGTGCGCGCAGGGCGGCGTCCAGGCAGCGCTCGGCCAGGGCCGTGCTGCCGGCCAGGGTGTCCTCGACCCGGTCCAGGCCCAGCGCGTCGCGCCAGATCAGCCGGGTCGATCCGGCGGCGCGATAGCGGCGCAGGCGCATGCCCCAGTCGCTGCGGTGGTCGGGCGGCAGATCCGGCGGCGGCGGCTCGGCCGCGCCGTCGTCGGCGGCCAACGCCAGCAACAAGGCCGGCTGCCGCACCAGGGTGTCGATGGCGAAGTCGCTGACGACGGCGACCCGCGCCACCCGCGCGGCCAGCTGCGGATTCTCGAGCGCGGCGCGCGCCTCGGCGGATGCGGCGCGCAAGCGCGCCAGCGCGCGTTCGGCCAGCGGGTCGGCGGCGGCGAGGGACATGGAAACGGACAGCGGAGAAGCGGTCATGCGCCGATGATCGCATGCCGCTGCAGCGGCTCCGGCAGTGGCCGCCATGCGCGTTGCGAGGCGGCCCGCGGCCGCAACGCGCGTGCGCTGCCGCAGACGGCCCGGCCGCGTCCTTGGCGCGAACGCCGTCGCAGGTACGACGGCGCCGCTGGGCGATGCGCATGCGTCCCGCGCCGCCGTCGTGCCTGCGCAACCGTCGACTCGCCGTGCGCACAGCGCGCCGGCAACGCCGCGCCGGCCGCGACGACAAAAAGGCCGCGCAAATAAAAAGCCCGCTTCCGGTAGAACCGGTTGCGGGCTTGCTCCCTCCCCCACGTCGGGATGCGGGGCGATCGTGAAGGAACCGTTATCGGCTTTGCACGCTGCACTGCAAAACAGAACTTGCCAGTTCATTTGAAACGCGCCGCCGGCGTTGCTGCCGTCCGATTCGAAAGCCAGCAACGGCGGGACTGTTATCGATGCCACCCGACCCGGCGGCAACACCGATCGGGTACCGCGGCGGCGCGCGCGCAGGAAAACTGAACAGGGCGACTGCGCGGCGACTGCGCCGACGCTGCGGTTGCAATGTGTCGTCGGTCGCAACTCTGTCCTGCCTCATGCGTGTCCAGCGTTCATCAGGTGTCGCACCTGCTGTAATCCGCGGAGCGATTCGCGTTACACGGAGGAGACGCCATGCCCCGCTCCCGCTTCCCCCGCATCGCGCGCGCGGCCCACGTCCTGGCCTTGGGCTTGGCCATCGCCGCCTGCGCGCATGCCCCGACATCGACGTCCATCAAGGAGGACCCCATGAGCACCGCCGCCAGCGGCACAACCCAAGTCACCGGCGAAGACATCAGCCGCCGCATGCTCAAGCTGATCGGCAGCCTGACGTCCAATGCCGACCTCAACGCCGACCACGTCCGCCGCCACACCGGCCTGGATGTCCAGCTCGCCGCCAACGGCGACGGCTCCTTCGGCACCGGCGCGCAGCTGAACCCGGACTGGTCGTACAACCTCTACGTCACCCGCCCGGCCGGCGAACAGAAGAACAAGCTGATCTTCGACTTCGCCCGCACTGGCAGCCAGGACGCGCCGATGACTCCGGTCTGCGGCCTGGATTTCGACCACTACGCGCGCGAGCTCAAGACCATGGGCTTCCAGGGCGATGCCAGCTACGCCGAGCACGGCCGCCTGGACCACTGGAATTTCAGCCGCACCGGTCTGTCGCTGCAGATCTTCGTCGAGGGCGAGTCCAGCGAATCGCCGGCCAAGATCGGCCACCACTGCGTCAAGACGCTCACCATCGAATAAGGCAAGGAGGCCGTCATGCCCGCCAAGATCAGTCCCGAGCTGCAGAAGCTGCTCGACGAATTCGCCAAACAGCCCGGCGTCAGCGCCGACGCCGCGGCCAATCTCAAAACCACCATCGAAGGCTCGCCCGCGCTGTCCAAGCAGCTCGACGACGCCATCGCCGGCGGCCACCTGAAGTCGTTCAAGCCGCTGACCGACCCCAACGCGGGCGGCGCCTACAACGGCAAGGAACAGGCCATGCTGTTGCCGATCAAGGGCCTGGAGAAAGCGCCCGCCGGCACCTACGACGCCGGCAACATGACCTTCGTGCTCGGCCACGAGGTCCAGCACGGCTTCTACCGCACCGATCGCGACAAGGCGATCCAGACCTTCGCCACCGAAGCCACCGCACTGTCCAAGACCGTCGCCGACAAGCACGACTACACCGCCTCGGTCGGCAAGGTGATCCAGGCCGATCGCGACAACGAGGCCAAGGCCCACATCGCCGGTTGGAACGCGTTGGTCGGCAACGTGCGCGAAACCAATCCCAAGGCCACCCTCGCCGACGTGTACGCCAAGTCGCCCGGCCGCGCCGGCGATTTCATCGACCGCACCGGCACCGCGCCGAACTTCAACTACGCGTTGAAGGCCGGGCTGACCGTCGAGGCGGACCTGTCGATGAAGATGAGCGACGACAACGTCAAGTCGATGGGCAAGTACTACTTCGACATGCCGGCGGCGCAGGCGCGCCTGGGTCACAACGGCAATTCGGACTACGCCAACTACTACGGCGCGTCCTACATGAGCTTCATCAGCCAGCTCGAGCATGCGCACGGCAAGACCGCCAAGGGCGGCAAGCCGGAAGTGCATCTCAACATGACCCAGCTCAAGCTCAACGAAAGCCTGATGGAGCAGAACGGCATCGACCTGGGCGCCAATTCGGCCGGTCGCCAGCCTTACTACGACACCAGCGGCAATCCGCCCAAGCTGGGTCATTTCGACCACACCAAGACCACCCACACCCACGTCAACATCCGCAACGCGCCGCTGGACGCGCTCAACGAGCTGCAGGGCGACCCGCATGCGCACGAGCACGGCAAGCTCGACCCGCGCCACGCCGAACACCCGGATCACCGCTTGTTCCGCGGCATCCTCGACAAGGTGCAGGGCGAGTACGCGCGCCACGGCGGCAGCCTGCCGGAACGCGACGCCGAACGCCTGGCCGCCGGCCTGGCGCTGGAGAGCAAGCGCAACCACCTGTCCAGCCCGGATCACCTGGTGCTCAGCGTCGACCCCACCACCAAGGAAATCGGCAAGACCGCGTTCCTGGTCCAGGGCGACCCGACCAACCCCTCGCACCTGCGGGTGGGCGTGTCGTTGCAGCAGACGCCGCCGACCGAAGACGCGTTCCGCCAGCTCGATGCGCTGAACCAGCAGCAATCGCAGACCCCGCAGGCGCAGCAGCAACACCAGCACCGGGCCATGCCGTAGCGGACCGGCGCTGCGGGAACGAGGACGCAGGAACGAGGAACGAGCAACAACCGGGTCGGCCCGGATTCGCTTCCCGCTCCCGCGTCCTCGGCGCCCGAAGCCGGCGCCGCCAATGCGCGACCACGGCCGCCGCCGGCTGCGACCGGTCCGTCACTTCGCCGCTTCGCCCATTGCGGTCGCGCCGCCGGCGCGACGATCCTTTACCCTGCTCGCCCCGCCAAGCAGGGAGCGTCCATGGGCAATCGGGTCTTTCTGTATCTGTGCACGGAAACCGAGGCCGCACAAGGCGGCGGCCGGCCGTTCGCCGAGGCCAAGAACCATTTCCCGCCGCTGTGGCAGCTGTTGCTCGCCGACGGCCGCGAGGGGCCGGCCAACGTCGCGCAGCGGCTGCCGTTCCTGGACACCGACACCGGCAATCTGATCGGCGACGCGGCTGCCGCCCGCGATCGCTTCTCCCTGCTGGAACGCTACGTCGTCGGCCATCCTCAACTGGACCGCATCCCCGGACTGGCGCTGCAGTTCGAAGCGTTCCGCCGCTACCTGGACGAAGAAGCGGCCCTGGTCCGGGCCGGCGCCGCCGATCCCGACGCGCCGCTGTGGTTCTCGGCCGATCTGGACGAACTGTCCTGGCTCGACGGCGACATCGACGGCTTCGTCGAGCGCATGGCCGCGCAGTGCGGCGCGTTCTGGCGCGAACTGCAGGACGCGATCGCGGCCGACCGCGCCGGGCGCGTGGCCGAACTGCTGGAAGTCCAGGGCCCGGCGTGGCATGCGGGCGAGTGGAGTTCGTGGCTGTGGCAGTTCGGCTTCGGCGGCCTCGACCATCCCTACTTCGACCAGCCCGAACGGCCACGCAGGATCGCGTTCGAAGCTTTCGAACACGACCACTACGCCGACCAGGCCGCGCTGGGCCACGACCGCATCCTGTTCGAGGCCGACGGTCTGCGCGGCCTGCGCCGGCGCGGCGAACACGACGAGCACGACCGGCTGCAACCCGGCGAAGTGCTCATTCCCGCGCAATGGCAGGACATCCTCGACGCCGGCCATGAACAGCGCGAACTGTACTGGGTCGCGCGCCAGGACCGTTACGGCCTGCTGGAGCGCCATGCCGACGGCCGCGTGCGACTGCTGCTGGAACCGGTGCTGAGCGAAGTCGACGAGTTCCAGGCGCTCGCCCCCTGCGCCCTGGCCGCGGTGCGGATCGGCGAACGCGCCGGCCTGCTGCAGGACGACGGCGGCTGGCGGCTGGCGCCGGAGGCGGCGTCGCCGCCGGCGCAGGCGATCGGCCGCTTCAGCCACGGCCGGGCATGCGCTCGCAGCGGCGAGCGCGTCGGCTATCTGGATACCGCCGGACACTGGTGCGTGCCGCCGGTCTACGACGCCGGCGGCGACTTCACCGGCGAGGGCTATGTGGAGGTGCGCCGCAAGGGCCGGTTCGGCCTGATCGACCGCGACGGCGCGACGGCGCTGGAACCGCAGTACGACGCGTTGGAATGGAACGGCGACGCGCGCGCCTATCTGGCCCGGCGCGGCCGCCAATGCGGCTGGCTGCATGCCGACGGCCGCGCCTGGGTCGCGACGGAATGGGACGAGATCGAGGCCATGCCCGCGGGCACGGCGATCCGGGTGCGGCGCAAGGGCCGCTACGGCCTGCTCGACTGGTCGGGACGCGAGTGCGTCGCGGCGGCCTATCGCGCGCTCGACCTCGACCACGAAACCTACGACGCCGACGCGCCGGTGCAGCGCGAGGCGCTGCGCTACGTGGTGCGCACCGGCGGTCGCGACGGCGGCCTGGGCATGATCGACGCCGACGGCCGCGAACTGATACCGCCGGTGTACGACGAGTTGTCGGCCTTCGCGGCCTGGATCGAAACCGGGCCGGGCGAAACGGCGGACGCGAGCGGCGAAGCCTGGCGCACGCCCCCGCACCTGATCGCGCTGCGGCGCGAAGTCGACGGCCGCGGACGACGCGGCGCCTGGGACTTGCGCTTGGGCCGCGAAGTCGTGCCCTGCGCGCACGATCGCGTGTTCGCGGCCGCCTTGTACCGCGACGGCGCCGACATCGTGGTCGGCTATCTCGTCGCCGACGAGCTGCCGGGCGCGGAGCACGAAGACGAGGGCTACAGCCGCCAGCGCATGCAAGTGCTGCGTGCCGACGGCAGCGCGCTGCACTCCGGCTACGCCTGGATCGGCGTCGCGCGGCCGCTGGACTGGAGCGAGCTGTCGGAGATCGCACAGCGTCTGTATCGCGCCTGGTCCGCGGACGACGCCGTCGAGGCGGTGCGCAGCGACGACGACGGTTTCGAATGGCTGCGCCGCGACGGCAGCCGTCGCGGCCATGTCGAGTGGCTGGCCGAGCGCTATGCGGCCGGCGACCGCGACGCCGCGTTGCGCTTGGCGCGTGAACTGCGCGACGGCTACGGCGTGGCCGCCGATCCGGTCGCGGCCCGGCGATGGATGGCGCGCGCGGCCGGCATCGCCGCCGACCCACCGGCACGCCGCCCCGGCCTGCTCGCGCGCTTGTTCGGCGCCGCCGACGCGCGCTGGTCGCCGGACGCAGCCGCCGCCGACGGCAGCGCCGATGCCATGGACGAATTGGCGGCGATGCTGATCGACGGCGTCGGCGGCGCGCCGGCGCCGGCGTTGGCCCGAGACTGGCTCGAGCACCTGCTCGACCGGGTCGCCCCGAATCACGCGCGCGCGCAGATCCGTCTCGGTCATTTGCTGCAGAACGGCATCGGCGGCGACGCCGACCCCGAACGCGCCTTGCGCCTGTTCGAGCGCGCCGCGGCTCAGGCCGAGCCGGATGCGCTGTACAACCTCGGTCACGCGCACGAGTTCGGCCTCGGCACCGCGATCGACCACGAGCGCGCGCTGGACCACTATCGGCGCGCCGCCGAGATCGGCGACGGCGACGGCGCGCATCGCGCCGGGCTGGTCGCATTGCGCCTGGGCGCGCACGCCGGCGCCGACCGCGCCGCGGCCTGCGCCGAAGCCGCGCGCTGGCTGCGCCGTGCCGCCGAACACGACAGCTATGCCGGCGCGCACATCGCCGGCAGCGATCTTGCGGCGCTGCTGGTGCGCGGCGACGGCGTGGAGCGCGACGTCGACGAAGCCGAACGCCTGTGGCTGGCCGCCGCCGAGGGCGGGCATCGCGGCAGCATCGAACATTTGCTGGCGCTGTACGGCGACCAGGACAGCGAGCGCCACGACCCCGAGCGCGCCGCCTATTGGCGCCAGCGCCGCTGACCGCGGCGCAGACGTTCAGCGTCCGCCGCGGCGGCGGTACTCGGCCAGGTCGATGCGCAGGATCCGGCGCAGTTCCAATATCGCCTGCGGCGTCTCCTGCACGCTGTGGCCGGAAACGATCGCCTTCTCCGATTGGGCGCCGTCCAGGTGCGCGCTGGCGTAAGGCACCACGCCGTCGCTGGACTGCGCCAGCGGCACCGTCGGATCGCGCCAACCCACGACGGTGTGGAACGGCAGTCCGGGTTCCAGGCTCAGGCCGGCGGTGCTGCGCATGAACAAGGAATGCGGACTGAGATCGTCCGGCCCGGTCGGCGGACGGCCCTTGCGGAAACCGATCTTCTGCAACTGGTCCTGGTCGACTTGGCTGCGCTGGATCAGTTCGGCGGTGTCGCGCAGCACGTCGAACGGCAACCGGATCAGCTTGCGCACCATGCGCAGCGGCCAGCCGTCGGTGACCACCGCGCCGCGATGCGGCGACGCCAGGAACACGGCGCGGCCGAACTGCGGCATCGGCCGGAACACGGTCAACTCACGCACCAGCGGGTCCTCGCGCAGGCGCTGCGCGGTGGCGGCGTCGAAGTTGCTCAGGCTGGCTTCGCGCACCTGGTCGCCGCTGTCGCTGAGCAGCAGGCGCGAGATGACCCCGCCCATGCTGTGCCCGACCAGCACCGCATCGCGGCTGGCGACGTCGTCGCCCTGCGGATCGTAGTGGGCGAAGGTGCGCTGCAAGGCCGACTCGATCGCCGCGCGGTTGCCGAGGATGCTCAGATTGGTCGGATAGAACACCTGCCACAACTGGTAGTGGCGGCGCAGGGTTTCGTCGCCCAGCACTTCGTTGGCCAGGTTGACCCAGGCCTCCGGGCTGCTGGCCAGTCCGTGCACCAGCACGATCACGCGCTTGTCCGGATCGTAGGGCTGGTTGAGATAGACCCGCGGCGAGAACGCGCGCGCCTGCTTCGGCCGCAGCAGGCTGGACAGGCTCAACCGCGCCAGTTCCGAACGCGCCAGCCAGATGCCGTAGGCGGCCGAGTAGTTGGCCGCCAGCGGCACGCTGCGCCCGGCTATGGTCTCGCTCTCGATCCGGAACGGGTTGTACACGTCCATGCGCGCGCTGCGGTCGGCGAGCACCGCATCGAGCGAGTCGCCGTCGAAACGCAAGGTCGCGGTGACCGGCAGGTAGCGCGTATCCCGATAAGGCAGGCTCGCGGCCGCAGGCCCCTGCCCCGCAGCCGCCGAGCGGCGCGGGAACACCGCGACCAGCGAAGTGCCGAAGCCGTCGCGGCGATAGACCGCACGCAGGTTGTCGAAGCCCAGCGTATCAGAAGCCAGCAACGCCTCCGGTTGCTGCTCGATCTCGGAGGATTCGTAACCGTGCAGGGCGACGCTCAGCTCCAACCCGCCGACCTGTACCGGGCTGGCGCCGACCCGGCCGCGGCTGGCTTCGAACGCGGCCTGGGCGACCACGTCGACGGCGCGGTTGTAGAAACGCAGCACCCGCTCCTGGCGCGCCTCGAACACGCGCTGCTCCGGCGTGCGCGGGGTCAGGAACAGATAGGCGTAGGCGTAGCGCGCCGCCTCGATCGCGGCGCGGGTGCGCGGATCGGCGGCCACGTCGGGCACCGCGGCCGCCGTCGGCGCGGCCGGCTTGCGCGCCAGCCCGGCGCTCTCCGCCGCCTGCGTCACCGACGCCGGCAGGGCGTTCATGCGCAACAACTGCAATTCCGCCGAGGCCGCCAGCCAATCCTCGACCGCAGCCAGCGTGCGCAGTTGGCCGATGCACGGCTCCGGCTCGCGCGCGCAGGTCTCCGCGTCCAGCCCGGCCGATCCCAGCACGCTCGCCGCCGATGCGCTCAGGCGGCCGCCGCTGAGCGCATCGATATTGCGCTCCACCGCGACGTCGCCGAAGGCGCGCTCCTTGACCTTGACCACGGCGCAACCGCTGCCGAGCAGGACGGCGAGGCCGAGCGCGAGCCAGGCGGCGGGGGATCGGGACATGGCGGATTCCGGACGGGGGCGAAGGCCATTGTCCGGGGCCCGCGGGGCGCGAGTAAATCTCCCGATCGCGAACGGCCCGGGCATCCATCGCCGCGGCTGCGCTCCGGCGACGCCCACCGCCGCCCCTCCGGCGCACAGTCCGGTCCGCGCCACCGGTCGGCGTCGGGCACGGAACGAGACCGCCCAGGTCCGTGGGGCAGCCACGCCGAGGCCTAGCGCGAGCTTCGTTCCGTGCGCGCACGCGCGCAGGCCCGCCGCGCTGGGAGCGAACGGCGGGCGTCTTCACAGCCGGCGCGCAGCGGCGTTCAACCGTATCGAGCCGGCCATCCTTTCTCCGCACCCGAGGCGCTCCTCATGCATCCGTCCGGAAATCCCGCAGAGTCCGGCCAGCCCGAGCTGCACGTCCAACACATCGCCTGCACCAACAACGCGTGGTTCTCCCTGCGTTTCGTCGTCCAGCGCGTGGAAGGCGATCGGGTGATCGGTCAGGCGCACAGGACCAGCGCATTTCCGGCCGGCCAGACCCGCAACGTGGATCTGGCCACCCTGCGTTTCCACGGAAAAGCGCTGGACATAGGCGACCGCGTGCGCCTGCGCGTCGGCGCGATCGGCGGCGGCCGGCGCGACGGCCCTTCGGTGGCTTACGCGCCCAACGGCCACACCGCCGCATTCAGTGTGCGCGGCACCACCCAGCGCTTCTCGATCAACCGCCTCTGAGGCGCCCGGCCATGGCCGCGTCCCACGCTCTCGACGGCCGATCCGCCGATTGGCTGCGCGATCACGAGCAACTGTTCGTCCGCTTCGGCCTCAACACCGAGGACGCCGACGCCCGCCGCCGCAATCGCGGCGCGCAGGTCCATATGCTCGCCGACGCGCGCTTGCCGCAGATCGCGCCGGACCGTGTGTTTCCGAACGTGGTCGCGGTCACCCGCGGCGCGGCGCTGTCGATCCAGATCCGTTCGCGTTCGCCGCTCGGCTTCGGCTTCCGCGTCGCCACCGACGCCGGACCGGTGGTGGACCGGTTGTACGCGGTCGACCGGCCCGACGCGCAGGGCTTGCGCAGCGTCACCGTCAGCCGGTTCCAACGCGACCAACGCCTGATCGTCGTCGATCCGATGAGCGCATGGCTGAGCGATTCGCGCGATCGCGATGCGCTACAGCAACTGTGGCGCTGCGAAATCTCGACCTGGGCGGTGCGCCAGTTTCTCGACCCGATCAGCGGGCGGGTCTACACCGCCAACCGTCCACGCTTCGCGGCGACGGCGGAGGCCGGGCCGTTCGAGACCCGCGGCGGCCAAGCGCTGGACGCGGCGGACGGCGCGCGGGTCCGGGTCAACCCCGGCGTGGTGCGCGGCGAGGGCGAAGCCGGGCAGCGCTTCGGACGCATCCAGGTGCAGGCCGAAGACGATCCCGAGCGCCAGCGCATCGGCTCGCTGCACGTGCATTTCTTCGTCCTCGGCCTCGACTGACCGTCGTTCGTCCCGCGCGCCGCCGCGCTTCGCACATCGCGCACCCGAGAGGTCCGCATGCTCGTCACCATCGCATTCGCCGGCGAACCCGACCGCGACATCGTCCTGCGTCTGGCGCCGGAGACCAGCCTGCTGCGGGTCCGCGAGCAACTCGCGGCCAAGGCCGGGATGCAGCCGGGCGAGCGCTTCCGCCTCGGCAGGGCCGGCCTGCATCCAACGCTCGAGGCCGAGACCACGGTCGCGCAAGCGATCGACAAGGACCAGACACTCACGGTCCGGCCGGCGCAGACCAAACGCGCGGAATCCGCGGCCAAGACGCAGGCGCAAGCGCGTCCCGCCTTGCGCCCGACCGCACCGGAGGCACGCCCGGCCGAGGCGCGTTGGGGGCTGAGGAACGAGACCGACGCACCGGATCTGCTGCCGCAGTTGCAGGGCCGGCTGGCCGGGGTCAACGCGCGCACTCCGGACGAGTTCGCCGCGTTGCCGCTGGAGACGGTGCAGGCGCTGCTCGCCACGCGCCGGCTCGACCGCGGCCTGCGCTTCAGCGCCGACCTGGGCGACAGCGTGTTCGGCGCGCGTTCGCCGCGCTCGCCGGCGGTCTATCGGCACCCGCAGCGGCCGCCGCATTCGGGCGGCGTCTCGTTCACGTCGCGCGGGCGCCTCAGCGCCACCGCCAGCCGGGTGCTGCACGAGTTGCATACCCGCAGCATCCACAACGCCAACGCCGGCGGCGGCGTCAACGGCTTCGGCCTGGGCGCGGATTTCCGCCGCGACCTCGAGCGCCTGCAGCGCAGCGAAGTCACCGCGATCCATCTGGTCGAGGAGACGATCGTCCCCAAGGTGGCGGTGACGCTGGACCCGGACCAGGATCTGGACGTCGCGCCCGAACTGGTCGAAGCGGTGGACGCCGCGCTGGCGGTGCGCGGCGGCCGGCGCAGCCAGTACCAGGCGCTGCACGAGCGCGTGTTCGCCGGGTTCGGCTATTTCTTCCCCTGCGAGACCCTGCTCGGCGGGGTGCGCATGCGCACGCTCAGCACGACCAGCGAGGATCTGCGCGAGCAGCAGCAGTTTCTGGCGGGCTTCGGCTTCGGCGCCGCCGCCAAGGACGTGCCGACCAGCCACGGTCCGGCCAGCGGCGACATCGGCTACGCGCGGTCCGAAAGCCGCCTGTCCAGGCACCGGCATATCCGCCAGCTTCGCCAACAGGACGTGCGCACGGTCGGCGGCCATCCGGCGCTGGGCCTGGCCGACGATCTGCTCCTGCAGTGGATGGCCGGCCTGGATGCGGTGGAACTGTGGGCGGCCATCGGCCATCGCCGCCTGGTGCCGATCCTGCGCTTCCTGCCGCGCCGGCAGCGCGACCGGTGCGTCGGCGTGATCGAGCCGTTCGCCCGTTCCGACCTCACCGCGCGCTTCACCGTGCTGGACATGGCCGCCTACGTGGCGCCGTTCAACCGCGCGCTGCTCGACGAGCTGATGTAGCCGCCGCAACGCGTCGGGGCGGGCCGCGCCCGACGGCGCCGCAAAAAAAAGAACCCCGCCTCGCGGCGGGGTTCCCGGTGTCGCTGCACGTGGGGCGTGGATCAGAAGTCCATGCCGCCCATGCCGCCCATGCCGCCGGCGCCCGGCATCGCCGGCTCGTCCTTCTTCGGCAGTTCGGCGACCATCGCTTCGGTGGTGATCATCAGACCGGCGATCGACGCGGCGTTCTGCAGCGCGGTGCGGGTGACCTTGGTCGGGTCCAGGATGCCGGCCTCGAGCATGTCGACGTACTCGCCGGTGGCGGCGTTGTAGCCGAACGCGCCCTTGCCTTCGATGACCTTGTTGAGGATGACCGACGGCTCTTCGCCGGCGTTGGTCACGATCTCGCGCAGCGGCGCTTCCATCGCGCGCAGGGCGATGGCGATGCCGTGGTTCTGGTCTTCGTTGGCGCCCTTCAGGCCGGCGATCGCGGCCTTGGCGCGCAGCAGCGCGACGCCGCCGCCCGGGACGATGCCTTCTTCCACGGCAGCGCGGGTGGCGTGCAGCGCGTCTTCGACGCGGGCCTTCTTTTCCTTCATTTCGACTTCGGTCGCGGCGCCGACCTTGATGACCGCAACGCCGCCGGCCAGCTTGGCCACGCGCTCCTGCAGCTTCTCGCGGTCGTAGTCCGAAGAGGTCTCTTCGATCTGCGCCTTGATCTGCTTGATGCGCGCTTCGATGCCCGAGCTTTCGCCCGCGCCATCGATGATGGTGGTGTTCTCCTTGGAGACCTGCACCTTCTTGGCGCGGCCGAGGTCCTTGATGGTGGCCTTCTCGAGCTGCAGGCCGACTTCTTCGGAGATCACGGTGCCGCCGGTGAGGACGGCCATGTCTTCCAGCATCGCCTTGCGGCGGTCGCCGAAGCCCGGGGCCTTGACCGCGCAGACCTTGACGATGCCGCGGATGGTGTTGACCACCAGGGTCGCCAGCGCTTCGCCTTCGACTTCCTCGGCGACGATCAGCAGCGGCTTACCGGCCTTGGCCACGCCTTCCAGTACCGGCAGCAGGTCGCGGACGTTGGAGATCTTCTTGTCGTGCAGCAGGATGAACGGGTCGTCCAGCTCGGCCGACATCGACTGCTGGTTGTTGATGAAGTACGGCGACAGGTAGCCGCGGTCGAACTGCATGCCCTCGACGACGTCGAGCTCGTTCTCCAGGCCCGAACCGTCTTCGACGGTGATCACGCCTTCCTTGCCGACCTTGTCCATCGCCTGGGCGATCAGGTCGCCGATGTTGGCGTCGGAGTTGGCCGAGATGGTGCCGACCTGGGCGATTTCCTTCGAGGTCGAGGACGGCTTGGACAGCTTCTTCAGCTCGCCGACGGCTTCGGTCACGGCCTTGTCGATGCCGCGCTTGAGGTCCATCGGGTTCATGCCGGCAGCGACCGCCTTCATGCCTTCGCGGATCAGCGCCTGGGCCAGCACGGTCGCGGTGGTGGTGCCGTCGCCGGCGTTGTCGGAGGTCTTGGAAGCGACTTCCTTGACCATCTGCGCGCCCATGTTCTCGAACTTGTCGGCCAGTTCGATCTCCTTGGCGACGGACACGCCGTCCTTGGTGATCGTCGGCGCACCGAAGCTCTTCTCGAGCACGACGTTGCGGCCCTTCGGACCGAGGGTGGCCTTGACGGCATTGGCGAGCACGTTGACGCCGCGCACCATCTTGGCGCGGGCATCTTCACCGAAACGGATTTCTTTAGCAGCCATTGTTGCTGACTCCGGGATTTGAGATTGGGGATTCGGGATTGGCTAAGAGCGGATCAGTGGCGGGACACGGGAACGGAGGGGAACGCAGCGCACGCGCTTTGCGAATCCCGAATCTCCGATCCCGAATCCCGGCTCGCTCAGCCGACGATCGCGAGAACGTCGTCTTCCTTGAGGATCTTGTATTCGACGCCGTCCTGCTTATAGGTGCTGCCGGCGTACTGGCCGTAGATGACCTTGTCGCCGACCTTGAGCTTCGGCGCGCGCAGGCTGCCGTTGTCCAGGGCCTTGCCTTCGCCGATCGCGACGACTTCACCCTTGGTCGACTTTTCCTTGGCGGCGTCGGGGATGATGATGCCGCCGGCCGAGATTTCGTCGGCTTCGATCGGCTTGACCACAACGCGGTCGTAAAGCGGCTTGAGATTCATGGCAACCCTCTGTAAGTGCTTGAATGGGTGGGAAAAGAACCGGAATTTTAGCAGTCGCCACCGGAGAGTGCCAACGCCGGGGACGAAAGCGCCCGGACGCGCCGGGACTGGTCGCTAGATGAGGTGCGACGGACGGGTTTCAAGGGGCCGGACGAAAAAAGTCGCAACGCCGTCGCGGTCGGCTGGCCCGGCCCGCGGCCACGAGGCGCCTCCGGCCGCGCCGCGCCGTCTCGGTGCGGGGGAGGACGGACCGGCCGGCCTCGCCGCACGGCTCAGCCCGCGCCGTCGGGCGCCATCGCCTCCAGATAGGCCGTCGGACTGACCCCGAAGTGGCGCCGGAACATGGCGCCGAAGGCGCTGACGCTGGCGTAGCCCGAATCCAGGGCCACCGCAGTGACCGCGGCGCCGGCCGCCAGCCGCTCGACCGCGCTCAGCAGCCCGGCGCGCTGGCGCCATTGGCGCAGGCCGTAGCCGGTTTCGAGGGCGAAATGGCGGCGCAGGCTGCGCTCGGACAGATGCGCCCAGGCCGCCCAGTCGGCCGCGCCGCGCGGGTCGGCCGGGTTCTCGATCAGGGCCTGGGCGATCTTGAGCAGGCGCGGGTCCGTCGGCATCGGCAGTCCGGGGCGACCGGCGCCCGCGGCCGCGGCGGCGATTTCGTCCAGCGCCACCGCGATCAGGCGGGTCCGCGCCGGCGACGGGGCCGCGCCGTCGCCGAGCCGGGCGACGATCTCGCGCAGCAGCGCGGGCACGCGCAGGCCGCAAGGCTGCGTGGGCAGGGCCGCACAGGCGTCGGCGGCCACATACAGGCTCCAGCCGGCGAAGCGCGGACCGTGAGAGCGCAGCGAATGCTCGGCCTGCGGCGGAATCCACACCGCATCCGACGGCGGCACCAGCCAGCGGCCGCGCTCGCTGCCGACGGTCAGCAAACCGCGCCGCGCGCCGAGCAACTGGCCGCGGGCGTGGCGGTGCGGTGCGGTCGCGCGCGGGCCGGGCGTGTCGCGGACCACGGCGATCACCGCCGGGCCGTCGCCGGCGTCGGCCTGCGCGGCGCTCAGCCAGGCGGCGGCGGACGCGGAAGAATCGCGTCCGGCGAGGCCGCGCGAATGAGGATCGGACAAGGTCGGCCTCCGGTTTGGCCGCAACGCGATGGAGATCGGCCGCGGCAACGTAGCAGAGCCGGGGCGCGGCGCCCAAGCTGGCGCTCCCGCCCCCAAAACCGAGGAGCCCCGCCATGCGTCCCCACGACATTCTTCCCGACGGCGCCGACACCACCGTGCTCGGCGGCGCCACCGTGCGCAAAGGCTCGGTCGCGGCGTTCCTGGCCAATGCCCGCACCCTCGCCGACCCGCAGGCCGACGCGGCGGCGCGCGCGCAGGCCCAACGGCACATCCGCGAGGTATTGCCGGCGCTGCGTGCGATCGGCTTGTTCGAGACGATGCAGATCCGCGACCCGCGCCTGCGCGCCTGGGTCGAGGCGCAGGCATGAGCGCGGCCGGCGCCGGCTCGCGCTAACGTAGTGCGGATACCGCCGTCGCGCGCCCAGCCCATCGCCAGGACCCCTCATGACCGCCACCTCCCCCGCCCGCATCGCCGCCTCGCTGGCCGAACTGTGGTCGCCGCGCGTCGTCGCCGAAGTCGACGACGCTTACGTCAAGGTCGCGCGCGTGCACGGCACCCTGGCCTGGCACAGCCACGAGCATGAAGACGAGCTGTTCTTCGTGCTCAAGGGCCGCTTGGTGATCGAACTGGAGGACCGCCGGGTCGAACTCGGCGAGGGCGAGATGTTCGTCGTGCCCAAGGGCGTGCGCCACAACCCGATCGCCGAGGAGGAATGCCACCTGCTGCTGATCGAGCGCAAGACCACCCTGCACACCGGCGACGTGGTCACCGACAAGACCCGTTCGCTGTCCGAGCAACTGCGCCCGCTCGATTGAGCGACCCGCCTGTGCGGGCCGGCGCCGCGCGCAAAAGAAAAGAGCGCGTCCCGTGGAACGCGCTCTTTGGTACGGAGACGGCCTGTCCTCTGCATGGCGCTATCCGGCGCCCTTCCCCCGAACCGACCTCGTGTCTTGCCGAAGTCCCTATCGGCGTAGTGCCGATCTTGCGAAGTCCGTGTAACGGTTGCCAGCCGGCGAGGTCGCGAATGCCGCTACTATCGGTAGCACCAACGGGCAACAAGCGCCATAAGCCGTTGTTTTTGCATGAAAGACGTGGCAAGCCAGAGACCGCTAGTGCACCAGCTATGGCGTCTATCGGTCACCAGGTGAAGATCGGTAGCACAATGCACTCAGCGACCACCCGATACCGGAGATGAGCCGATGACCCCGCAGCAGCGCATCCGTCTCGCCCGCCGCCACGCCGGCCTGTCGCAGGCCGCGCTCGCCGCCGCCGTCGGCGTGCAGCGCAGCGCGGTCGGTCATTGGGAATCGGCGCAGGGCAAGTTTCCGAGCATGGCCCACCTGCGCGAGCTGGCGCTGGTGACCGGGGTGCAGTTCGAGTGGCTGGCCACCGGCCGCGGCAAGATGAATCTCTCCGCCGACACCGCGATGGACTCGGTCGCCGCCGCCGAGGCCCTGCTGATCGACGACCCGTTGGAGCTGCGCCTGATCCTGGCCTTCCGCGAAGCGCCCACCCGCAGCCGGGCGCCGCTGGTCGAAGTCGCCGAGCAGTTGGCCGAATTGCGCACCGGCCGCGCGCGCTCGGCGGTGTCCAAGCGCGCAACCGGATGAGCCGGCGCAGGCGCGCGCGAAACGTGACCGCCTCCGCGCCCGCAAAGCGTGACGCAGCGCAGCAGGCGCTGTCACAAACCCCGACTAGACTCGACCGGATGCGCCTGGGGGAGGCGCTTTCCGACTGCGCCCACCGTCATGCGTGCGCGTCGCCATCACAAGGAGCCGTTCGATGTCGAAGTCCGTTCGTGGCCGTTCCGTTGTTTCGTCCTGGCGCCGCCGCGCGCCGCTGGCGCTGGCGCTCGCCGCACTGATCCCGTCCGTGGCCCCGGCCGCGGTGTTCATCAACGAATTCCATTACGACGACGCCACTTCGTCCGGCGACGTCGGCGAGCGCATCGAGGTCGTGGCCACGGCCGGCGAGACGCTCAGCAACTACCGCATCTACCTGTACAACGGCAGCTCGCCGTCGGCGGCGACCACCTACGACAACGACCTGGTGCCGGCCGGCAGCGTGGTCAGCTGCGGCGGCAGCGTGCGCATCGCCACCCTCAGCTACCCCACCAACGGCATCCAGAACGGCCCCAACGACGGCTTCGCCCTGGTCGACGGCAGCGGCAACGTGGTCCAGTTCCTCAGCTACGAGGGCTCGATCACCGCCAGCAACGGCCCGGCCGCCGGCAAGACCAGCAGCAACCTGCCGGTGTCCGAATCGGGCTCGACCGCGGCCGGCACCTCGCTGCAACTGTCCGGCAGCGGCAGCGCGTATTCGCAGTTCGCCTGGCAGAACTCGGCCACCCAGACCTTCGGCGCCTGCAACAACGGCCAGAGCTTCACCGGCTCGAACCCGAACACGCCGCCGAGCGTGACCTCGACCACGCCCGCCAACGGCGCCAGCAACTTCCCCGCCGCCGGCGACCTGATCGCCAACTTCAGCGAAGCGGTCAGCCTGGCCGCGGGCGCGCTGACCCTGCAGTGCGCCAGCTCGGGCACGGTCGCGCTGACCTATCCGTCCAGCGGCACCGCGATCGCCGCCTCGACCGGCACCGCCCTGTACGCCGGCGAGGCCTGCACCTTCACCGTGGTGGCCAGCAAGGTGACCGACGCCGGCGGCGCCAGTCCGGCCGCCAATACCGTGGTCAACTTCAACGTCGCCAGCGGCGGCGGCACCGGCGGCTACTACGCCCACGTCAACACCAGCAGCCCCAGCCAGCTGCGCTGCTCGCTGCACGAGACCATCAAGGGCCATACCGTCTACCCGTACAGCGGCGGCACCACCAACACCTGGAGCATCCTCGAGATCGCCGACGAAGATCCGAACAACGCCGGCCGCATCCTCGACGCCTACCGCAACCGCAGCTTCGTCAAGGTCACCGATCGCGCCGGCAGCGGCAGCGGCCTGAAGTACAACCGCGAACACACCTGGCCGAACTCGCTGGGCTTCGGCTCGACCACCGGCAATCTCGGCCTGCCGAACGCGCCGTACACCGACACCCACATGCTGTACCTGACCGATTCGGCCTATAACGCCGACCGCGGCAACAAGCCCTATGCCAACTGCTCGCTGTCCGGCGGCTGCGGCGAGCGCGTCACCGAGGCCAACAACGGCAGCGGCGGCGGCAGCGGCGTGTACCCGGGCAACTCGAACTGGTTCAAGACCCCGGACGGCAACGCCGGCTCGTTCGAAGTCTGGGGCCAGCGCAAGGGCGACATGGCACGCGCGATCCTGTACATGGCGATCCGCTACGAAGGCGACACCGATCCGAACAGCGGCCAGGCCGAGCCGGACCTGGAGCTGACCGACGACCGCAGCAAGATCGTCATCACCTCGTCCTCGCCGGCCTACATGGGCCTGCTGACCACCCTGCTGCAGTGGCACCAGGCCGATCCGCCGACCGCGGCCGAGAAGGCGCGCAACGAAGTGATCTACAGCTTCCAGGGCAACCGCAACCCCTTCATCGACCATCCGGAGTGGGCGACGGCGTCGTTGTTCACCTCGACCAAGCCGGCGAGCTGCCAGCTGATTCCGTAATCGGGTCGAAGCGGCCGAAGCAAGCATCACAGGAAGGCACGCCACGGACGCCCGCTCGCTGCGGGCGTCCGTTTTCTCGCATGGTCCCGTTGTCCTGTTTCATCGCGCCATCGCGTTGTTCCAGGCAATCGGCGCCGGCCGTTGCGCCGCCCGGCCGCAACCGGCGCCGAGAACAGGGGGAAGCATGAGAAGGACCTCGATCGCGCGGCTGCGCCTGCCGGCCGTGCTCGCGCTGTGCCTGGCCGCAGCCGCTTGCGCCAACTTCTCCGCGGTGGGGAAGTACTCCGACCAGACCAAGAAGCTCGCGGCCGCGTTCGCGCCGATGATGGCCGGCTCGGTGCAGAGCTGCGTCGACAACTACACCCGCAAGAAACTGATCGCCTCGCCCAGCTTCGATCCGGCGCAGGTCGAAGTCCAGGCCAAGGAGCGCTGCGCCAGCATCGCCGAGGCCAACGGCACCATCGCCGCGCTCAACGATTTGTTGAGCCAGTACGCCGATACCCTGGCCGCGCTCAGCGACAAGAAGCTGCCGTCCTACAGCGAGGACTTCGGCACGCTTAAGGGCAGCCTGGCCAAGCTGACCCGCGACGACGGCAGCACGCCGATGCTGGAAAAGGCCCAGCTCGATTCGGTGATCGCGCTCGGCGATTTCCTGGCCCGGGTCGCCACCCAGCGCCAGCAGCGCAAGCACATCCGCGAGTTGCTCGACCATCAGGACGCGGTGTTCGTGGTGGTCGATACGCTCAAGGCCTATGCCGATCTCAACTACCGCGGCTACCTGCGCGACGAACTGCGCAGCATGGGCCCGTTGCGGCTGTCGATCGAACGCGCGGCCAAGACCGAACCGCTGGCGGCCAACGCGGCCAAGGCCGCGCTGCTGACCGAAACCCGCCAGGTCGAGGCGCGCCAGGCCTCGATCGACCAGTTCCTCAAGGCCGCCAACCGGCTCAAGACCAGCCATGCCGAACTGCGGCGCAAGCTGGACAAACTCGACGACGCCGAACTGGCCAAGCAACTCAACGATTACGCCAAGGAAGTCGCCGCGCTGCGCAAGCAGCTGCGCGACGCGTTCTGAGCGACCCGGAGACCGCCATGCCCACCGAAAGCGCGAACATCCAGGCCCAGGAGGCCTACGCGATCGCCGACTCCTTCGCCCAGGTGTCGGCGCGCATTCTCGAACTGCGCGTCACCCGCGATCTCGAACCGGAGCAGGCGCGCGCCCTGGAACGCTCCGAGGACTACCTGGACGCGTTCGTGGTGCTGTTCCGCAACCACGGCATCCAGTTGCTCGGCAAGGGCGCCGCACAGGCCAAGGCCGAGCTGACCGAGGCGGTCGATTCGGCGCGCGACGCGCTGGACGACATCGCCCAGATCAAGCGCGGGCTGCGCATCGCCGCGGCCGTGGTGACGCTGGCGATCGCGCTGCAGGCCGGCGAGGCCAAGGCCGTGGTCAAGGCGATCAAGGGCGTGACCGACGCCGCCAAGGAACCGGCCACGGCCTGAGCGCGGCTCAGGCGGCGGCGTCGAACAGCACCACCGGCTTGCCGAAGCCGCGCGCGCCGGCCATCGCCGCGATCGCTTCGGCGCCGCGTTCGAAGCCGTAGCGCTCGCCGACCACCGGCTGGATGCGCGCGCGTTCGACTTCGGCCAGGAAGGCTTCGAAGTCGCGCCGGCTGCCGACGCTGACGCCGTGGATGTTGAGCTGGCGGGCCATGATCGGGCCGATCAGCTCGCCGTCCACGCGCGTGCCCTGCAGGAAACCGATCACCGCGATGTGAGCGTTGTCGGCGGCGGCGTGCAGCAGGCCGGCGAACGAAGCGCCGCCGACCACGTCGACGATGCCGTCGACGCCGCGGCCGGCGGTGGCCTCGCGCACCGCCGCAGCCAGGTCGGGGCGGGTGCGGTAATCGATCACCTCGCGCGCGCCGAGCGCGCGCAGGCGCTCGGCCTTGGCCGCGTCGCCGGTGGTGGCGATCACGTCCAGGCCGCGCGCCGCGGCCAACTGCAAGGCCATCAGCGACACGCTGCCGCTGCCCTGCACCAGCACGCTGGCGCCGGGCGCGAGTTCGAGCTTGCGCAAGGCGCTCCACGCGGTCAGTCCCGACACCGGCAGGGTCGAGGCCGCCGCATCGTCGAGGAAATCCGGCGCGCGCACCACCGCCGCGGCCGGCAACACGACCCACTGCGCCAACCAGCCGTCGAGCGGGCCGCCGAGCTTGCTGAGGTGGTTTTCCGATTTGAACGGCCCCGCGATCCAGCGCGTGGTGTAGTGGCCGAGCACGCGCTCGCCCACGGCGAAGTCGTGCACGCCGGCGCCGACGGCGTCGATCCGGCCGACGCCGTCGGACAGCGGCACGAACGGACGCGGCAACTCCGGCTGGTAGCGACCGCTGGCCAGGGCGTAGTCGCGGTAGTTGACCGAGGCCGCGGCGACGCGGATGCGCACCTCGCCGGGGCCGGGCCGGGGCTCGGGCAGCGCGACCCGGCGCAGGCTGGCGAGATCGTGGCCTTGCAGTTGGAAAGCGTCCATCGGGTACTCCAGGGGGAGCGGCGCGGCGGCGCCGGGGATGGACAGGCTATTGTTGCGGCATGCGCCGATATAGGATCGTCGCAACAACTCATCTTTGAGAATTGCTCAACAATGGTCGGCGGCCTGTATTCCGAACTCGAGGCGTTCGAGGCCATCCTCCGCCACGGCAGCTTCTCCGCCGCGGCGCGCCAGTTGCAGCTGACGCCGGGCGCCGTGACCCGGCGTCTGGCCGCGCTCGAAGCCCGGCTCGGGGTCAAGCTGCTCAATCGTTCGACCCGCCGGCTGAGCCTGACCGAGTCGGGCCGCCACTACTACGCGCAGGTCGCGCCGGCGCTGGCGCAGATCCTCGCCGCCGGCGAGCGCGTGCACGACCTGTCGGCGCAGGCGCGCGGCCAATTGCGGGTGTCGTTGCCGATGAACTTCGGCCGCCTGTACGTGACCCCGCACGTCGGCGAGTTCCTGCGCCGCTGGCCGCAGATCGAACTCGACCTGCAGTTCGACGACCGCTTCGTCGATCTGATCGGCGAAGGCTTCGACGCCGCGATCCGGATCGGCGCGCTCGACGATTCGCGCCTGGTCGCGCGGCGCATCGCCCAGACCCGGCGCATCCTGGTGGCCGCCCCGTCCTACCTGCAGCGGCGCGGCGCGCCGGCCGCGCCGGGCGCGCTGATCGAGCACGACTGCCTGCACTACACCCTGTTCCGCGATACGCCGGCCTGGGAGTTCCAGCGCGCGGGCGAACCGCTGCGGGTGCCGGTGCGCGGCCGGCTCAAGGCCAACTACGGCGTGCCCCTGGTCGAGGCCGCGCTGCGCGGCGAAGGCATCCTGCAGACCGCGACTTTCGCGGTGGCCGACGAACTCGCCGACGGCCGCTTGGTCGAGGTGCTGCCGGACTGGAGCCTGCGGCCGATCGGCATCTACGCGGTGTACCCGAGCCGCGAGTACCGGCCGCGCAAGGTCGAGGCCTTCATCGATTTCGTCGAACAGACCATCGGCCAGCCGGCGCGCTGGGACCGGGTCATCGCCGGCGACCGCTGAGCGGCGGCGCGCGGCGCGGAACCAAGCGCGCGCGGCAACGCTCCAAGCGCCGTCCCGCCACCGCGCCGGCGGCCCGGCCCTCATGCGCTTTTCGCGCCGGCGGGCCAAAGCTGGCGACCCGGCTCATCCCTCCTTCGCTGCGCCCACGATGCCCGTTTCCGACGAATCCGCCGCCGCTCCGCCCGCGCCCGCCTGGCGCCGCGCCCTGTCGATGCTGGCGAGCCTGGCGATCCTGGCCCTGGCCCTGCATGCCCTGGCCGGCGAGTTCAGTGCCCAGGGCTATCGTGCGATCCGCCACGCCGTGGCCCGGATCGACGACGCGCGCGTGGCCGCCGCGCTGCTGCTGGGCCTGGCCAGTTACGCCTGCCTGGTCGGCTTCGACGCGATCGGCCTGCGCCGCAGCGCCGGCCGGGTCAAACCGTTGCGCCTGGTGGTCACCGCGTTTCTCGCCAACGCGGTCGGCCACACCCTGGGCTTCGCCGCGCTGACCGGCGGCGCCGTGCGCCTGCGCGGCTACGGTGCGGCCGGCTTGTCGCTGGCCGACATCGGCCAGGTGGTGTTGATGAGCACCCTGGGTTTCGTGTTCGGCGCCTGGCTGTTGCTGGCCGGCGCGCTGTCGCTCGAGCCGGCGCCGGCCGCCGCGTTGCTGCCGCTGAGCGAAGCGGCGATCCGCGCGCTCGGCGCGGCGCTGGCGCTGGGCTTTCTCGCCCTGCTGGCGCTGGCTGGGCGCCACGGCCGCAAGCTGAGCCTGCGCGGCCATGCGCTGTGGCTGCCCGATCGCAATACCGTGCTGCGGGTGTCGGCGCTGAGCGTGGTCGAACTGATGCTCGCCGGCGGCGCCCTGTACGTGTTGCTGGCGCCGGCGCTGCCGCAGGCCGGGGGCGGTTGGTTCGGCTTCCTCGGCTTCGTCGGCCTGTATCTGGTCGCGGTGGTCGCCGGCCTGGTGTCGAGCGTGCCGGCCGGGATCGGCGTATTCGAATGGAGCCTGCTCAAGTTGCTGCCCGGCGTCGCCCCGGCCAGTCTGCTCGCCGCGGCGCTGGTCTACCGCATCACTTACTACGCCCTGCCGCTGGCGCTGGCGACCCTGCTCGGCGCGGTCGGCGCCTTGCGCGGACCGGTCGCGCGCCGCGCCGGCGCGGCGCGCAGCCTGTGGCTGGCGATCCGGCCCTGGCTGCCGCATCTGATCGCGCTGGCCGCGTTCGTGCTCGGCGCCGCGCTGATCCTCGACGGCACCCTGCCCAAGCCGCGCCATCGCCTCAGCGGCGCGCCGCTGCCGCTGGTGGAAACCTCGCAGCTGCTCGCCAGCCTCGGCGGCGTGGGCCTGCTGTTGATCGGCCAAGGCCTGCAGCGACGCAGCCATGCCGCCTGGGCGCTGGCCCTGGCGGTCTGCGTGCTGATGCCGCTGCCGTCGTGGCTGCGCGGCGGCCACCTGGCGCTGGCGCTGGCGCCGCCGCTGGTCGCGCTGGCGCTGTGGGCGGCGCGGCGCGAGTTCTACCGCGAGGGCGCGCTGCTCGACGAGGCCTGGTCGTGGCCGTGGTTGCGCAATCTCGGCCTGGTCCTGGTCGCCGCGTTCTGGCTGCTGTTCTTCGCCTACAGCCACGTCGAGTACCGCAACGAGCTGTGGTGGGAGTTCCTGATCTCCGGCAATGCCCCGCGCGCGTTGCGGGCGATGCTGCTGGTCAGCGTGGCGGTGATCGCGTTCGGCCTGGCGCGCCTGCTGCACGCGACCCGCGCGCCGCTGCCGGCGGCCGACGAAGCGCAGCTGGCGGCGATCCGGCCGATCCTCGCCGGGGCCGACGACAGTCAGGCGCATCTGGCCCTGCTCGGCGACAAGGCCTTGCTGCTCGACGAAGCGCAACGCGGCTTCGCCATGATGCAGCGCTACGGCGGTTCGCTGGTGGCGATGGGCGACCCGGTCGGTCCGCCCGACGTCGCACGCGCGCTGATCTGGCGTTTTCGCGAAGAAGCCGACCGGCTCGGCGTGCGGCCGGTGTTCTATCAGGTCGGCGAACAGCACTGGCAGACCTATCTCGACCTCGGCCTGAGCCTGGTCAAGCTCGGCGAAGAGGCGCTGGTGCCGCTGCGCGACTTCGGCCTGCAGGGCGCGCAGCGCGCCGAACTGCGCCAGGCCTGGAACCGCGGCAAGCGCGCCGGGCTGTCGCTGCGCATCGTCCCGGCCGAGCAGGTCGAGCCGTGGCTGCCGGTCTTGCAACGCATCTCCGACGACTGGCTGGAGCACAAGGCCGGCGAAGAGAAAGGCTTCTCGCTCGGCCATTTCGACCCGGCCTATCTGCGCCGGCTGCCGTTGGCGGTGGTGGAATGCGAAGGCCGCGCGGTGGCCTTCGCCAATCTGTGGACCGCGACCAACGGCCGCGAGCTGTCGGTGGACCTGATGCGCCACGCCGCCGACGCGCCCAAGGGCTGCATGGATTTCCTGTTCGCCGAACTGATGCTGTGGGGCCGGGAACAAGGCTTCGAGCGCTTCTGCCTCGGCATGGCGCCGCTGTCGGGCTTGCCGCAACATCGCCTGGCCGGACGCTGGAACCGCTTCGCCAACCTGGTCGCCCGCCACGGCGAGCGCTTCTACGGCTTCACCGGCCTGCGCCGGTTCAAGGCCAAGTTCGACCCGATCTGGCGCACCCGCTATCTCGCCGCGCCGGGCGGCATGCATCTGCCGGCGGCCTTGCTCGACGTGACCCGATTGATCTCGCTCGATCCGCGCCGCGACGACGAACGCCGGCCTGCGCGACTGCCGCTGGGCGCGCCGCCTCAGGGCGCGGCGGACGCGGCCGGCGCGGCGATGCCCGCCGCCGACAACACCCGCGCGGCGACGCCGTCGTAATCGCCGCCGAGGTGGTGGTCGCCCGGCAGCGCGGCGCGCTGCGCCGCTTGCGCCGGCAAGCGCGGACACAGCGCGTCGCCGTCGTCGCGACCGTACAGGCACAAGGTGCGCGCCGCCGGCATGCGCGCGACTTCCGGCGCGATCGGCAGACCGCGGTCGCTGCCGCCGATCCAATTGCTGAGGTGGAATTCGTACTCGGCCTTCTGCCCGGGCGAGATCAGCGCCGTGCCGCGCACGGCGGCGCGCACGTCCGGCGCGAGGCGGTTATAGGCCGCCGGCAGCACGTCGGCGCCTTGCGAGAAACCGATCAGCAGCACGCGCGGCCGACGCCACTGCGCGCGGTAGTAGCGCACGATGCGCTCGAGGTCGGCGGCGAAGCTCTGCGGCGTGCGCGGGGTCCAGAAATAGCGCAGCGAATCGACTCCGACCGTGGGCACGCCGGCGCGGCCCAGCCTCGCGGCGACGCTGCGGTCGAAATCGGCCCAGCCGCCGTCGCCGGAAACGAAGATCGCGAAGCTGTCGGCGTTGCCGCCGGCCGCGGCCGCGGCTTCGACCAGCGGCAGGCCGTGCAGGTCGGGCGGCGGCGGCGGCAGGCTGACATGGCGCTGTGCGCCCAGCGCGATCAACGCCGCGCGCAGCCCCGGGGTGGCGTCGCCGCGCGCGCTGCGGGCGAAACGCCGCGCCTGCGGCACCGCAGCGACGAAACGCTCGACTTCGTCGGCCGTACAGGCCCGCGCCTGCGCCGGGTCGGCCGCGACCAGCCACGGCAGGCTCAGCGGCGCCGCTTGCAGGCGTGCGTACGCGCCTTCGGCGCGCAGCCGCAGCGCGCCGCCCGCGCACAGCGCGCGCGCCGGCGCGATGCTGGGGCAGAAACCTTCGGACACGGCGCCCGCGAACAAACCGGCATGGCCCTGGGCGGCGATCGCATACGCCCACGCCGCCCCTTCGCCGTCACCGAGCAACAGCGGCAGGCGGTAAGTCGGCAAGCGGTAATAGGCCTGCAGGAAACGCGAGAAGTTTTCCACGTCGCCGGCGGAGAACGCGCAGTCGCCGCCGTCGCGGCGCAAGGCCGCCTGCAGCGCGCGCAGATCGATCTGCGCGACCAGGGCACCGTCGCCGGCCAACGCCTCCAGGCGCGCCCGCCGCGCGCGCGCATCGCCGTCGCCGGCGAACCACAGCACCACCCGCCGCACTTCGCCGGCCGGCAACCGCACTGTCGCGCGCTGGAAGCGGCCGTGCGAAACCGTGGCCGCCGCAGGCGCGGCCACGGCCGCGCCCGCGACGAACGCACACAGCAGGCACAGCAGGAAGGACGCGAAGCGGATCGGTGCGGGCATGGCCGGGTCTCCTCGATCCCGTCTTATACCGGGCCCGGCGTACCGGCCAGCGCGAAGATCCGGCAGCGGCCGCCGCGCACGGCAATACGCCCCCGCAACGGCGCAGGATCGGCAAAGCCGCCCGGTGCGGCCGCCGCCGGCGGCCCGGCCCGGGGCCTTACACTTGGCCGATGCCGACCCCCACTCCGCCCGTGCTGGTGCTCAGCACCTGCCCCGACCAGGCCAGCGCCGACGCCATCGCCCAGACCCTGGTCGAGGAACGCTTGGCCGCTTGCGTCACCCGCCTGCCCGGCGCGCGCTCGACCTACCGCTGGCAGGGCGAGATCGAGCAGGCCGACGAAGTGCAGTTGCTGATCAAGACCCGGGTCGCGGTCTATCCGGCCCTGATCGAACGCCTGATCGAACTGCATCCGTATGAACTGCCGGAGGTTCTCGTGGTCGAACCGCGCGACCACTACCGCCCTTACGGCTTATGGGTGAACGAGCAGACCCCCGACCGATGACCGACCATCCGTTCCGCCGCCGGCGCCTGCACGCCGCCGCGGCTTTCGCGTTCGCCGCCTTCGCCGCCCTGGGCAGCGCTCCCGCCCTGGCGGTGAACGAGCAGGACCTGCTGCCGGTCGACGAAGCCTTCGTGCTCGGTGCCCAGGCCGCCTCCGCCGACCGCATCGCGATCGACTGGAAGATCGCCAAGGGCTACTACCTCTACAAGCACCGGATCTCGGTCAAGGCCGACGCCGGCTTCGCCGCGCAGCCGCTGCAACTGCCCAAGGGCAAGGCCTACAAGGACGAGTTCTTCGGCGACGTCGAGACCTATCGCGAGCGGGTGGTCGCGTCCCTGCCCGGGCAGGCCCAGGCCGGCAGCGTCAAGCTGACGATCAAGTACCAGGGCTGCGCCGATGCCGGCATCTGCTATCCGCCGCAGACCCGCACCGTCGCCGTGGCGCTGCCGGCCGCCGCCGCCGCCGCGGTCGATCCGGCGCCCGCGGCCGCGCCGCTGGCCGGCTTCGGCGTGCGCGGCGGCGCCGCGTCCAACCCCTTGCTCGGCGCGCCCGCGCTGGGCGCGCCGAGCAACGCCGCCGGCGCCACCGATGCCCTGCCGCTGCCTCCGGAACAGGCCTTCGGCGTCGAAGCCATCGCCCAGGACGGCGACAGCCTGCTGCTGCGCTTCACCCCGGCGCGCGGCTATTACCTGTACCGCGACAAGACCTCGCTCAAGACCGACCGCGCCGACATCGCCGCCGGCAAGCCGCAATGGCCGCGCGGCGTCGCCCATCGCGACGAACACTTCGGCCAGGTCACGGTGTTCTTCGACCAGATCGACGTGCCCTTGCCGCTGCTGCGCAAGACCGTCGATGCGGCCAGGCTGGCCCTCACCGTCGGCTTCCAGGGCTGCCAGACCGACGGCATCTGCTACCCGCCGATGACCCGCAAGATCGCGCTCGATCTGCCCCGCGGCAGCATCGCCGGGGCCGCCGCCGGCACCGCAGCCACGGCCGCGGCGACGCGGCCGGCGGACGCGAAAACCGCCGCGCCGGACCCGGCATCGGCCGCCGCCGCCACTGTTGCCGGCGGCGCTGCGGCGCCTGCGGCCGTGCCGGCCGCCCACGATGCGGCTGCGCCGGCACCGCCGGCAGCCGGCGCGGGCACCGCCAACGCCGGCGCAGCACGCGCCGCAACCGCGCCGCCGAGCGCCGACGCCGCCGCGCCGCAGGCCGAAGACAGCCTGCTCGCCGCCTCGCTCAAGGGCCCCAACCGCTACTGGGCGTTGCTGACCTTCTTCGGCTTCGGCCTGCTGCTCGCCTTCACTCCCTGCGTGCTGCCGATGGTGCCGATCCTGTCCGGCCTGATCGTCGGCCAGGGCCCGGGCCTGGGCGCGCGCCGCGCCTTCGCCCTGTCGCTGGTCTATGTGCTCGCCAACGCGGTGGTGTTCACCATCGCCGGAGTGATCGCCGGCCTGGTCGGCGGCAACCTGCAGATCGCCTTCCAGACGCCGTGGGTGATCGTGCTGTTCGCCCTGCTGTTCCTGGCCCTGGCCCTGTCCAGCTTCGGCCTGTACGAACTGCAGCTGCCGGCGGCGCTGCGCAACCGTCTGGGCGAGATCAGCAACCGCCAGCGCGGCGGTTCCTGGCTGGGCGTGGCGGTGATGGGCGCGCTGTCGGCGCTGATCGTCGGCCCCTGCGTCGCCCCGCCGCTGGCCGCGGCGGTGCTGTACATCGGCCAGACCCGCGATCCGCTGTTCGGCGGCGCGGCGCTGTTCGCGCTGGCGATGGGCATGGGCGCGCCCTTGATCGCATTCGGCGTCGCCGCCGGCCGCGGCCTGCCGACCAGCGGGCCGTGGATGGTCGCGGTGCAGCGCGCGTTCGGCCTGGTGTTCGTGGGCATGGCGGTGTGGATGCTGTCGCGCATCCTGCCCGGCGCGCTGACCCTGGGCCTGTGGGGCGCGCTGCTGCTCGGCGCGGCGGTGCTGATCGCGCTGTCGGGCGGCGGCCGCAGCCAGACCAACGGCCTGCGCGCCTTGGCCTGGCTGGCCGCGCTGCTGCTCGGCTTGGCCGGCGCGGCGCAGGTGCTCGGCGCCCTGGCCGGCGGCAACGACCCGCTGCGCCCGCTGGCCGGCCTGCGCGGCGGTGCCGCGCATCCGGCCGAGCTGCCGTTCCGCAAGATCAAGTCCAGCGCCGATCTCGACCGCGAGATCGCCGCCGCCCAGGCCGCCGGCAAGCCGCTGATGCTCGACTTCTACGCCGACTGGTGCGTGGCCTGCAAAGAGATGGAGAAGTACACCTTCCCCGAACCGCAGGTGCATCGGGCCCTGGACGGCTTCGTCCTGCTCAAGGCCGACGTGACCGCCAACGACGAGCTCGATCAGGCGCTGATGCAGCGCCTGGGCATCATCGGCCCGCCGGCGACGCTGTACTTCGTCGCCGGCGCGGAACGCCGCGAGCTGCGCCTGTTCGGCTTCGAGAAGGCACCGGCCTTCGCCGAACGCGCCACGCGCGCGTCTGGGCCCTGAGGCCGCGCCGATGGCGATCCCGTCCAGCCTCAAGATCGTCGCCGTGGCCGTGCTCGCCGGCGGCATCGGCCTGCTCGCCGGCCAGTGGGTCGGCGGCGGCGGCCTGCTGACCCGCACCGAACTCGGCCAGCGCGCGCTGCAGGCCTGGTACGCGAAGGACGCGCCCAAGCCGCCGGCCGGCCTGGCCGTGGCCCAGCGCGGCGCCGCGGTGCCGAGCCTGACCCTGCCCGGCCTCGACGGCCGCCCGCTGTCGCTGCCGCAGGCGTATGCCGGCCGGCCCTTGCTGGTCAATCTATGGGCCAGCTGGTGCGGGCCCTGCATCAAGGAAATGCCGGAACTGGACCGCTACGCGCGCAGCCAGGACGGCAGCGGCGTGCAAGTGATCGGCATCGCCCTGGACGACCGCGATTCGGTCGCCGCCTTCCTGCAGCGGGTGCCGGTCGGCTATCCGATCCTGCTCGACGCCCCGGGGCCGCGCGACGCCGGGGTGCGATGGGGCAACCCCAAAGGCGTGCTGCCGTACACGGTATTGATCGGCGCAGACGGCACACTGCTCAAGCAACGCATCGGCCCGTTCGCCGACGGCGAGATCGAAGGCTGGGTCGACTAGGGCGGCTGGCCGCCAACGGCGGCGAACGTCGCCGAAACGATACGTGACCCCGCTCGCAGTGCGCGATTGCAGCGGCCGCCACGATCGCAGCGGAAAACGGTCGCGTCCCGCCGTTCCGGTACTTGCCAAGCGCCCGGATACGGTCTAGAGCAGGCACTCAAACAACTGCTTAAAACGCCACAACTTCGTCGATTTGGCGGGCAACTTCTGGACAGCTGCGCACTGGTGACGCACACTGCCGCCCTTCGAAGGCTACCCGCCCCGGTCCGATGGCCCAGCTCCTGGTGTTGCACGGCCCCAACCTGAACCTGCTCGGCACGCGCGAGCCCGAGGTCTACGGCCGCACCACCCTGGCCGAGATCGACGCCGACCTGCGCCAGCGCGCCGAAGCGGCCGGGCACCGCCTGGACAGCCTGCAGTCCAATGCCGAGCACGCCCTGGTCGAGCGCATCCAGGCCGCTCGCGGCGACGGCACCGCGCTGATCCTGATCAATCCGGCCGCCTTCACCCACACCAGCGTGGCGATCCGCGACGCCCTGGCCGCGGTGGCGATCCCGTTCATCGAGGTCCACCTGTCCAACCCGCACGCCCGCGAGCCGTTCCGCCGCCACAGCTACGTCAGCGATCTCGCCGTCGGCGTGATCTGCGGTTTCGGCGCCGACAGTTACCGCTACGCGCTCGAAGCTGCCATCAAGCGGCTGGCATCCTGAATCCAACCGGGCCGCGCCCGTGCGGCCCGCCCGACGAATCCCACTTGAGGCCCGCTCCATGGACCTGCGCAAAATCAAGAAACTGATCGACCTGCTCGAGGAATCCAACCTCGCCGAGATCGAGATCAAGGAAGGCGAAGAATCGGTCCGCCTGGCCCGCGCCCCGAAGGGCGGCTACCCGGCCGCCGCGCCGGTGCAGGCCGTCTACGCCCCGCCCCCGGAGCGCCCGGCCGCGCCGATGCCGATGCACTCGCCGACCGAAGCGGCCACCGGCGGCAGCGCCAAGGCGGTCGGCAGCGACCTGCCCGACGGCCACGTCGTGCGCGCGCCGATGGTCGGCACCTTCTACACCTCGCCGGCTCCGGACAAGCCCGCCTTCGTCAGCGTCGGCCAGACGGTCAAGGCCGGCGACACCCTGGCGATCATCGAAGCGATGAAGATGTTCAACCCGATCGAAGCCGACGTCTCCGGCACCGTGCTCAAGATCCTGGCCGAAAGCGGCCAGCCGATCGAGTTCGATCAGCCTCTGTTCGTAATCGGCTGAGCCGATTACGACGGGATTGGGGATTCGTGATTCGGGATTCGGACAAGCAGCGGCCGCACGAGCGCCTGGAGGTATGGCGCGATGCGATGGCGTTGGTCGAAGGGGTCTATCGCCACTCCGACGCGCTTCCCGATTCCGAGCGGTTCGGTCTGACTGCGCAACTGCGACGCACCGCCGTCAGCGTGCCTTCGAACATCGCCGAAGGCGCCGCGCGTCGATCGACCCAGGAGTACTTGCGTTTCCTGTCGATCGCCCGCGGCTCGCTGGCCGAGTTGGACACGCAGCTGCAAATCGCCGAACGCCTGGATTTCGTCGCGCCCGATCCGCTGCTCGCTCAGTTGCTCGACCGTACCTTCGCCCGTCTGAACGCCCTGATCAGAACGCTCGACTCCGGCCCACGCACGATCCGCGAGCCCTCCGCGGCTTACGAATCCCAAATTCCCAATCCCGAATCCCATGCTAGATAAAGTCGTCATCGCCAACCGCGGCGAAATCGCGCTGCGCATCCTGCGCGCGTGCCACGCCCTCGGCATCCGCACGGTCGCGGTGCATTCCACCGTCGACCGCAACCTCAAGCACGTCGCCATGGCCGACGAATCGGTCTGCATCGGGCCGGCGCCGTCGTCGGAGAGCTACCTCAACATGGCCTCGATCATCGCCGCGGCCGAGGTCACCGACGCCCAGGCGATCCATCCCGGCTACGGCTTCCTCAGCGAGAACGCCGACTTCGCCGAGCGCGTCGAACAGTCCGGCTTCGTCTTCATCGGCCCGCGCGCCGAGACCATCCGCCTGATGGGCGACAAGGTCGAGGCGATCCGGGCGATGAAGGAGGCCGGCGTGCCCTGCGTGCCCGGCAGCGGCGGCCCGCTCGGCGACGACAACGCCGCCAACATCAAGATCGCGCGCGAGATCGGCTACCCGATCATCGTCAAGGCCGCCGGCGGCGGCGGCGGCCGCGGCATGCGCGTGGTCCACACCGAAGCCCATCTCAACGCCGCGATCCAGACCACCAAGTCCGAAGCCAAGGCCGCGTTCGGCAACGACATGGTGTACATGGAGAAGTTCCTGGAGAACCCGCGCCACGTCGAGATCCAGGTGCTCGCCGACGGCCAGGGCAACGCCATCCACCTCGGCGAACGCGACTGCTCGATGCAGCGCCGCCATCAGAAGGTGGTCGAGGAAGCGCCGGCGCCGGGCATCAGCGCCGAGCAGCGGGCCGAGATCGGCCGGGTCTGCGTCGAGGCCTGCATCCGCATCGGCTACCGCGGCGCCGGCACGTTCGAGTTCCTGTACGAGAACGGCCGCTTCTACTTCATCGAAATGAACACCCGCATCCAGGTCGAGCATCCGGTCACCGAACTGGTCACCGGCATCGACCTGGTGCGCGAGCAGCTGATGATCGCCGCCGGCCGCAAGCTGTCGATCAAGCAGGAAGACGTGGTGCTGGAAGGCCATGCCATCGAATGCCGGATCAACGCCGAAGACCCGGAAACCTTCATGCCCTGCCCCGGCCTGATCCAGCATTTCCACGCCCCGGGCGGCCCGGGCGTGCGCGTGGACAGCCACATCTACGAGGGCTACCGGGTGCCGCCGAACTACGACTCGATGATCGGCAAGCTGATCGTGCACGGCCCCGACCGCGAGACCGCGATCGCGCGCATGCGCGTGGCGCTCAGCGAGATGGTCGTCGACGGCATCAAGACCAACATCCCGCTGCAGCAGCGCATCCTGTCCGATGCCGGCTTCCAGCAGGGCGGCATGAACATCCACTACCTGGAAAAGCGGCTCAAGGAACAGAAGGAAAAGACGATCTCGATCGTCTGAGCCGCGGTCGCCACGGCGCCGGAAAGGCACGGCCCGCGTCGCAGGACGCGGGCCGTTTGCGTTTTCGCAGGCCGGGCGCGGCCGCGTCAGCGACCGTGCGCGTCCCGACGCCGATTCATCGCGGCACCGGCTCGACCCACGCCGCCATGCCTTCGATGTCGGCCTCGGTGAGATCGGTCGACGGCAGCACCCGCTTCGGCGCCTGCTTGTCGCCGCCCTTGCCGCCGGCCGGCACCTGGGTGCCCGGAATCGGCCGCACGCCGCCGCTCGAAGACGAGCTGACCACCATGACGTACTCGCTGGAGCCGTCCGGCCAGACCACCTTGAAGGTGCTGCCCGGCGGCAGCGACGAGAACGGCGCGCCGCTCTGGGCGCGGTACACCGCCGCGATCTGCGCCGCGCTGAGCGAACGCAACTCGCTCTTGGAGTCGACCGACGTCACCGCGACCCGCGACAGGTCGCGGTAGTCGTCGGCGAACACGTCGATCATCACGCCGGCGGCGCCGACCGAGTACGCGCTGAGCAGCAGCGCCCAGAAACCGATCTTGGCCGTAGTTACGAAGTGCTTGCGATTCATTGCGCTGTCCTCTTTTCGCCGACCAGCGACTCGACCATTTCATCCACCACTTCCGCCCCCTGACGCGGGATCGCCGCGTCGTATACGAAGCCCGCGAAATCCTGGGTCGGATCCTGCGAGCAGATGCCGCCATTGGCGCAATACGAAGTCATCAACGAGCCGTTCGAACTGCAATCCTGGCCGAGCTGGCACGCCGCCAGCTGCCAGGCCAGTTCCGCGAATTGGGTGCCGGCCAGGCGCGAAGACCCGCTGCGCCGGCCCGACGACACGATGCCCATGCCGGGCGCCAGCGCCGAATAGGCCTCCGGGTCCTTCGAACGCAGCACCCGGTCGACCAGATTGGCCCGGTATTCCTCGGTCTTCTCCAGCGGCTTGCCGCTGGCCAGCAGCGAGGCCTCGGCGGGCAGGCTGCCGGCCTGGGCCGCTTCGACCCGCTTGAGGAACACCAGCTGATAATTGAGCCCGTCTTCCGGCGCGAAGCGCGCGCAACGGTCGCTGACCCGCTGCCGCGCACCGGCCATCGCCGCCGAGGTGCGCAGCTTCATGGCTTCGATCGCGCGGGTATCGGCGGCGTAGTCGACCGGCGCGCTGGAGTAGTTCGCGCAATAGTCGTAGACCCGGCTCAGCAGCCAGATCGCCTCCGGCTCGCCGGCCTCGGCGCGCGAACGGATCGATTGGGCATAGGCGAACAGGTCCGGCGCCTGCTCGAACTGGACCCGCAGCGGCGACGGCGACGCCGCGCCGACCGGCGCGGCCCGCGGCGCGATCGCGGCCACGGCATCGTCGCGCGCCACGTCGCCGCGCGCGACCCGCGCCTTGGTCGGCAGGATCAGGTTCGGCGCGGCCGCCGCCGGCGCCTCCACCGGACGGCGCGCATACACCAGGGCCAAGGCCAAAGCCGTCGCCCCCAACGCCGCCAGCACCGTCCAGCGGCTCACGCGCGACCCCGCGAACGCCGCGGGCGGGCGCTGCTTGTAGTCGGACGTGCAGGCATCGGACATCAAGACCGTTACTCGGTGGGAAAGTAGCGACGCTGCGACCGGGCCGCAGCGCGGCGCCCCGGCGCCGGTGGGCGGGGCCGCACGGCGCATGGTGTGCTTCGCTGAGATGCCGATAGTAAGTCAAGCCGCGCGCCGATGCCTGCGCGCGGATGAACCGTGAACGGCGCCTCAGTTTGCCGGGCCGGCCGGCCTCCGGCCGGACACCCGTTCAGGCTCAGTCGGCGCCGGCGGCCGGACCGTCGGCGGCGCAAGTCACCTCGTAACCGACCGCGGCCGGTTCGTAGCCCGGCTTGCCGTCCTCGGCCGCCTGGTACTCGCCGGCGGTGATCAGGGCCAGCGCATGCCCGGCCTCGTTGCGATAGGCGAAGCGGCAGTAGCCCATGCCCGTGCCGGCGCAATCCTCGACTTCGGGGTAAGCCCGGATCATGCCGCCGAGGAAGTTTTCCAACCCGTCCTCGCGCTCGGGCGGATCGCCGCGCCAGCCCTGGGCGAACAGGAGTTCGCGCGCCTTCGGCAGCTCCAGCCGCTCGATCCGCGGCACCTCCGCCTCGCCCCCGCAGTAACGGTCCAGCGCCGGCAGCGCCGCCAGCTCCAGCGCCTGCCCGCGGGCCAGCACCCGCGCACGCGCGGTGCGCCCGTCGCCGACGCGCAGTTCCGCGGCCGCGCCCTCCATCGCCGGGTTCTTGCCCTGGCCCGGATTCCACAGCCCTTGCAGGCCGCTGTCGGCTTCGCTGGCGTCCGCCTTGGGATCGAACAATTGCGCCACCGGCCGGCCGTCGCGGAAGAACAGCACCCGACCGCCGGGGAACGTACAGCCGATGCCGGCCAACATCACCGCCGGATGCGAGATGCCGACCACCCGGTAGCCGTTCCAGTCTTCTTCGGCGAACACGGCCCAACCGGCGTCGCGGGCAAGACCGCCTTCCTTCGAAATCGACTCGGGGCCGCAGCGGGTCGGGTCGTCTTCGCTGGGCAACGCCGCCTCGCCGGGACTGGGCAGCGCGCTCAAGGCTTCCAGGCGCAGCCCGGGGAGCTCGCCGCGCACGTCGATCGCCGGGCCGGACACCGGCGTTTGCGCCGGCTCGGCCGGCGCCGCGCTGGGAGCAGTCGCCGGCGCGGCGGCCACTGCGGCAGGGGCCGCCTCGCGGGTGCAGGCGGCGGCCAAGGCCAGCCCGCCGAGCAGGGCCCAGGTACGCAGGCGCGCGGCGGCCGGGACGGTCGGGAGATGCGGGTCCATGGCGTATCGCTCCTGTCGGTTGCGCGGCACGCTATCTGATCGCGCCGAAACGGGTCAATAATGGCCGCCGTTTCCGTCCCGCGCCGTGCCGATGCCCTTCCTCGAAATCACCCTGCGCTGCAGCGAAGCCGAACAGCCGCGCTACGAAGCCGCGCTGGACGACGTCGGCGCGCTCGCCGTGACCATGCTCGACGCCGATGCCGACACCGGCAACGAACACGCCATCCTCGAGCCGGGGGTCGGCGAAACGCCGCTGTGGCAGTCGATCGTGCTCAGCGCGCTGTTCCCGCACGATGCCGACGCGCTGGTGCTGCTGGCGGCGCTGGAGTCGTTCGATCCCGACCTGGAATGGACTCAGGTGCAGTTCCGCCGAGTCGAGGACCAGGATTGGGAACGCGCCTGGATGGACCAGTACGAACCGCTGCAATTCGGCCGCCGCACCTGGATCGTGCCGTGGAATCAGGAGCTGCCGGAGGGCGCCGACGCCGCCGATGCCGCGGTGGTGCGCCTAGACCCGGGCCTGGCGTTCGGCTCCGGCACTCACCCGACCACCTCGCTGTGCCTGCAGTGGCTGGACCGGCTCGCCGACGACGGCGAACTCGGCGGCCGCCGCGTGCTCGACTTCGGCTGCGGTTCCGGCATCCTCGCCCTGGCCGCGCTCAAGCTCGGCGCGGCGCACGCGGTCGGCGTCGACAACGATCCGCAGGCGATCCTCGCCACCCGCGACAACGCCGAACGCAACCAGGTCGATCAGCGCATCGAGGTCCATCTGCCGCAGGACGAACCGGCGCAGCGGTATCCGGTGGTGGTCGCCAACATCCTCGCCTCGGCCCTGGTCGCGCTCGCCGACACGCTGGCCGCGCGGGTCGAACCCGGTGGCCGCATCGCCTTGTCCGGCATCCTCGCCGGCCAGGAAGACGAGGTGCTGGCCCGCTACGCGCAGGACTTCGAACAGTTGCGCGCCGACCGGCTCGAAGACTGGATGCGGGTCACAGGCGTGCGCCGGCGCTGAGGCCTCGGGCGTGATTGAATAAACCGATGTTCGTCGCCTGCCCTCACTGCGGTTACCTCGTCGCGCTGATCGTCGGTCAAGACGGTCCGGCCCGTTCTTGTCCGCGTTGCGGCCGGGCGCTGCCCTCGGCGACGGATGCGGAGCCCGCGTCTGCGGCGTCGGACCTTGCCGCCGCGACAACGCAGGAGGCGAGCGCCGGCGTCGACGCCGGGACGACGCAAGCGGCCGGCGATGCCGCGCAACGCGTCGCGGCCCCGGCGCCGGACAACGCGCAGGAGGGCGACGGCGACGAAGCGCGACCCGATCCGGGCGAAGCAACCCGCCCCGTGCAGGACGAGCCGGCGGAAAACGGCTCGACGACGACGCCCGAAGCGCCCGACGCGCTCGACACGCCGCTGCCGCCGCTGATCCAGGCCGCGCCCGAACCGGCGCCGCGGCGCACGCCGCCGCGGCGGCAAGGCAAATCCGAAACCGCGGTCGCCCATGTCCGCGCCCAGCCCAGCTTCGTGCGCAGCCGCGCACGCGCCGAAGCCGCCGCCGCGCCGTCGCGGCGCCCCTGGCTCGGTCCGCTTGCGGTACTGGTGCTGGCGTTGGCGCTGGCCCTGCAATTGCTGCTCGCGCAACGCGCCGAGCTCGCCGCCGACGCACGCTGGCGGCCGCTGGTCGCCGGCCTGTGCAGCGCATTGTCCTGCTCGATTCCGCCGTGGCGCGAACCGGCCGCCTTGACCATGCTCAACCGCAACGTGCTGCCGGTCGACGGTCGCGCCGGCGTGCTGCGCGTCACCGCCAGTTTCCGCAACGACGCGCGTTGGCCGCAGCCTTGGCCGATCCTGGTGCTGAGCCTGGACGACGTCGATGGCCGCCGGGTCGGGCAGCGCGCGTTCTCTCCACAGGATTACCGCAAAGGCCAGCCGTCCGGCGGACTGATCGCACCGGGACAAAGCGCGGCGGTCCAGTTCGACGTGCTCGAACCGGCGCCGCACGTGGTCGCGTTCACCTTCGACTTCCGCTGATTGCCGCCGTCGCGTTGTCTGCCGCGACTCCCGCGCGCTAGACTCCCCCTCCCGTCGGCGGGAGCGCAGCGAGCGCGCCGTACTGATCCCGGCGGACAGACACCTGCACGGGGACGCATTTGAACGCTCTCAACGACCGCAACGAAGCCGCCCGCTCCGGACCCCGCGTTCCGTTGCGCGATCATGTCGCGACTTCGATCCGTCGTTACCTGGGCGACCTGAACGGCAGCGGCACCGAGAATCTGTACGAGATCGCCCTGCGCGAACTCGAGATCCCGCTGTTCGCCGAGGTGCTGCAGCACTGCGACGGCAACCAGAGCCGCGCCGCCGCGATGCTCGGCATCCACCGCGCCACCCTGCGCAAGAAGCTGCGCGAGTACGGCCTCGAGTAACGCCTCGCGCCCCTGCGGGAGCGGCGTAAGCCGCGACAACCGCAGCGGCCGAATACCACATATTCCACCCGAGACCGCCGACAAACGGCCGTTTTTGTGCGTCCTATTCTGCGCTCGCGGTCGGGCGCCGGTTTCGCACGTCCGGTCTTCGGCCGCAACGCTTGCGCACACCGCTGCGGTTGTCGCGGCTGACGCCGCTCCTACAGAAGGCGGCCCGGCCATCCTTGGCCGGGTGTGTAGACGGACCAGCGCGCAGTGCGCGCGTACGGCGCTTCTATCGGCAGCAGGCTGCCATCCATGGCGGCGCATGCGCGGGCGTCGGAACGCCCGGTCCGGCCATCCTTGGCCGGGCGTGTGACCGAACCAGCGCGCAATGCGCGCTGAGCGGTTCGGTCACACCCACCAGTATCGGATCAAGTGAAAGAACACCGGCGCCGCGAAGCACACTGAATCGAGCCGGTCGAGTACGCCGCCGTGGCCCTCGATCATGTGGCCCCAGTCCTTGATCCCGCGGTCGCGCTTGATCGCCGACATCACCAGGCCGCCGTAGAAGCCCATCAGGTTGATGACCAGGGCCAGGGCCGCCGCCTGCCAGGGCGAGAACGGCGTGATCCACCACAACGCCGCGCCCAGCGCGGTCGCCGAGGCCACGCCGCCGACGAAACCCTCGACCGTTTTCGACGGCGACAACCGCGGCGCGATCAGGCGCTTGCCGCACAGCTTGCCCCACACGTACTGCAGCACGTCCGAGGACTGCACCACGATCACCAAGAACGCGATCAGCAGCAGGTTGCGCCCCTCGTAGCCGGGAATGCGCAGATTGATCAGCGCCGGCACGTGGGAAATGCTGAACACGCAGATCATCAAGCCCCACTGCACTTTCGCCGTACGTTCCAGGTAGCGCGTGGTGTCTTCGCCGACCGTGGCCAGGATCGGCAACAGCAAGAACGCGTACACCGGAATCAGCAAGGTGTAGAGGCCGTACCAGTCGGTGTAGACCAGCCAGTACTGCAGCGGCAGGGCGAGGTAGAACGCCGCCAGCAGCGCGTAGTAATCGCTGCGCCGGGTCGGGGTCAGGGTGATGAATTCGCGCAAGGCGAACAACGACACCAAGGCGAACAGCACGATCATGCCGACCCGGCCGATCGCGAAGGCGACCCCGACCACCAGCGCCATCACCCACCAGGCGCGGATCCGCGCGACCAGGTTGGCGATCACCGCGCTGGGCCGGTCGCGGGTGCGCCAGCGCAGGAACTCGGCGATCGCGGTGGCGAGCAGCAGCACCGCCGCGACGCCGCCGAACAACAGCACCGAATGCGGCTGCGCGCGCAGGAACTCGATCATGCCGCACCTCCCTGGCCGTTCTCCGACAGCGCCAGCAAGGCGCCGCGCGCGCGCTCCAGGAATGCGTCCTTGCCCTCGTCGGCCTGCAACCGCAGGGTGTCGCCGAAGGTCGCCGTGCACAGCAAGGGCAGCGGCAACAGTTTGCCCTTGGGCATGACCCGGGCCAGATTGTCGATCCACACCGGCACGAACTCCAACTCCGGGCGGCAACGCGCCAGGTGGTACAGGCCGCTCTTGAACGGCAGCAGCGGTTCGTCGCTCTGGTTGCGCGTGCCCTCCGGAAACAGGATCAACGAACTGCCGCCGTCGACCGCTTCGCACAGGGTCTCGATGGCGTCGCGCGTGCGCTGCGCCGGATCGCGCTCGATCAGCACGCCGTTGAAGACTTCGCGGATCAGGTAGCGGCGCAGCCCGTCGCGCTGCCAGTACTCGGCGCCGGCCACCGGGCGCACGTCGCGACGCAACGCCGGCGGCAGCGCCGACCAGATCATGACGAAATCGCCGTGGCTGACGTGGTTGCCGTAATACACCCGGTGATCGGCCGAGGGCGCGCAGCGCCACAGCGCGCGCGCGCCGGTCAAGGCGCGGATCGCGCCGCTGAAGCCGGCGGCGAGCAATTGCGAAATCATCGCGACTCCAGTTCGCGCACGATCGCGCGCAGTCGTACCGCCACCGTCCAAGCCGCGCCCAACACCACCGCCGCCAGCGCGGCGGCGAGCAGCCAGGCCACCGCCGTGGCCTGCCCCAAGGCCAGGCCGACCGCAGCCAGAGCCGCGGCCACGCTCATCGCGATCATCCGCGGCCGCCGCGCCATCGGGCCTTCGCGATGTTCGCGCAGGCCGCAGGCCAGGCCGAGCACGCGCACATAGGCGGTGCCGACCGACAACAGCGACGCGGCCCAGCCCAGGTCCGGCCCCCAGGCCAGCCACGGCGCCAGGCCGTAGCCGACGCCGAGGAACACCAGAGCGTCGGCGAGCCGGTCGGGCGCATCGCTGTAGACCTCGCCGGCCTTGCCGACCAGGCCGCCGCGTCGCGCCAGCAGGCCGTCGAGCCGATTGCACAGCAGCCGTCCCTGCAGGCACAGCGCGGCGAACGCCAGCAGCGAGGCGCCGTAATGCGGCGGGTCGCGCAGGGCGAACAGGAACGACAGGCCGGCCAGCGCGGCCAGCCCGATCGCAAACAGGGAAATCCCGTTCGGCGTCGCGCCGCTGACGCGCAGACGCGCCAGCAAGACCAAGCGCCAGCCGTGGCGACGCCGCATCGGTGTGGGTTCGCTCATCGCTCGTGCCCCGTGTTCAACTGCCGCAGCCGCCGCAACCGCCGCCGCCCCCGCAGCTGCCGCCGCCGCTGCAACTGCTGGTGCCGCTGCCGGAATCGCTGGAACTCGACGGCGTCGGCGTGCGCACCCAGTGGTAGTCGACCAGCGCGGTGCCGACCAGGGCCGAGCTGCCGGCCAGGGCCACGCGCGCGCCGTAGTCGCCGTAATCGCCGCGCTCGCGCACCCGGCGCGCCGCGTCGTGCAGCGCCCAATCGCCGCTGCGGCTGCGGCGTTGCAGGCTGCTCAGGCGCACCGCGGTCAGCAGTGCGGCCAGCAGGGTCAACACCACCAGAAACCCGACCGGCCGGTCGCGCGCGAGGCCGATGCCGATCTTGCTTAGTCCGAAGCCGATCAGCACGAGCATCGGCAAGGCCGCGACCGCGCGCGCCTGCCAGTCCTGCGCCGACGTCAGCCACCAACCCTGCGCGCGCATCGGTTCGGCCAGACCGCGGTAGTGCGCTTCCAAGGCGCGATGCGCATCGTCGAGACGCTGCTTTCGCTGCACCAGCGCAGCAGCGGCCTGCAGCCGTGGCGGCAGCGCCGCGTCGGGGCGGTGCCGGCGCAGCCAGGCCCGCGAGGCATCGCTCCGGCTCGCCGCGCCGGAAAGATCGAGCTTGAATGCTTCGCTGCTCAGCAATTCGACGATGGCGACGTCGGCCGCGCGCTGGGGGCCAGCGGCCAGGAAGCCCAGCGCCACCGGATCGTCGACCGTGCGCTCGCTGCGCCGGTTCGGCCCTCGCAACGCGCGCTGCGCAGCGCCGCCGGTGACGAAGGTCCAGCCCAGCAAGGCGGCGTACAGCGCCAGGAACGCACCGCCGCGCCACTGCAGGGCATCGATCGTGCCGTGCGCGGCCGCGCCGAGCGCCAGCGCGGCCGCCGACAGCGCGCTCCAGATCCAGAAGGCTCGCCCGAGGCCACGCGGCTCCGACGGCCACGGCAAACCCGATGGCGGCTGCGCCGCCGCGGCCGGCGCGGACACCGGCTCCGGTTCGGCCTCGCCCCAGAACCGCACCGGCGGCTCGCCGAAGAAAAAGCCGTAGCTGGTGCAGGTGTCGCGGTACTGGCGGCGATGACGCTCGTCCTCGTCGGCACCGCCGCGCGAGGGCGCGTGATGCAGCGGCCGCTGCAGCACCTGCGGGCAGAACCGCTCCCAGTAGTCGCGAGTGTCGGTGACGTGGACATGCCAGACCCGGTCGACGAACCGGCTGGGCGTCACCGCATGCCCGGCCTCGATCGCCAGGAAGCAGAAGCGCCGGTACTCCTCCAACGCCGCCAGGGCGGTCTCGCGGTCGCAGCCGCACTCGTGCGCGACCCGCGATACGAAGGCCTCGTCCGCATCGCCGCCGAAGCGGTAGTCCCGCAAGCGCTGCCACAAGGCCCGCTGCCCGGCGGTCCACGCGTGGGCTCCGCTCATGCACTCGCTCCGGCGATGCGTCCCAACCAGGTCCCGTCCAACACGAAAGCTCCCGCCAACAGCGCCCACTGCAACAACAGCGCGGCCGCCTGCCGGCGCAGCAAACCCAACGCGCCGCGCCAGCGCGCGGCCCAGTCGCGGCCGGCACGCGCGGCCGGCAACAGGCCCAAGCCGATCAGGCCGGCGTCCAACCGCCGCGCCGCAGCCGCCTCGTCTTCCCCGTCCGGTGCGGTCTCGGCCAGCGCCTGCAGCAGCCGCGCATCGAAATCGACCCGTAGTGCGTAATAAGCCTGCATCAGCGCGGCGACCACGCTGCCGAGCAACACGGCCGTCCGCAACGGCGCCGTCGACCACCACAGCCCGGCCAGCGCCGCCGCGAGCAACCACAATGAGATCGCGCGCAGCCAGCGCCCCTGCGCCAGCATAGCGGCCATCGCCCGCCATTCGAACGGGCCGGCGTTCAAGCGGCTTCGCCTCCGACCGCCGCGGCCGGCATGGCCGTGTCGCCGTCCAGGAAGGCCTGCAGGGCACGTCGATGGGCCGGGCCGAGCACGATCGCCGGACGCGCCCGGCGCAAGGTTTCGATCGCCGCATCCAGCGAATGCGCGCGGCCGCTGCGCAGCAGCCACGCCGCCACCGCCGCGGCGCTGCGCGAGTAGCCCAGCGCGCAACAGACCAGGACTTCGCCGCGCGCGCGCAGGCGCTCGATGTCCTGCGCCGCCTCGGCGAGCTGCACCGGCGTCGGCGCGACCAGATCCAACATCGGCCGCACCGCATCGCCCTCGCGCCACACCGGCAAGGACAGTTCGGCGCTGCAGTCGACGATGCCGGCGAAGGCGCCGCGCTCGCCCGCGCCCGGCACCCGGCCGAGCCAGACGCCATCGGCGACCGCCACCGGCTGCGGCGCGCGCCACGTCCACCAGCGCGAATTGAGCCACGCCGCCAGCAGGTACGGCGCGAACAGCCAGCGCGCGGCCATGCTCAGACGGCCGTCGGCGCGCTTCTGGAAGCCGTTCGCGCCGAGCAGGGCGTAATTGATCGCGACCAGCGCCAGCGACAATGCCGGCCACAGCAGCCACCACGCGGCGCCGCGCAGCCACCAGGCCGCCGCCGCGCACGCCGCCGCGCCGAGCGCGTACAGCGCCGCCAGCTTCCAGCGCTGCGCGTCGCGCGCCGGGTCCAGGCCGCGCCACGGCGCCGGCGCGCGTTCCGGCCACAGCCATACGCACAGCCAGCCGGCCAGCAGGCCAGTGGGGATGTCGACGAAGTGGTGCTGATACGTGGTCAGCACCGACACGCCGATCAGGGCGAACCAGCCGTGCAGCAGCCAGCGCCAGGCGCCGTGCAGATGCGCGGCGAAGCGCACCCACAACACGATCAGCAGCACGATGTGCAGCGACGGCGCCTGATTGAAGGGCTTGTCGAAGCCCAGCAGCACGTCGAACAGCCAGCCGAACACGCCGTCGCTGTCCGGGCGCTGGAACGAGAAGCGCAGCGGCCACAGCAGGAAACAGGCGATCGCGATCGCCTGCGCGGTCAACAGGCGCAGGCCCTGGGTGTCGAGCTCGCGGCGGTCGCGGCAGGCGAACAGCGAGATGCCGTAGAACAGGTCGATCGACCAGTACGGCACGATGGTCCAGGCCCAGAACGGAATCGCCCGCTCCCAGTCGAACACGATGCTGGGCACGTCGGCGCGCGCCGCGGCCACGCCGTTGGCATAGCCGTAGCTGAGGAAGAACAGCGGCGCCAGCACCAGCAACCACAGTGCGGCGCGTCCCCACGGACGCCGCCCGGGCGCGGCGCTCATGCGCCGACCCGCTGCGCCAGCGACACGGTGAAGATGCCGAACGCGTCGATGCGCTGCTCGACCTTGCGGAAGCCGGCCGCGCGCACCAGATCGTCCATCTCCTGCTGGCTGCGCCGGCGCATCACCCAGGCCGCGCCGCCGCGGTGGCTGGTCAGGGCACGGGCGATGAACTCCAGCTGCGGGTGCCAGGGCTGGCCGGTGTAGACCAGGAAACCGCCCTCCGGCACCGCCGCGGCCAGGCCCTCGAGCGAGCGCCGCACCTGGTCGTTATCGGGGAACAGCTCGTACAGGCCCGACACCACCGCCAGGGTCGGACGCGGATCGAGCGCGGCCAGCGCCTCGCGGTCGAAGGCGTCGCCCTGGTCGAAGCGCGCCAGCGCGCCGGCGCCGAGCTGCTCGATCAGGGCCCGGCCCTTGTCGACGTTGAGCTCGCTGTAATCGCGCAGGCGCACCGAATCGGCCTGCGCGCCCTCCCCGGCCAGCGCCTCCAGCGCGTAGCGGCCGTGGCCGGCGGCGATGTCGATCGCGTGCACCGGCAGGCCGGCCGCGCGCAGCCGGCGCATCGCCTCGCGCAGCAGCTCGTGCAGGTGGGTGCGGCGCACGCGGATGCCGCGCCAGCCGATCGCGTCGAGGTAGTTGCGGTCGACCATCCGTCCGAGCGGCCCGGCGCCGCGCGCCTGGTTGCGGTAGACGTAGTCCAGGCTGCTGCCGGAGTCGAAGCCGGTGTCCAGGCCGAGCTTGATCCCCTCCGACAGCTTGCCGCCGAAACGCAGGCCGGCGCGGACGAAGCGCCAGCGCAGGTCGGCCAGCGACCAGCGCTGCGGCGGCCAGCTCAGCTTCTCCGATTCCTCGAAGCTGGGGCCGCTGCGGTGCGCGTCGGCGAGATCGGCGCGGCGCAGCGGCTCGGCGAAGCGCGCCTGCAGGAAGCTGCGGATGCGGTTGACCGCGGCCGCGCGGCCCTTCTCGCCGAGGGTGTCGTGGTAGAAGCCGTCGAGCAGGTGGCGCTCCTTGATCAGCGCGCCGAGGTTTTCGTAAAAGCGGTCCTGCGGCCCGCGGTGGACCACGAAATCGGAGCCCGAGACCAGCAGCTGGGTCGGCACGGTGATCGCCTGAGCGTCGGCGACGATGCGGTCGGCGGCCTCGTACAGGCCCAGCAGCACCCGCACCGAGATCGGCCGGGTGATCAGCGGGTCCTTGCGATAGCTTTCGACCCGTTCCGGGTCGTGGGTCAGCCATTGCGGCTGCACGTAGCTGTTGACGAAGAAGTTGCCGCGCAACGTCTGCATCAGCTTCAGGCCGGCCCGCGCGAACGGCACGTACAGCTTGACCTTGAAGGCCGGCGACGCCAGCACCAGCGCACGCAGCCGCGGCGCGTAGTCGTGCGCCCAAGTGGCGGCGACCACCGCGCCGACGCTCTGCGCGACCACGGCGGTGTCCTCGACCGCGATGCCGTGCTTGCCGCCGATGTGGGCGACGAAGCGGTCCAGGTCGCGCACCAGCGCCTCGAAGCCCGGCGCGTCGCCGCGCTCGCCGGGCGAACGGCCGTTGCCGCGCGCGTCCCAGGCGAACACGTCGTACTCGGTCAGATTCAGTTCGTCGACCAAGTGCGCGACCCGGCCGGAGTGCTCGTGCCCGCGGTGCAGCAGCACGATCGCCCGGCGCGGCCCGCCGTCGGCGGGCGCCTGCGCCGGCCAGTGCCGGTAAAACAGCTCGGTATCGTCGAAAGTGGCGAAATAGCGTTCCTGCGCTTCCCTCACGGGTGGTCTCCCTGTCGTTCTGCAACCGCGTCCTGCGCGGCATGATGCCGCAAACCGGCACGCACGCGGCGCACCACCGTCCACGCGCACAGCGCGCTCAGCAACACCAGCGCCGCATTCACGGTCGCCGCGCCGATCCAGCCGGCCGCCAGCAGCACGCCGAGCAGGCCGACCGCGAAGGCGCGGTCGCTCTTGCCCATCGGGCCGTCGTAGCGGCGCGGCGCGCCGATCATCGGCCCGAGCACGCCGGCGTATTCGGTCAGCGCCGCCAGCACCACGAAGGCGATCATCGGCGCGGTCATCAGTCCGGGCACGGCGAACAGGGCCAGGTAGAGCGCGCTGTCGGCGATCACGTCGGCCAGTTCGTTGAGGTAGGCGCCCAGCCGCGACTGCTGGCCGAACTCGCGCGCCAGCATGCCGTCGATGGCGTTCATCGCCATGCGCAGGAACATCCACCCCGGCAGCAGCAAAAACAGCGCTGGCCGCGTCGTCGCCCCCAAGCCCACCGCCGCGGCCACCGCGAGCGAGACCAGGGCCGCGGCCACGGTGACTTGGTTGGCGGTGGCGCCAAGCGCATGCAAGCGCCGCACCAGCGGCCGCAGCAAGGCTTGGAAGCGTCCTTTCAAAGCGTAGATCGAGGCCATCGGCTCCTGCGTTCCTTCGCGCCCGGTGGGGCGCCGGCGGACAGCTTAGCCGCTGCGCGCAACCTTGGGCCCCGGCCGGGCGCGCCATCGATGCGGTATAGCGCCAGTAGCCCGGGCGGGACGCGGGGCGGCACCGGGTCGCCGCAGGGCGGGAACAAATCCCCCCTCCCCCCTTTTTTTCGAACCGGGCCGGGAGGATGTGCCTCGGCCTTCCCCCTCCCCCATACCGCCCTGAACGGACCGGCCGCCCGCCCCCGGCGGCTATAATTCCCGCGCCCTTCCGCAGCCTCCCTCCCCGCAATGACCTCCGACCGCTCGACCGGCTCGCCGGTGAAACTCCGTCGCGCCCTGCTGTCCGTGTCCGACAAGACCGGCCTCCTCGATCTCGCCCGCGCCCTCGCCGCGCACGGCGTGGAACTGTTGTCCACCGGCGGCACCGCCAAGGCGATCCGCGACGCCGGCCTGGCCGTGCGCGACGTCTCCGAAGTCACCGGCTTCCCCGAGATGATGGACGGCCGGGTCAAGACCCTGCATCCGATCGTGCACGGCGGCCTGCTCGGCCGCGCCGGCACCGACGACGCGGTCATGGCCGAACACGGCATCGCCGCGATCGACCTGCTGGTGCTGAACCTGTATCCGTTCGAGAAGGTTTCCGCCGACCCGTCGTCCTCGTTCGAGGACATCATCGAGAACATCGACATCGGCGGCCCGGCGATGCTGCGTTCGGCGGCGAAGAATTTCGCCCGCGTCGCCGTCGCCACCGACCCGGCCCAGTACGCCGGCCTGGTCGCCGAACTCGACGGCAACGCCGGCGCGCTGTCGGCCAAGACCCGCTTCGCCCTCGCCGTGGCCGCGTTCAACCGCGTCGCCCAGTACGACGCGGCGATCAGCAACCACCTCTCGGCGATCGCCGAAGACGGCAGCGCGCAGACCTTCCCGGCGCAGCACAACGCCAGCTTCGTCAAGGTCATGGACCTGCGCTACGGCGAAAACCCGCACCAGCAGGGCGCGTTCTATCGCGACCTGTACCCGGTGCCGGGCACCCTGGCGACCTTCGCCCAACTGCAGGGCAAGGAACTGAGTTTCAACAACCTCGCCGACGCCGACGCGGCCTGGGAATGCGTGCGCCAGTTCGAGCGCCCGGCCTGCGTGATCGTCAAGCACGCCAACCCTTGCGGCGTGGCCGAGGGCGTGGCCTGCGGCGACGCCTACGAACTGGCCTACGCCACCGACCCGACCTCGGCCTTCGGCGGCATCATCGCCTTCAACACCAAGCTCGATGCCGCCACCGCCAAGGCCATCCTCGACCGCCAGTTCGTCGAGGTGCTGATCGCCCCCGACTACGAGGACGGCGCGGTCGAATACGCCAAGAAGAAGGCCAACGTGCGCGTGCTGCGCATTCCGCACGGCACCGGCCGCAACCTGCACGACGTCAAGCGGATCGGCTCGGGCCTGCTGGTCCAGAGCAGCGACCTGCGCGAAGTCGGCCGCGACGAGCTCAAGGTGGTCAGCAAGCTCGCCCCCACCGAGGCCCAGCTCAACGATCTGCTGTTCGCCTGGCGCATCGCCAAGTTCGTCAAGTCCAACGCCATCGTCTACGCCCGCGACCACCGCAGCATCGGCATCGGCGCCGGGCAGATGAGCCGCGTGGTCAGCGCCAAGATCGCCGCGCTCAAGGCCGAGGAAGCCGGCCTGGTCGTGCCGGGTTCGGTGATGGCCTCCGACGCCTTCTTCCCGTTCCGCGACGGCATCGACGCCGCCGCGGCGGCCGGCATCAAGGCGGTGATCCAGCCGGGCGGCTCGATGCGCGACAGCGAAGTCATCGCCGCCGCCGACGAGCACGGCCTGGCGATGGTGTTCACCGGCGTGCGCCACTTCCGCCACTGAGCCCGAACGCGGGGACGCCGCGCGCGTCCCCGCGGCCGCGACCATGACGACCGTCGCCCCGACCCGCCGCCCCGTCCTGCGCGCCGCAGTCGTGCGCAAGCTGCTGGCGCTGGGCCTGATGCTGCTGGTCCTGGCCGGCTGGGGCGCCTGGCAGTACTTGCGCCGGCAGTCGGTCGACAGCGAAACCCTGGGCCCGCTGCCGTCGGACCGCCAGGCCATGACCGTGCTGCTGGTCGAACCGGACGTGACCCTCGGCATCGACGCCGGCCTGCGCCGCGACCACACCGCCTCGCTCGCCCGCGCCCTGGCGCGACGCCTGGACGAGGCCGGTTATCGCACCCAGTCATTGTCCGCGCGCAGCGACGAGGAGCGCTTCGGCCAGACCGCGCAGGGCCAGGACCGCGATGCCGCCGCCGCTCATCAAACGCGCATCGCACAGGCGATCCGTGAATTCGCCGCGCCGGTGCTGCGCGTCTCGCTGGCCGATCAACGAATGGACGGCCATCGCGTCGCCGAGCACACCTACCGGGTCGAACTGCTCGAGCCGCAATCGCTGCAACCCACCTGGCGCGCGACCTTGACCTGGCGCGAGGGCCGCTATCAATCGATCGCCCTGCTCTGGCACCTGCGCAAGAACCGCCTGCCGCCGCCGCAATGGGACAGCCTCGCCGACCTGGCGATGCAGCGCCTGCGCCGCGACGGCGTGATCGGCCAGACCGCCGTGATCCGCTGACCCAGCTCTCTGTAGGAGCGGCGTGAGCCGCGACAACCGAAGTGGCGCAATACCACGCCACCGTCCGAAACTCGGAGGCCGCGAAACGAAGGAGCCCGGATGTCCGAGCTTCGATGTCTGCGCTTGCGTAAACCGCTTCGGTTGTCGCGGCTTACGCCGCTCCTACAAAAGCTTCGCGCCCCAAGGGGTAGGAGCGACGCGAGTCGCGACCAACCGAAGCGGCGCAATACCACGCCACAACCCGAAGCCTGGAAGCCGCAAAACGAAGAAGCCCGGATGTCCGAGCTTCGGTGTCTGCGCTTGCGTAAACCGCTTCGGTTGTCGCGGCTTACGCCGCTCCTACAAAAGCTTCGCGCCCCAACGGGTAGGAGCGATCGACGGGCGCTCAAGCCCCCGGCTTGTCGCGCTCCTTCCAGATCTCCCGATCCACCCCGTCGCCCAGTTCGGCGTACTGGGCGATGTGGAACTCCGGCGACTTGCCTTCGCGCAGCTGCCGGTCGTAATCGCGGGTCAATTTCACCACTACGCCGGACAACATCACGATCGCCACCAGGTTGATCGACGCCATCAATGCCATCGCGGCATCGGCGGCATCCCACACCAGCTGAACCTTCGAGTACACGCCCCACACGATCACCAGCAGCGCCAGCACCCGCAGCACGAACAAGGACTTGGCGCCGCCGCCCAGATACAACAGATTGCTTTCGGCATAGGAGTAGTTGCCGATGATCGTGGTGAAGGCGAAGAAGAACAGCGCGATGGCGACGAAATAGGTGCCCCAAGCCGGGAAGAACACGCTCATCGCGTTCTGGGTGATCTGCACCCCGTCGCCGCCCTGGCCGAGCACGCCTGACAACAGGATCACGAAACCGGTGGCGCTGCAGATCATCAGAGTGTCGATGAACACGCCCAACGATTGCACCAGGCCCTGGCTGGAGGGATGGTGCGGTACCGGCGTGGCGGCCGCGGCGACGTTCGGCGCGCTGCCCATGCCGGCTTCGTTGGAATACAGACCGCGCTTCACGCCCTGCAGCATCGCCACCGCCAGTCCGCCGAGCACGCCGCCCGCGGCGGCGTCGAGGCCGAACGCGCTGCGTACGATCAGGCTCATCACTTCCGGAATCTGCGCCAGATGGGTGACCACCACCCAAGCCGCCAGGCCCAGATAACCCAGCGACATGAACGGCACCACCCACTCGGCGAAGCGCGCGATCGCGCGCAGTCCGCCGAAAATGATCACCGCCGTCAGCGCCACCAGCCCGGTGGCGATCTGCAACTGGCTCAGGCCGAACGCACTGCTCAGCGATTGCGCCATCGCGTTGGCGTGCACGCTGCTGAACACCAGGCCGTAAGTCAGCAGCAGGCATAGCGCGAAGGCCACGCCCATCCACGGTTTCTTGAGTCCGCGCGACATGTAGTAGGAGGGCCCGCCGCGGTACTGTCCTTTTTCGTCGCGCACCTTGTACAGCTGCGCCAGCGCGCTTTCGGCGTAAGCCGTTGCCATGCCGAGCACGGCCGTGCACCACATCCAGAACAGCGCGCCCGGCCCGCCCAGGCTCAGGGCGATGGCCACGCCGGCCAGGTTGCCAGTGCCCACGCGCGAGGCCAACGAGGTGCATAGCGCCTGGAACGGCGAAATGCCGGAACGGTCGCCGCCGGTGCCGCGCCCGATCACGTGCAACATGTGCGGAAAGCGCCGCACCTGCAGGAACCGCAGGCGTACGGTGAAGTACAGGCCGACCAGCAACAGGCCGTAGGTCAGGAAATAGTCCCAAAGCACATGATTGACCGCGCCGATCACAGGCCGCAGTAAGGCTTCGATCCCATCCAGCAAGGCTTGCATCGGCCGTCCCCGAATTGCGATGAACAGCCGCGATGGTAGCAGCCGCCTCGCCGCCTGCCTGCGGCTCGCGTAAAATCGCCAATTTCCGCGGTTTCGCGCCATTTCGGGCCGCCCGGCCCAGGAGCACACATGAAGGTCCTCGTCATCGGGTCCGGCGGGCGCGAACACGCGCTCGCCTGGAAACTCGCTCAGTCCCCGCGCATCGACGAGGTCTTGGTCGCCCCCGGCAACGCCGGCACCGCCCACGAGGCCAAGTGCCGCAACGTGAACGTGGCCGCCACCGATCTCGACGGCCTGCTGCAACTGGCCGCCGACGAAGCCGTCGCGGTCACCGTGGTCGGCCCCGAGGCGCCGCTGGTGGCCGGCGTGGTCGACCGCTTCCGCGCCGCCGGCCGGCGCATCTTCGGGCCGACCGCGGCCGCGGCCCAGCTCGAAGGCAGCAAGGCCTTCGCCAAGGATTTCCTCGCCCGTCACGGCATCCCGACCGCGTACTACGCCGTGCATACCGAGGTCGACGCCGCCCTGGCCTACATCCGCGAAAAGGGCGCGCCGATCGTGGTCAAGGCCGACGGCCTGGCCGCCGGCAAGGGCGTGATCGTCGCGATGAGCCTGGAAGAAGCCGAAGCCGCGGTGGTGGACATGCTGTCCGGCAACGCCTTCGGCGCCGCCGGCGCGCGGGTGGTGATCGAGGAGTTCCTCGACGGCGAAGAAGCCAGCTTCATCTCCATGGTCGACGGCAAGCACGCCCTGCCGATGGCGACCTCGCAGGACCACAAGCGCGTCGGCGACCGCGACACCGGCCCCAACACCGGCGGCATGGGCGCCTACTCGCCGGCGCCGGTGGTCACGCCGGAAGTGCACGATCGCGTCATGCGCGAAGTGGTGATGCCGACCGTGAACGGCATGATCGCCGACGGCGTGCCCTTCACCGGCTTCCTCTATGCCGGGCTGATGATCGATCAGGCCGGCGCGCCCAAGGTCATCGAATTCAACGTCCGCTTCGGCGACCCGGAAACCCAGCCGGTGATGCTGCGCCTGGAGTCCGACCTGCTCGATCTGGTCGAAGCCGCCATCGACGGCCGCCTCGACAGCGCCCAGGCGCAGTGGAACCCGCGCCCCTCGCTCGGCGTGGTGATGGCCGCGGCGAACTATCCGGACACGCCGCGCACCGGCGACGTCATCCACGGCCTGACCGTGCCGCAACCGCCGCACGCCAAGGTGTTCCAGGCCGGCACCAAGCTCGGCGCGAACGGCGATATCCTCACCGCCGGCGGCCGCGTGCTGTGCGTCTGCGCCCTCGGCGACGACGTCGCCCAAGCCCAGCGCGAAGCCTATGCCGCCCTGTCCAAGATCCATTGGGACGGCGAATTCCACCGCAACGACATCGGCTGGCGCGCGATCGAGCGCGAACAGCAGGCCAAGGCCTGAGCCCCCGCGGTGCGTCGCGCCCGAGCGCGACGCACCGGCTTTGTCCCGGCATCGACGCGACCTCCACGCGGTCGCGACTCGCGTCGCTTCTACCCCAAAAAACCGGCTCTTCCTGTAGGAGCGGCGTAAGCCGCGACAAGGAACGCGCAGGCACCGCAACAGCGTCGCCACCGGCCGAAGCGGTTTACCCGCCGTCCCTCCCCCCGAACCAAAGCGCCAACGCCTCGGCCAAGCCGGCCTCGCTCCCCTCTCCGACCCAGGCCACATACCCGTCCGGCCGCACCAACACCGCCGACGGCGCCGCGACCTCGCCCACGACCGGCAACTCCCAAGGGCCGTCGTAACGCGCATCGACCAACCGAACCCGGTCGACCGGATCGGCAACCGCCAACGCGCCCACCGCGCCGAAATTCAGTACCACCGGCCGCGCCTCATGCAACAAGGCGTACACCCGCATCGCCCCGCCGTCGACCGACAGTTCCAGGTCCGGCATCCGTCGCCCCAATAGCGGGTGTCCCTCGCCCAGGTCGTAGCGGATGTCCAGGCCCGACAACTGCGCGGCCAACCGCCGGCGCGGTTCCTCCGCTTCCAGCAGCCCCGCGACGACCTCGCGCAACGCCGTCGTGCGTTCGTCCGCCCGCCGCAATGCGACCGAGGCCATCGTCGTACGCAGCGCCCGCGCCGCGACCGGGTGCCGCTCGGCCTGATAGCTGTCGAGCAAACTGTCCGGCGAAATCCCCTTCGCCACCTGCGCCAGCTTCCAGCCCAGGTTCGCCGCGTCCTGCAGGCCCAACTGCAGACCCTGCCCGCCATCCGGCGCGTGCACGTGCGCCGCATCGCCGGCCAACAGCACCCGCCGCTCGCGATACGCCGCCGCCTGCCGCGTCGCATCGCTGAAACGCGATATCCAGATCGGACTGTGCACGCCGTAATCGGTGCCGCAGACCGCGATCAGCGTCGCGCGCAGGTCCTCCAAGCCCGGCTCGCCCTTGGCGACCTTCGGCTCGGTCAACATCAACCGGATCGGCCCCTGCTCGGCATACACCACTTGGCCGTCGCGGATCCGGTACTCGGTCCGGCCGAAGGAATGCATTCCGAACCCGCTGCGATGAATCCCCAGCGGCGGCGTCTGCGCCATCTCGACCTCGGCGATCAGATGGCTGGCGGTCGCGTCCCAACCGGAGAATTCGATCTCCGCCGCCTTGCGCACCGCGCTGCGTCCGCCGTCGCAACCAACCAGGTACCGCGCCCGCAGGGTCGTGCCGTCGAACAAGGCGATATCCACCCCGGCCTCGTCCTGCACGAAGCCCGCCAGCTCGCGGCCGCGATAGACACGCACCCCGAGCTCGCCGACCCAGCCGGCCAGAATCCGTTCGATATGGTTCTGCCACAGCCCCAGGCTGTACGGGTGCCGGGTCGGAATCCCGCCCAGGTCGAACGTTGCTCCGGCGAAACCGACGACCTGGGCGATCTGTCCTTCGGCCAGAAACCGCTCGACGATCCCGCGCTGGTCGAGCAACTCGAGCGTGCGCGCATGCAGGCCGCCCGCGCGCGAGCCCGCCAACGCCTGCGACTCGCGCCGCTCCACGATCGCCACGCCGACGCCCGCCAGCGCCAGCTCCGCCGCCAGCATCAAGCCGGTCGGCCCGCCGCCGGCGATCACCACCGCATGCGACTCGACCACCGAATGCCGCTCGTCTCCGCCGTCGCTGCCAGCAGCGATTTCCCGCATGTCGACCGCAGTCATCGCCGCAGCCCTGCCGCCGCGACCACGCGATTCCCGCGCCTTCCACTTCGCCAACCACATGCTCATCGCCGTCTCCCGACACGTAGCCCTCGCTACGGCCGGCGATTGAGCCCCACGCCCCGGGGCTTGCGGCAAGCCCCCGGGGGGCTAAGATAGTCATAGGGACGGAGCTCATCCGCTCCCGATGCGCACGCGGCGAACCGCCATCCCGAACAAAAGCGCCGCCCCCTCCTTGTAGGAGCGGCGTGAGCCGCGACAGAGACTGCGCAGAGAAAGCCAGCCCTATCGCTTCGGCCGAAGCCGCGCCCGCTGCCTGGCAGTAGCAGCGCACCGCTGGGCTTTCCTCCGGCCACAAGCCGCCACCTCGACGCGATCCACCGCCCCGCAGTCGCGACTCGCGTTGCTCCGACCCCAGAAAACCTGCTCCCCGTAGGTGCGGCGCAAGCCGCGACCACGACCACGCAACAACGGCGCGACCTGATGCAGCCTAGTTGCGACTCGCGTCGCCCCTGTCCCCGAACCAAAACTGTACGTCGCGACAAAGATCGCGCGAAAACGTGGACGCTATCGCCGTCGACCGAAGCCGCGCCCTGACTGTAACGGGCAACGGGCAACGGGCAACGGACAGGAGCGGCGCAAACCGCACCCGTTCCTGTCCATCCTCGCGATCATGCCGAACGCATGAAACCAGCGCCGCCCGGACACAACGGACCTAATGCACCGTTCCCATCGGTTCCTCGGGCGCCGGCTGCAACGCCACCGCCAACTCCTCGAGCTCGGAAATCTCCTTCTCCAGCGCGTCGTACAATTCGCCCTGGCGCATCATCAATTCCTCGATGTTCTGCGCCTGCTTGAGCTTCTTCAGCTCGCTGTCGAACAACAGCCACTGCGCCGTCAGCTGTTCGACGTAGTTCTTCGAGTAATGGCGCATTTCCTTGAGCTGGTTCAGCGCCGCATTGACCTGGTCCAACGGCGTCTTCGGGTCCGCAGACATGGCAACCTCCTCTCGCAAGGTTCGCGCCCAGCGTAGCCAGCCGATGCCACCGCGGCGTGAAATCCCGTCTCATCGCCGCGCACGCGTTCAGCCGATAGTTCTTCACTTCGCGCCGACATTGCCGAATAGGCCAATGAGTGAATCAAAGCCAGACTAGCTAATTCCATATAGACCTAATCGCAGTAATTCGCCGACCTTATGCAGCTGCCCGCAAGTTGATCTCAGCCAAAATCGAAATTATAGAAACCGCATCCGCGTCAGAAAACGCTCCATCAACGCCTTCGTAGTGCACCGCAGTAAAAGGGGGCTCATAGAGCATTCCTGGATCCATCACGCCAGTACTAGTGAGACGGTCGATGATCATATCCACGAATCGAATCTGCTGACTGCTATACCGTCCCTCGTCCAAGAAGCGGCCAAATGCTTCCTTGGCGGCATTCCGGTCCAGCCCCACCAACGAGCGAATAAATAGTGGAAGCGATACGTCCACCCCGTATATCTGCTCGAATCGTGATCGCCCTTCGACCACGTCAGCCTCGTATACGAAGCGCTCCAACTCCTTGAGATCCGTAGGCGTCAGCGGCTTGTTATGGCGCAGCTTCGCAACCGCAATGTGCCCCTCATTGGCACGGATATAAGCCTCGACCTTGCGCTTATACTGGGCAACGTTGATGCCTGTACTGAAGTCCTTCAATTGGATCTCGGCGGACTCGCCAATCTCGTCGGTCAGGACGGTGTAGACCGGACCTATCGCCTTGCGCTCAATGAACTTGACCAATCCTCGCAGACGGCGGCGGACGTTTTCGATCATCGGCAGGGTGATGTCCTTCCAGAATGCTTCGGACTGGATCTCCTGGATCAGTGCCAGCTGCTCCTTGACCGCGGGAATCGCCTCCATGGTTTCCAACTGGGTGGTTACCTCGATGACCCGATCGCGGTAGCCAATGAAGTCTCTCGTCGCCTTGATCAAGGCCACCTGTAGACCGAGGCAGGCTAGGTCGAAGAGCTTGGCGGTTATGTGCTCCACCTCCTGTTCGCTCGGCAGGCCGGCGACGTGGTCGCGGAGTTCGACCAGAGCTGTCTCGCCCAGCTGATCCCATTGCTCACGCTGGGCGAAGCGGGTTACGTGCTCGCGCTCCGGCCGGACAATGAAGTTGTTCAAGTTCATCGCCGCGACCTCGCCGTGGAGGTGGTCGATGATGCCCTGGCGCAATGGTCCCAGCGCGTCGTAAAGGCCGCGGTCTTCAGCGGCGGCGCGCGCATCGTCCCGCTCGGTCTTGACCGGCAGCAACGCCAACAGCTCCAACCGGCGCTTGAACAGGCGCTTGCCCAGCGGCTCGCTCATGGGCGACACCGCGCCGGCCGGGTTCTCATTGAAGTACTCGAAGTTGCCGCAGAAGTCGAAGATGAAGAACTCCTGCTTGTCCTGCCCGGGCCCGAACAGGTTCGGACACAGCCGGGTACCGCGGCCGATCATCTGCAGGAACTTCACCTTCGACCGCACCGCCTTGAAGAAGACGAGGTTCACTACCTCGGGCACGTCGATACCGGTGTCCAGCATGTCCACCGAGATGGCGATCTGCGGCAGCTTGGGCGGTCCGCTGAAGTCGTCGATCAACGTCTGCGCGTACTTCACCGCGTGCGTGATCACCCGGGCGAACTCGCCCTTGTGGTGCGGGTAGTTGTGATCGAAGCGCTGGGCGATGAACTCGGCGTGGCGCTGGTTGACCGCGAAGATGATGGTCTTGCCGATCTTGTCGCCGCCGTCGACCTTCAGCCCGTTCTCCATGACGTGCCGCAGCATCAGGTCGACGGTGTGCTCGTTGAACAGCTTCTTGTTGACCTCGGAGGCACTCACCTCGGTGGGCACTTCGCCCTCTTCCTCCTCGCCCGCGCGGTCGCCCCAGTCCAGCGACTCCCAGTGCTCCTTCTCGTCTTCGGGCAGCTCGTCGTACTTAATGCCCTCGCGCACGAACTTGATCGGCACCGAGTGCGACCTCGGCGGCACCAGGTAGCCGTCGGCCACGGCCTCGTCCAGGCCGTAGGCGTCGGTGGGCACGCCGGTCTCCAGCCCGAACAGGTGGTAGGTGTCGCGGTCCACCTCGTTGCGCGGGGTGGCGGTCAGGCCGACCAGGTAGCTGTCGAAGTAGCGGAAGATCGCGCCGTACTTCTGGTAGACGCTGCGGTGCGCCTCGTCGATCACGATCAGGTCGAAGTGGCCGATGCCGTACTTGCGGCGGTCGCCTTCCATCTCCTCGATTAGGCCCATCATCGTTGGGTAGGTGGACAGGAACACCTGCCCCTGCCCGTCCTTCTCGGTGACCAGATTGACCGGGCTGGAATCGGGCAGATGCTTCCTGAACTCGCCCGTCGCCTGATTCACCAGCGCCACGCGGTCGGCGAGGAAGAGTACGCGCTTGACCCAGTTGGCGCGCATCAGCAGTTCCACCAGCGCGATCGCGGTGCGGGTCTTGCCGGTCCCGGTGGCCATGGTCAGCAGACCAGCGCGGCGCCCTTGCGTCAGCGACTCGGTCGTCGCGCGGATGGCGCGGTGCTGGTAGGGACGCTCGACGATGGCGTTGTTGACCTTCAGTTCGCGCAGCGCCACCTGCAGCTGGCGACGCTGGATCGCACGCTCCAGTTCAGCGCGGGTGTAGAAGCCCTGCACTTCGCGCGGCGGGGCGCGACGGTCGTCCCACAGCCAGGTCTTATGGCCGTTGGTGTAGAAGATCAGCGGGCGCTGGCCCTTCATTTCCTCCAGACAGTCGGCGTAGAGCTTGGCCTGCTGCCGGCCCACGTCCGGATCGCTGAAGCTGCGCTTGGCTTCCACCACCGCCAGTGGCTTGCCGTCCGCGCCCCACAGCACGTAGTCGACGAAACCCTCACCCGGCCCGTTGGGCATGCCGGTGACCGGCACCTCGATACTGGCGTTGTCGCCGATGACCCAGCCGGCCTCGCGCAGCAGTACGTCGATGAAGAAGCGGCGGGTGTCGGCTTCGTCGTAGTCGTGCGAATCCGGCACCGCGATGTTGGCGGCCTTGGCCTGGGCCAGCTCGGCGCGCAGCGCGGCCAGTTCGGCGTTGACCTGGGCCAGCGCGGATTCGCGCTCGGCCAAGGTGGCGGCGGCCTCGGCGATGCTGGCCTCGCGCGTCTCGATCTGCGCGTGCTGCGCCTCGATCTCCTGACGGAACCTGGCTTCCTGCTTCTTCAGCTCGTCGCGGGTGAAGGCCACCGCCTCGTCGGCGCGCACGAGCTGCGGCACGCGCTTGTCGTCCCACTCGGCGACGATGCTCTTGGGGTCACTTGCGCGGGTGTAGGTGCGCGCCAGCCAGAACAGCACGTGGAACAACTCGCACACCAGCCGCAGCGCATCGCCGCTGCCGATGCGCTGGTTGCCGTGCACCGCCTGGTTGCCCAGTTTCTGGATCAGCCGCGCCTTCTGGTGGATATGCGGCGGCAGCAGCTTCTCGAACGCCGGCTGGGTCAGCAACACGCCCAGGCTGTTGTCATACGGCATCCGCAGGTCGCGGTCGTTCTCGTACAACCAGTGCACCGCCTGCTCCAGCGCATGGCGGGTGCGCATGCAGCAGGCGCGCGGGTCGGAATGGACCAGTTGCTCCGCTCCTTTCGCCGGCTCGTAGAGCGGTTTGAATTCGGATTGGAGGAACTGGAAGTTGGACATGGCCTACAACGCTCCAATAAACCCACGACACTGCATGGACGCGAGCGACGCCCCAGCCTTGTCGAGGCTAGCTCGCATCTTCTCTCTAAGCGCTTCAATGGAATGCGCCAATTGTAGGAACTTGCGTTGGACTGCAATCGGCGGAAGCGGAATTTCAGCCTCAGATAGCTGCTTTACGTTCAAATGCTTCTGAACTTGTCCACGCTGTTCTGACAGCACCAGCCGCTTCCCCCCAGACGAATTCATGAAGTGAGCGAGGAACTCCGGCAGCATGAGTTTGTTGTTGGTTCTCGCGATCAGAACGTCAATTGCATTGGCTCCGTCAAGGCTGGCCGGCACGACTGCCGCCTTTCCAGGCTGCCCGGATCGAACGGCAACCACATCGCCTGTCCTCAGCATTGTCTTCTTCAGCGGCCCGACATTGTCAGCTTCACTGAAGTAAACAAAGTCTTCAGCGATGATGCGGTTCACGCCGATGTTCAATGACCGAATCGCAGGCACGCCGCTTTCCACGTAGTACGACGCAGGCTTCACAACGATGCCGACTGTAACCTTCTCGCAATTCTCGCCGATCGATGTAACGGGCCATCCCTTGGGATTCGTTACTGGATCTCCAAACATGTCGAGGAACACCGATTGCAACAGCTGATCGAGCTTGGCGATGGCTTCGCGGCGCTTGGCGCGCAGCGCCTCGGCCTTGTCCAGAATCGCCGCGATGCGGTGCTGCTCAGGGAGCGAAGGAAGGGGAACCCTCAGTTCCTTTAGAAACTTGTAGTGCCTGCTGTAGCCCGCGTCCGGAATCCTGGCGTATCGCAGATAGTGATACAGATACTTCGTATCGCACTCCGAAGTCGGCTTGAGCACCTTTACGCCATCGGCCCCCATGGCAAATGGGAAGTCGATGTACTTAATCGCTTTCGTGTGATCGCCAAAGACGATCACGGGCAAGGATTCGCTTCGAAACCTATAAGTCAGATCGTCTGTGTAGCCAGCGACGAACCCTTGCCCTTGATCGACGACTGCCAGGCTTCCAGATTTCTGAAACGCCGATTGAGGCAGTTTGGAATTCCCGCCCGACACATCCCGAACAACATCTGTGAACTGGACCACCTGAGCGCTCACTGCAGCATCCCCTCCAACTCTTCCATTCCACGCATGATCTCGGCTTCCAGTACCTTCAGCTCGGCCAAAATCTTTTGCGGCGGATCGTGCTGCAGAGTCTCGTGCACCAACTGCTTGTAGCGGTTGATCGACAGGTCGTAGTCGTTCCCGGCAATCTCGGCCTTTGGCACCGAGAAGCTCTGATCAGTCCGTGCTCGGCCGGTCGCCTTATCGCGCTGCTGCCAGCGCTTGAGGATGTCCGGCAGGTTGTTGAGTTCGTGCTTGGTCGCATCCAGCGGATTGCGCTTGTCGTCCAGCGAATAGCCGTCCGCCTGCATATCGTAGAACCAGACGTGATCGGTGCCGCCGGAGTTGGTCTTGGTGAACAGCAGGATGGCGGTGGACACGCCGGCATAGGGGCGAAACACGCCCGAAGGCATGGAGACGATGCCGTCCAACTTGTGGTCCTCCACCAGCATGCGGCGCAGGGTCTTGTGCGCGGTGCTGGAGCCGAACAGCACGCCGTCGGGCACGATCACCGCGGCGCGGCCGCCGGGTTTAAGCAGGCGCAGAAACAGCGCCAGGAACAGCAGCTCGGTCTTCTTGGTCTTGACCATCTGCTGCAGGTCCTTGGCCGTGCTCTCGTAGTCGAGCGATCCGGCGAAGGGCGGATTGGCGAGGATCAGGCTGAACTGCCCTTCGACGCCGGCGTGGCTCTGGCTCAGCGAGTCGCGGTTCTCGATGGCCGGGCTCTCCACGCCGTGCAGCAGCATGTTCATGCTGCCCACGCGCAGCATGGTGCTGTCGAAGTCGAAGCCGTGGAAGGTGTCGCGGTTGAAGCGCTCGGCGGTCTTCTTGGTGGCGTAGATCTCCTGCTCGTGGTGCCGCTGCAGGTATTCGGCCGCCGCCACCAGGAAGCCGGCGCTGCCGCAGGCCGGGTCGCAGATCACATCGGACGGCTTGGGCGCCATCATCTCGACCATCAGCTTGATGATGTGGCGCGGGGTGCGGAACTGGCCGTTCTGCCCAGCGGTGGCGATCTTGCCGAGCATGTATTCGTACAGGTCGCCCTTGGTGTCGCGGTCCTCCATCGGGATCGCGTCGAGCATGTCCACAACCTTGGCCAGCAGCGCCGGCGTGGGGATGGTGAAGCGGGCATCCTTCATGTGGCGGGAGTAGGTGGAGTCCTCGCCCTCGCCCAGCGACTTGATGAAGGGGAAGACCTTGTTGGCCACCACGTCGTACATGGCGGCCGGGTCGCCCATCTGCTTGAACACCGACCAGCGCAGCTTCTGCTGCTTGCTGTTGAAGATCGGGTTCTCGATCTCGCGCTTGAGGCGGTTGGCCTTCTTCTCTTCCTTGGTGTGCAGCTCGTCCAGGCTCTTGATGAAGAGCAGGTAGGTCATCTGCTCGATGACTTCCATCGGGTTGGAGATTCCGCCGCTCCAGAATGCGTTCCAGATTTGATCGACCTGGTTTTTGATAGTTCCAGTAATCATTGCACTACTTAGTTAGAGTTTTTACCAATCCAGGCCATGGAGGCAAAACCTCCAATTTAGAAATGACCTGGCATCGCGACCTGGTCAATTATGGCTTCCGTCCAACCATGCGTATAGCCGCTACACCCCGATCCTGGAGACATTCGCACGGATACCTCCATATATCGTCCCGGCCATCAACTTTGCCTAGATTCATCTCGCTACCCCCGCCCCACCACCGGCGCCTCCCGCCCCACTACCTCCGCCACCCAATCGATGAACACCCGCAGCTTGGCGCTGACGTGGCGGTTCGGCGGGTAGGCCAGGTACAGCGGCATCGGCGGCAGGCGCCAGTCGGCGAATAAACGCACCAGTTCGCCGCGTTCGGCGTGGGCGCGGGCCATGTACTGGGGCAGCCAGAGCACGCCGAGGCCGGCCAGGCCGGCGGCGAGGTAGGCGTTGCCGTCGTCGACAGCGACGACGTAACGGCCTTGCAGCGGCACTTGTTCGCCGCCGCGCTGCAGGGTCTGCGCCGGAGCCTGGCCGGCGCGCGGCCACTGGAAGCGGACGATGCGGTGGCGGGCGTCGTCGAGCTCGCGCGGGTGCGCGGGGACGCCGGCGCGCTGCAGGTAGGCAGGCGAGGCGTAGGCACCCAGCGCGAGGTCGCCGATATGGCGCGCGACCAGCGAGGGGTCGGCGATCGGGCCGCCGCGGATCACGCAGTCGACGTTCTCGCCGATCAGGTCGACCCGGCGGTCGCTGACGCCCAGGTCGAGCTGCAGTTCGGGGTAGCGCTCGCAGAACGCCGGCAGGGCCGGGATCAGCACCAGCCGCGCCAACGGGCTGGGCACGTCCACGCGCAGCCGGCCGCGCGGCGCGGCCGCGGCGCCGGACAGGCTGGTCTCGGCATCGTCGATGTCGGCGAGCAGGCGCAGCACCCGCTCGTAATAGGCGGCGCCGTCGGCGGTGACGACGACCTTGCGGGTGGTGCGGTTGAGCAGCTTGACCCGCAGCCGCGCCTCCAGCTGCTGCACCAGCTGGGTGACGCGGGTCTTGCTGATCCGCAGGGTGTCGGCGGCCTTGGTGAAGCTGCCGGTCTCGACCACGCGGGCGAAGGCCTGCATCGCGTCGATACGGTCCATCGCGGCTCCGGTTTCGTTCTGGATTGTCCGGATTCTACAAACAGTGAAAACCCGATCGCCGGGTTTATCGGCATCGAACGCCTCTCTATCGTGGCCGCATCGACAACGACGACGGCATACGAGGCGACGATGAGCAAGCGCGATGTGGTATTTCCCGCAGGACGGCAGGCGCTGTACCAGCGCAACCGCTATTCGCCGGCGCTGCGGTCGAACGGCTTCCTGTTCGTCTCCGGCCAGGTCGGCAGCCGCGAGGACGGCTCGCCCGAGCCGGAACTGGAAGCGCAGGTGCGGCTGGCGTTCGCCAATTTGAACGCGGTGCTGGCCGCGGCCGGCTGCAGCTTCGACGATGTGGTCGACGTCACCCTGTTCGTGGTCGACCCGGAGCGGAATTTCGAGCGCATCTGGGCGATCGTGCCCGAGTTCTGGGGCGAGGCGCCGCATCCCACCCTGACCGGGATCGGGGTGACCTGGCTGTACGGATTCCAGTTCGAGATCAAGGCGATCGCCAAGTTGCCGCAAAGCGCGGCGCAATGATCGGCGCTGGCCGCGCGCTCGCGCACGGGGCGGCGGACGCGGCGCGGCCGGCGTTGCCGCCGCCTCGCGCACGGCGCCCTAACCCGCCTGCGCTTACACTGCCTGGCCCATCCCACGAGCCGAGAGCCGCACCGTCATGTCGCCGACCATCGCGCAAGGCGCCTATATCGCCATGAAGCTGGGCGAGGCCCTGGCGATCCTGGTCGGGGCCTGGCTGCTGACCACCCTGTTGCGGCAATTGGTGCGGCGGGTCTGCGTGCGTTACGACATCGCGCCGGCGTTCGCGTTGGGCCTGCGCCGGGTACTGAGCACGCTGATCTACATCGTCGCGCTGCTGCTGTTCCTCAACCGGCTCGGCATTTCCGGCTCGGTGGTGTGGACCACGCTGACCGGCTTCGTCGCGGTCGGCGCGGTGGCGTTCTTCGCCGCGTGGAGCGTGTTGTCGAACATCTTTTGCGCGCTGCTGATCCTGATCACGCGGCCCTTCCGGCTCTACGACTACATCGAAGTGCTGGAGAACGGCGACAAGCCGGGGCTGAAGGGGCGGGTGGTCGACATCAATTTCATCTATACCTCGCTGCAGGAGATCCATGCCGACGGCGAGGACACGGTGCTGCAGGTGCCCAACAGTCAGTTCTTCCAACGCACGACACGGCGCTGGCGGCAGGAACCGGCCTGGGCACGGACCGCGCGGGAGCAGGCGCAAGCGTCGGCGGACTGGCAGGATGCGTCGGGGCGGTGAGCGAAATCGCCTGCGCAAGCGCCTGCGGTCGCCGTTGTCCGTATTAGCGAGGGCGCCCGCGCAGCGGGTCGGGAGCGTTGAGCTATCGCCTCCGGATCGATCGGGCATCGGCGAATCCCCGTCCCTGTTTTCGAAAGAGCACGGCATGCGGCGCGTCGCCGCGGCCGGATCAGAGCGCAGTCACGTCGATGATGGCCTGCGCGAAGGCCTCGGGCGCTTCCTGCGGCAGGTTGTGGCCGATGCCGCCTTGCAGTTCGCGATGCGCGTAGGGGCCGGTGAACTTGCGCGCATACGCGGCCGCTGGCGGATGCGGGGCGCCGTTGGCGTCGCCTTCCAAGGTCATGGTCGGGACAGCGATGGTGGGCGCTTTCGCCAGCCGCGCTTCGAGTTCGTCGAACTTCGGCTCGCCCTGGGCCAGTCCGAGGCGCCAACGGTAGTTGTGGATCACCACCGCGACATGGTCGGGGTTGTCGAACGCCGCGGCGCTGCGCTCGAAGGTCGCTTCGTCGAAACGCCACCGCGGCGAGGCCAGCGTCCAGATCAGCCGGGAGAACTCGCGCCGGTTCTGCGCATAGCCGCGTTCGCCGCGCTCGGTGGCGAAGTAGAACTGGTACCACCACTGCAGCTCGGCCTTCGGCGGCAAAGGCGCCTGGTTGGCCTGCTGGCTGCCGATCAGGTAGCCGCTGACCGACACCAGCCCCCGGCAACGCTGCGGCCATAGCGCGGCCAGGATGCCGGCGGTGCGCGCGCCCCAGTCGCAGCCGCCGACGATCGCCGATTCGATGCCCAGCGCGTCGAGCAGGGCGATGGCGTCGGCGGCCAGCGCGGCCTGCTGGCCGTTGCGCGGGATGTCGGTGGACAGGAAGGCGGTGGGGCCGTAGCCGCGCAGATAGGGAACGATGACGCGATAGCCGCGCTCGGCCAGCCGCGGCGCGACCTCGGCATAGGTGTGGATGTCGTAGGGCCAGCCGTGCAACAGCAGCACCGGAGGGCCGTGGCGGGGACCGAGCTCGGCATAACTCACGCGCAATACGCCGGCGTCGATCTGCTTGAGCGCGCCCCAGGCGGCAGCGACGCTGCGACCGGGACCGGGCGCACCGGCGGAGGCGGTCGATGGGGGCGGCGGTCATGGCGGGCTCCTGGCGGGAATGGGCGGGCCAGGTCATTGGGCCGGGACGGGGTATCCGGCACGTGTCCGCGGATCGGGGGTTTTGTATGCAAGCCGGACGGGACAGGGATGCAGATACATTGCGATACACGGCGGTGCCGGAGCGCAGGGCTCGCCGGCGTCGCAGCCAAGGGGGCGCGATCCGGATCGGGGCGACGGTTCGACTGCTGTGCCGGGCGGGAGCCAGTCCCCTGCTCCGTTTTTCAAAGAAGGGGAACTACGCAGGCGGGATCGTCATGGCCGCGGCGTTCGCGGCCGCGCGCTCCAGGCCGTTCGCGGCGCCTGTCTTCAAACCGTTTGCGCCCTGCCGTTGCCTTCTTGAAAAGCTAGAGAGCGACGACCGTGCAGCCGGCGCGAGGAGTCGAGCGGTGGCCCTCGCCTTGTGGAGAGCAAAGCCACCTCCTGTTTCGACGGAGGCAGGGTAAAGCTGGCTCGAACGGCGCCGGGACGATGGGCCGGAGCGGCCGGAAAAGACCTTCGCGGTTCGACGCCGTAGCTTCCAGGTCTACTTTTCCGCTACCCCGCCCATTCCCGCTACACGACGCGGGGACGGTTTTGTTAGGCTCGCCCGACGAATCCTTCGCCCGAGCCGCCCATCCAGGTGCGGACCAGAACCGATAGCAGGACGGCATGGCGCACAACCAGTTCGCGTTGCTCACCCAACGGCGTTTCCTGCCGTTCTTCCTGACCCAGGCCCTGGGCGCCTTCAACGACAACGTGTACCGGCAGGCGATCATCGGCCTGCTGTTCTACCTCGGGGTCAGCGACGCGCAACGCACGCTGTACACCAACCTGGCGCCGGCGTTGTTCATCCTGCCCTACTTCCTGTTCTCGGCCACCGCCGGACAGATCGCCGAGAAGCTGGAGAAGCACACGCTGATCCGGATCACGACCACGATGGAAATCGTGATCATGTCGCTGGCGGCGATCGGCTTCCTCACCCAGAACATGGCGATCCTGCTGGTCGCGCTGTTCGGCACCGGCCTGCAGTCGACCCTGTTCGGGCCGGTCAAGTACTCGATCCTGCCGTCGGTGCTCAAGCCCGAGGAACTTACCGGCGGCAACGGCCTGGTCGAGATGGGCACTTCGATCTCGATCCTGGTCGGGATGATCTTCGGCGGACTCATCTTCAAGCTCGCCGGGGATCAAGGCCCGGTGGTCGCGGCGAGCGCGATCGTGCTGCTGGCGGTGACCGGCAACCTGGTCAGCCGCATGATCCCGCGCGCCGACGCCGGCGAGCCGGATCTGAAGATCCAGTGGAATCCGGCGCCGGAATCGCTGCGCATCCTGCGCATGACCCGGCGCCAGCCGGCGGTGCGCAATTCGATCTTGGGCGTGTCCTGGTTCTGGTTCGTCGGCACGGTGCTGACCTCGCAGTTGCCGACCTACGCCATCGCCAACCTCGGCGGCGCCGAAACGCTGTACATCTTCGCCCTGGCGCTGTTCTCGGTGGGCACCGGCGTGGGCTCGATGTTGTGCGAGCGACTGTCGGCGCGCACGGTCGAAATCGGCCTGGTGCCGCTGGGCGCGTTCGGCATGAGCGCGTTCATGGTCGACCTGTATTTCGCCCGCCCCGGCGCCGCCACCACGACCGGGCTGGAAGTCGCCGACTTCATCGCCCAGACCGGCGCCTGGCGGATCATGCTCGACCTGGTCGGCATCGGCGTGTTCGCCGGTTTCTTCGTGGTACCGCTGTTCGCGCTGATCCAGAACCGCTCGCCCAAGAACGAGTTGTCGCGCGTGATCGCCGGCATGAACATCCAGAACGCCGCCTTCATCGTCCTGGCCGCGGTGCTGGGCGTGGTGGTGCAGCGCTTCTTCCACTGGACCATCCCGCAGGTGTTCCTGGCGCTGGCGATCGCCAACGCCCTGGTCGCGATCTACATCTTCACGATCGTGCCCGAGTTCCTGATGCGCTTCCTCAGCTGGGTGTTGGTGCGCACCCTGTACCGGCTGCGCGTGTCCGGCACCGAACGCATTCCCGACGAAGGCGCGGGGCTGATCGTGTGCAACCACGTCAGCTACATGGACGCGCTGATCCTCAGCGCGAGCATCCCGCGCCCGGTGCGCTTCGTCATGTACTACAAGATCTTCAACATCCCGGTGATGAGCTGGATCTTCCGCACCGCCAAGGCGATCCCGATCGCCGGCGCCAAGGAGGACCCGGAGGTCATGCGGCGCGCCTTCGCCGAAATCGAGGCGGCGCTGGCGGACGGCCAGTTGGTCGGCATCTTCCCCGAGGGGGCGCTGACCAAGGACGGCGAGATCGCCACGTTCAAGTCCGGGGTCGAGCGCATCCTGGCCAAGAACCCCGTGCCGGTGGTACCAATGGCGTTGCGCGGAATGTGGTCGAGCATGTGGAGCAAGCGCGACGGTCGCCTGCGCCGGATGCGCGTGCCGCGCCGGTTCCGGGCCCGGGTCGAAGTGGTCGCGGACCCGCCGCGCGACGGCGCCGCGGTCGACGCGCCGGCCCTGGAGGCGCAGGTGCGGGCGCTGCGCGGCGATTGCGCCTGAGCCGCGCCGCGGTCGCGCTGCTAGGATGAGCGCCGAGCGCGGCGGCACCGGTACCGCCGCCGCAACGCGAGGGAGAGCGCGTCCATGAATCAACCCGCCGTCGGCGCCAAGTCGCCGTACCCGAACTACCTGGTCTGGTCGATCATCGTCACCTTGATCGCGTTCTGCGCCTGCTGCGGCGTCGGCGCGATTCCGGGCGTGGTCTCGATCGTCTACGGCGCCCAGGTCGACAGCAAGTTCGCCGCCGGCGACGAGGCCGGCGCCGCACAGGCCTGCGCCAACGCCCGCACTTGGGCCTGGGTCTGCACCGCCCTGGTCGGCCTGGCGGTGGTGATGCAGGTGTTGGGCCTGTTCGTCGAGGGCATGGCCAGCGGCGTGGACATGCTCTTCGACCAGGCGCGCCAGTGGCGCTGAGCCTGCGTCCGGCTTGCCCAGCGCCATGAACGAACTGAGCCCGCGCCGGCGCCACGCCGCCCTCGCCGCGACCGCCGCGGCGGCGGCGCTGGCCGGCGGCGCCGCGGTCTGGCTGCTGCGCCGTTTCGATCCCAATGCGGCCAACAGCCCGCTGCCGGGCTGCGTGTTCTACCAGCTCACCGGCCTGTACTGCCCCGGTTGCGGCATGACCCGCGCCGCGCACGCGCTGGTCCACGGCGACTTCGCCCAGATGCTGGCGATGAATCCGCTGTTGCCGCTGCTGATGCTGGCGCTGCCGCTGCTGGTGTTGCACGCCTACGGTTATCGCCTGCCCAAGGCCGCGATCGCCGCGCTGACCAGCGCCAGGCTGTGGATCGGCCTGCTGCTCGGCTTCTGGGTGCTGCGCAACCTGCCGTGGCCGCCCTTCGCGTGGCTGGCGCCGGGCTGAAGCTCAGAAGCGGTAGGTCGCGCTGATCAGGTAGTAGCGGCCGACCGGGTCGTCGTCGGCGATGCTGTAGCCGCCGGCGCTTTCGTCGTAATTGACCGGGGCATGATCGGTGAGGTTGCTGACGTTGAGGCTCAGCAGCCAGTGATCGAAGCCGCCGTAGGCCAGATTGAGCCCGACCAGGGTCGCGCTGGGCGTGCTGCATTTGCCGGCGCGCTTCCAGCGCTTCATGCAGTCCACGGTCGGGTCGCCGAAGTCGACCTTGGCCGGGCCCATGTAGCGCAGGTTGAGGGTGGCGATCCAGTCGCGGTAATTCCACTGCACGCTGCCGAGCAGGCTGCGGTCGGGCGTGGTGTAACCGGCGTAGTCCAGCGCCGGCACCTGCGGGTGCGAGCGGCGGATCAGCCGGTCCAGATAATGGCCGTTGAGGCGCATCGCGAACTTGCCCCAGCGCGCGGTCTCGACCCGGTAGTCGGCGTCGAGTTCCCAGCCGCGCACCTCGGTGCGGCCGACGTTGTCGAGGTAGACGTTGACTCCGTACAAGTAGCCTTCCTCGTCGCGCAGCAAGGCCTCCGGATACAGCTCCGGACGCTGCAGCGAGTTGATCACCAGCATCTCGTTGTTGCGCACGATGCGGTAGTGATTGAGGCTGAGACTGAAAGCCTCGGCGGGTTGCCAGATCACCCCCAGCGTGCGGCTGTGCGAGGTCTCCGGCTTCAACTTCGGGTTGACCGTGGCGTGCTGGTCGACCAGGCAGGTGGCGGTATCGTCGATCGGAATCAGGCAGGGGCCGATCGCGTCGGAGTACGGGATCTGCGCGGTGTCGCCGAACATCATCGGCCGCCGCACCTCGAACAGGGTCGGCGCGCGATAGCCCTCGCCGACCGAGCCGCGCAGGGTCAGGCTCGGCGTCGGCGTCCACTTGAAGCCGGCCTTGGGCGAGACCCGGCTGCCGAAACCGCCGTTGCGGTCCAGGCGCCAGGCCGCGTCGATCGACAGCGTGTCGTGCAGCGGCAGATTGATCTCGCCGTACACCGCCGAGTCGTTGCGGCTGGATTTGCTGCGCTCCATGTCCTGCGCCAGGGCCACGTTGCCGTTGACGAAGGATGCGCCGGGACGGCTGCGCAAACGCTCGCGGCGGTACTCGGCGCCGACCGCGACGGTGGCGTCGCCGCCGGGCATGCGGAACAGCGGGCCGTCGAAATTGGCCACCGCACTGTCCAGCACCACCTCGCCGCCGAGGGTGTTCTGCGGCGCGATGCGCTCGATCACCTCGTTGGACTTGCTGCTCTGGTCGAAGCGGAACAGGCCGTGCTCGGCCGCTTCGAACAGCTCGCTTTCGTCGATCAATCCGTCGATGCGGTTGTGCACTTTGTTGCGGCGCTGGGCCAGGCTCAGGTCCCACTCCCAACGGCCGCGGTAGCCGCGCAAGCCCATGGTGGCGTCGCGGGTGTTGGTGACGGTGCGGTTGCGCACCGGCCCGACCTCCGAAAACGCATAGGCCAGCGGCAGGATCGGCAGCGGCGCGAACGCGTCGGGGCTGTCTTCCGGCAGGCTGACCAGGCCGTAGAACGGCGCGTTCTGCATCTCCAGCGACACCCGGGTCGCGCGCAGGTCGGCGTAGAACTCGCCGTTGTTGTCGATCGGCTGGCGGTAATGGGCGTAGAAGGCGTTGCTGGTGATGCCGGGCTGGAGGCTCACGTACCGCGCGCGGTCCAGGCTGCAGGGCTTGCCGCCCTCGCCGGCGTCGCGGTCTTCGCAGCCGTCGATCGGCACGTAGTAGTTGCCGAAGTAATAGCCGAACGGGATGCGCGCGTCGCGCAGGCCGCTGTCCTGCTGGTCGAGCGTGCTCCAGTCGCGCTGGCTGCCGACCAGCGGATTGCGGGTGAAATGGTCGGCGCTGAGGAACACGCTGCCGCCGCCGCGGGTCTGCAGGCCGATGCTGGCCGACAGCCGCTGCTGTTCGGCGTCGCCGCGGTCGGAGACGCCGAAGTTGGCGGTGATCTCGCCGCCGCTGTAGTCCTTCTTGAGGATGATGTTGACCACCCCGGCCATCGCGTCGGCGCCGTAGATCGCCGAGGCGCCGCCGTGCAGGATCTCGATCCGGTCGATCATGCTCAACGGAATGCCGTTGAGATCGCTGAGCGCGCCCATGTCGGTCGAGACCAGGCCGTAGTTGGCCATGCGCCGGCCGTCGACCAGGAACAGGGTCGCGCGCGGGCCCAGCGAGTACAGGCTCGAGGACGCCGCCGCGGCCGAAGGCACCTGCGAGGCGCCGCCGCCGGTGGCGACGTCGCGCGGATGGTGGCCGGTCATGCCCGGCATCAGCCGCAGCAGGTCGAACAGGGTCTGGTGGCCGCTGGCGCGGATTTCCTCGCGGGTGATGATGGTCAGCGGGGTCGAGGTCTGGAACGCCGAGCGCGGGATGCGGGTGCCGGTGACATGGACCGTGTCGAGCTGGGTCGGCGCGCTCGGCGGGGTCGATTCGCGCCGCACCGTCGCACGCGGCGGCGCGACCGGGCGCGGCCGCGGCACCGCCTGCAACAAGTAGGTGTTGGCGTTTACGGCCACCGCGGTGAGGCCGGTGCCTTGCAGCAGGCGGGCCAGGGCCTCGCGGGTCGGGGCTTTGCCGTCCAGGCCGGCGCTGCGACGGTTGGCGACCAGCGACGGCGAGTAGAGGATCTGCACGCGGCTCTGCGCGGCGAACGCGTTGAGGGCGTCGTCCAGCGCACCGGCGCGGATGTGGTAGCCATCCCCAGTGGAATCGTTAGGAGGGGCCTGGAAAGCCCCGGCTTCGGACGCGGCTAGAAGCGCGACGGAAACGAGGAACGCAGGGAAAATCTTGGCCATCCACCAACCGCATCGATCGGACTACAGCGGAACACGGCGCCCCCTGTGGACGGCGCACGTCCAACCATAGCATCGACTCGGCCGATGCGGTGTCTCAACCCGCCTTGCGCCGCAAAACGATGTCGCCGTCGTCGCTGCGTTCGCTCTGCAGCGACCAGCCGCGCTCCAGGGCCTGCAGCAGCGAGGCCTGGTCGCCGATGTGGAACACGCCGCTGACGGTGATGTCGCCCAGACCCGGCTCGGCCAGGCGCAGCTTGGTCGCCGAGTAACGGTTCATTTCGCTGAGCAAGGCATCCAGGCGCCGGTTCTTGAACACCAGGTCGCCGTCCGGCCAGGCCTGGGCCACGGCCAGGTCCAGCGGCTCGGGCACGCCGAGCCGGCCTTCGCCGTCGTAGTTGAGCTGCTGGCCCGGACTCAGGGTGCTGCGGGCCTGGGCCACCGCGCCGGTGACTTCGACCGCGCCTTCGATCAGGCCGACATTGACCGTAGCGTCGGTTTTGTCGACCTGGAAGGTGGTGCCGATATCGCGGATGGTGCCGCGCCCGGCCTTGACCGAGAACGGACGCTGCGGATCGGCGGCGACCTGGAACTGGACCCGGCCGCGGTCGACTTCGATCTCGCGCCGGTCCTCGCCGAAACGGGCGACGATCACCGAGTCGGTGTCGAGCAAGACCCGGGTGCCGTCGGCCAGGCGCAGCGCGCGCTGCTCGCCGACCACAGTCGCGTAGCGTTCGCCGGCGGGCAGGGGCGCGGGCGTGCGCAGCCAGCCGATGCCGACCACGGTGGCGACCAGCAACGAAGCGGCCAGCGCGGCCGGCGCCCACCAGCGCGGCCGTGCGCTATCGCGGCTGGCGCGCCAGGCGATGCGCGCGGCGGCCTGGAGCATGTCGTCGCCGGCCAGTTGCGCCGCCAGTTGGTGCGCGCGTTCGGCCTGCACATAGGCCTCCACGTGCGCGGGCGATTCGTCCAGCCAGCGCTGGAACTGCGCCCGCTCCTCGGAGGTGCATTCGGGCGAATCCAGCCGCGCCACCCACGCTTCCGCGCGGCCGTCGTCGATACCCGTCGATGCGGTGAGTGAAGTCTTCATGATTCCTGCCAGCTCTCGTAGCCGCTTTCCTTCATGCGCGTGCGCAACAGCGCCAGCGCCCGGCCGATATTCTTCTCCACCGCCTTTACAGAAATACCGCAATGGCGCGCGATCTGGGTGTAGCTCATGCCGTTGATGCGGTTGAGCAGATAGACCTGGCGGCTGCGCGCGGGCAACTGCAGGATCGCCGCGCGCACCACCGCCAGTTCCTGCTCGGTCGCCACGCGCTGGTCGTGCGCGGGCTCCTGCGAAGGCAGCGCATGGTAGTCCTCGTCCAGACTGACGTGCTCGGGCGCGTGTCGCGTCTTCTGTCGCCGGCCGCGGTCGTTGAGGGCGTTGATCGCGATGCGGTACATCAGGATCTTCAGCGATTCCGGCGGCTGCTCGCGATAGCGCAGCATCCGCATCATCGTTTCCTGGGCGATGTCCTGGGCGTCCTCGAGGCTGGCGGCGGACTTGCGCAGGAACGCGATCAGCGGTTCGCGGTGGTCGCGCAGGAACGCGACGAAATGATCTTCGTCCGCGCGCGCCGAAGCCGCCTGGTTCGCCGCCGAGGAGTCCTGACCCACGTCCACTTTCGTCCACGTTCCCGGGATGTGTTTCGATACTAGCCCAGCCGTCTGCGCCGGGCGAACGAAGTCCGCGGTCTCGGGCACGGCGAGGCCGGGCGCGAAACCGGCCTGGATGATGGGCGTAAATCGACTCACCGGATCGGGTTCTCCGCAGGAAGTTGAGCGCGCAGGCGCGACCGCAGTCACGCAACGCAACGCCGGAACGGTTCGATCGCCTGCCGCCGCCCCAGAGAGCGTTTGCGCGCCGTCCCCCGAGCGCCGGCAAGGCGTCGCGACACGCTGCAACACGACCGCCGGGCCCGACCGGTCCGCGGCGCGCGAAGCCCGCCCCGCCCCCCGGCGGGACCGACGCCTCCCGATGCGACGCGGGAAGCGGGCGACTCGCGCGGCGCATCGGATCTGCCGCACCCGTGACATGAAACGCAGTTGGGGCGGAGGCTCCCTACCCGTTCCATGCGCCGGCGTCGGGATTCGGTTCAGACGGTCGCAAACCGGGACCGAACGGTCGTGGCGGCAGGCGCCGCCGCCGCGGAGGGAACACGCGCCCGGGCGGGCGCGGGCGGGCTCAGGACACGAAGCCGGCGATCACGAACAGCGCCAGCACCGCCAGCCAGACCAGCAGGCTGCGCCAGACCAGGCTCATCGCGTCGCGCAGCTCGGGCACCTCGCCGATCGTGGCCGGCGCCGTGGGCGCGCTCACCCCGGATTCGTCGACGTAGTCGGCGGCCTCTTCGGCCAGTTCGCATTTGACGCTGGCGCGCGCGACTGCGCCGAGGAAGCGGTGGTCCAGGCTGGGGCGGGCACCGCCGGACTCGCGCCAGGCGCCGAGCACGGTGTCGAAATTGCCGACCAGGGCCAGGGCCAGGGTCATCAGCTGCGCCACCGGCCAGTCCAGCGCCGCCAACGCGGCGCGCGCACCGGCGCGGTTTTCGCCGGGCAGCTCGCGCGAAGCCTCGCCTTCGGCGGCCAGGGCGATCAGGCGGTAACCCAGCGCACCGACCGGACCCAGCACCAGGAACCAGAACAGCACCCCGAACCAACGCCGCAACGCGCTGCGGAACACCGCCTCGACCAGTGCGCCGCCGTCCAGCACCGGGGTCTCGCCGTAGCCGAACAGCCGCGCCGCAGCCTCGCGGCGCGCCGCCGGATCGCGCGCCGAAGCCAGCGCCTCGACATCCTGATCCAGATCGCGCGGGCCCCAGGCGTAGAACAGCACCACGATCGCGAACACCAGCCCGCCCAGGCCGATCAGCGGTTCGTCCAGGGCCAGCTGGAACAGGCCGACGCCGAGCAACGGCGGAAGCAGAGCCAGGATCAGGCCGCCCTGCCCGTGCCAGAAGCTGCCTTCGGGGAAGCGGCTGCCGATCCAGCGCAGCCAGTCTCCGTACCAGCCGTAGTGACGCACCGACGCGGCCAGCGACTGGGCAAGATAGCCGAGCACCAGTGCGACGACGGCGGCGATCAACGTGACGGACATCGGGCGACGCTCCTGGCGTAGCGAATCTGAGTCCGATTCTAGCGCGACCGTACGGAACTGAGGCCGACCGCAGCGCGCCGCGCGCACCGTACGTGAACGCATTGCGCCGGCGCTTGCGGCCGGCGCGGGGGCCTCATCCGCGCGCGTGCGCCTCGGCTTCGGCCAGCCACTGATCGATCAGCCAGCGCGAGATGGAAATGCTCGGCGACAGCAGCGGGCCAACGCCGTCGTCGCGGTCGCGGTCGCCGCGCGCGGCGGCGGCGCGGATCTCCTCGAGGGTGAACCAGCGCGCCTCTTCGAGCTCGTCGCCGACCTGCGGCGGGTCGGGTTCGGCCAATGCGGAGAAACCGAGCATCAGCGCGCCCGGGAACGGCCAGGGCTGGGAGCCGAGGTAACGGCAGCCGCGCACGCGCACGCCGGTTTCCTCCAGCACTTCGCGCGCCACAGTCTGCTCCAGCGATTCGCCGGGCTCGACGAAGCCGGCGATCACCGAGTAACGGCGCGGCGGCCAGCCGGCCTGGCGGCCGAGCAGCAGGCGCTCGCCGTCGCCGACCGCGACGATCACCGCCGGATCGGTGCGCGGATAGTGCTCGCTGCCGCACAGGCCGCAACGGCCGAGCCAGCCGGCGCGCGCGAACGCGACTTCGCCCCCGCAGGCGCCGCAGAAACGGTGCCGGCTGCGCCAGTGCTGCAGGGCGCGGGCCTGGGCGAACACGCTGGCATGCAACAGCGGCCAATGCGCGGCGGCGCTGCGCAGATCGACCCGGCGCGGCGCCTGCCAGGCGACCAGTTCGGCCTCGATCGCGAACCAGGCCCCGCCCTCGCCGTCCAGGCCGAGGAACACCGCGGCGCCGACGCCGCCCGGGCCTTCGCTGAGCTCCTGCCCGCTCGGCGCGCGCAGGCCGCCCTCGTCGTCGGCATAGGCCTGGCCGGACGCATCGAGCACGATCACCCGCGCCTGCGGCCACAACGCAGTCAAGGCCGCGGAGTCGTCGCGCAGGTGGTCGGCGCGGTCCAGGACCGCGCGCCAGGCCGAGCCGGAGTCGACGAAGGCGAACGCGGACGCTTGCGGGGCGAGAGGCTCGCTCACACGCCGAACGAGGAACCGCAGCCGCAGGTGGTCTTCGCGTTCGGATTGCGGATCACGAACTGCGAGCCGTGCAGGCTCTCGGTGTAGTCGACTTCGGCGCCCATCAGGTACTGCAGGCTCAGCGGATCGACCAGCAGGGTGACGCCGTCGGTCTGCACGGCGAGGTCGTCCTCGCCCTGCTGTTCGTCGAACTCGAAGCCGTACTGGAAGCCCGAGCAGCCGCCGCCCTGGATGTAGACGCGCAGCTTGAGGGCGTCGTTGCCCTCCTCGGCGATCAGTTCGCGGACCTTGTTCGCCGCGGCCGAGGTGAATTGCAACGGCCGCTCCAGCGATTGATAGCCCGGTGCGGCGGAGTGAAGAGTGGTTTCCATACGCAAAAGGATGAGGGCCCGGCGACGCGCATTCAAGCGCACCGGGCGAACACTGCGATCAGCCGCCGGTGCCGGCGGCGGGGCTTGCGGCAGTGCCGGCGGGCGCCTCCCGGGTCGCCTCGGCCCAGGTGAAGGACTGCTCGACCGGCGCGCCCGACTGCGGGGTCAGCCGCACCGTGACCCGCACCGGGACCAGCCCGGCGGGCACGAACACGTCGCCCTCCACCTGCTGGAAGTACTTGAACGAGTAGGCCACGCCCGGCGCCGCCGGCTGCTGGCGCAGGTCGGTCCAGGCCAGCTTCTCCAGCTTGCCGTCGCGGGTGCCTTCCAGGGCCAGGCTCAGGCGCCCGGCGCTGACCGCACCGCGGTTGAGGTTCTGGGTCAGGGTGGTGGTGAAGTGCCAGGCCGAGGGCGCGTTCTCCTGGGCCTGCATCTTCAGCGCGTGCACGGTCAGGCCGCGGCGCTGGCCGGTGGCGCCGACCAGGCGTTCATAAAAGGCCACGTCGGCGCGCAAGCCGGCGAGTTCCTCGTCGCGCTCGGCCAGCGCGCTCTGCAGGTCGCGGTTGGCCTGGCGGCTGATCTCGTCGGAACGGCCCAGGGTGGTCACGCGCTGGCGCAGCTGTTCCAGCTCGGCGCGCATCTGCCTCGGGGTCAGGACCTCGGCTCCGGGCGGAACCGACGCGATCTCGTCGGCCGGCTCGCCGATCGAGCGCCACAGGCCCCAGGCGCCGAAAGCCAGCGCCGCGGTCAGGGCGATCGCGGCCGGAATCCGCCAGGGATGGCGCTGCGCCTGTGCGGCCGGCGCCACGGGGTTCGGGTCGGCGTTCGGCGGAGACCCGGCGGGAGACGGCGTGGCTGGGGAGGTCGTTTCGCTCATCCACACCGTCTGGGGGCTGGGCCCGCGCCGCTCAATCCATCGCGGCGAGGGCGGTAATCGCGGCTTCAGGCGCCGGCAGGGCCGCCGCCGACTCGGCGTGGATCAGGCGGCCGGTCAGCATCGAGCCGGCGGTCATTTCCACGACCCGATAATGCACGTTTCCTTGGACCCGCGCTTTGGCCGCCAGTTCCACCCGTTCGCTGGAGTAAACGTCGCCGTTGAGGGTGCCGTTGAGGACCACCACCGGCGCGCGCACCTCGCCCTCGATGCTGCCGTTTTCGGCCAGGGTCAGACTGGCCGGCTGCCCTTCCTGCGCCACCAGCTTGCCGACGATGCGGCCTTCGATATACAGCCCGCCGCTGAAATGCAGGTCGCCGTGGATCACCACCTGCGGGCCGATCATGGTGTCGACCTGGCCTTCGCGCAGTTGGGTCGGTTTGCTGGTCTTGAACATCGTTTAAGTTTCCCCGGTTACGGTGACGCCGCTCTTCCAGGCGAAACGCTGTTCGATCGAAGCGTTTTCCCCGCGCAACGAAACGCGCACGCGTTGCGGGGTGAACCCCGCCGGCAGCATCACGCTGCCGTCGAGCTGCTGGAAGTAGCGGAAAGAATAGTTCTGCGGCGGCGCTTTCGGTTTCTGGTGCAATTCGTCCCAGCCGATCGACGCCAGCTTGCCGCCGCGCACCCCCTCGACCTGGAAGTGCAGGCCGCCGCTGCTGACCGCGCCGCGGTTGAGGTTCTGGGTCAGCACGATCTGGTAGCGCCAGGTGCCGCCGGCCTCGGGCTTGAACTCGACCGAGTGGACGTTCAGGCCCTTGGCCGGCGCCGTCGCACCGACCAGGCGTTCGTAGAAGGCGACGTCGGCGCGCAGGTCGGAGATCTCCTCCTCGCGCTGGGCCAGGGCCTCCTGCACCTGCTTGTTGGCGGCGCGGCTGATCTGGTCGGAGCGCTGCAGGGTGGTCTCGCGCTGGGCCAGGCGATCGAGTTCGTTCTGGCGCTGGCGCAATTCGCGCTGGGTCGAGGCCAGCTCGGCACTGATCTCGGGCAGCATCGGCGCCGCCCGCGACTGCGACCACAACCACGCGCCGACCAGCGACGCCGCCCACGCCACGCCTACGGCGGCCCAGATATAAGGACGCTTGTCCGGCTGTTGCTGGACGATGACGAAACGGGGCGGCGGGGCTTTGGCCATGCTCGACTGCGACAAACGCCGCTTTGCCTATACTCAACCCTCGATCTTAACGGGAACGCCGCCGTGTCCGATGCGCACCTGTTCGCAGTTGGAGTGGTTCTGGCCTGGCTGGCCGGGGTCCGGGTCTATCTGACCGTGTTCGGCGTCGGCCTGGCCGGCTTCCTGGGCTGGCTGGACCTGCCGCAGGCCCTGCAGGCGACCCAGTCGCCGTGGGTGCTCGGGGTCTGCGGCCTGCTCGCCGCCGGCGAGTTCTTCGCCGACAAGATCCCCGGGGTCGATTCGGGCTGGGACCTGCTGCACACCCTGCTGCGGGTGCCGGTCGGCGCGTTCCTGGCCGCGGCGGCCATGTCGCCCGACGGCGAGCTGGGGGCCGGAGCCCTGGCGGCCGGCGCCGGCGTGGCCCTGACCAGCCACCTGCTCAAGTCCGGCTCGCGCGCCCTGCTCAACGCCTCGCCCGAGCCGGTCACCAACTGGACCGCCTCGGTCACCGAGGACGCCGCCGTGGTCGGCGGCCTGGCCCTGGTGTTCGCCTACCCCTGGGTGACGTTGGCGATCGTGGTGCTGATCAGCCTGACCATCGGAACGGCGCTGTGGTGGCTGTGGCGGAAGATCTTCGGGCGGCGGCGCAAGGCCAAAGAGCTGGAAGTGAGCTGAGAAGACCGGGCAGCGGGCAAAGACCGACGCTCGCCGATCGCTGCTGCAGAATAAAAAAGCCGCCGGTGCGAACCGGCGGCTTTTGGGTGTCTGGCTGGCGGCGCTTGCGCGCGGCTGGCGGGATACAGGCCCGGACAGAAGCGGCAGCGAGCGTCTTGCGCTCGCTCCTCGCGTCTCCCTCGCTTATTCCTCGCCCTTCTCGATCTTGGTCAGCAGATAGTTCTGCTCGCCCAGGCGCTCGATCAGCGCGAGCTGGGTTTCGATCCAGTCCACGTGCTCTTCTTCCGAGTCGAGGATGTCGGCGAACAGCTTGCGGCTGACGTAGTCGCTGACGGTTTCGCAATACTTGATCGCTTCGCGCAGCAGCGGAATCGCTTCCAGCTCGAGCGCCAAGTCGCAGGCCAGCAGCTCGCGCGGGTTTTCGCCGATGCGCAGCTTGCCCAGGGCCTGGAAGTTGGGCAGGCCATCGAGGAACAGGATGCGGTCCGACAGCTTGTCGGCGTGCTTCATCTCGTCGATGGACTCGTGGTACTCGTGTTCGGCCAGTTCTTTCAGGCCCCAGTTCTTCAGCATCTTGGCGTGCAGGAAGTACTGGTTGATCGCGGTCAGCTCGTTGTAGAGCGCCTTGTTGAGATATTCGATGACCTTGGGGTCGCCTTTCATGGCCGTGGCTCCGACGTTGCTATGGCGGGCACTGTAGCCAGTTCGCGAACCCGATGACGGAACGCGAATCGTGCGCAACGGGAGTCGAGAATCAGTGGCGTTGGCAGTCCCGGCGGGGCCGGGCGGCGGGCTCGATCAGGCGGCCTGCGGCAACACCGTGAGCGGCAAGTCGATCGTGCCGCGCGCCTGCTCCAGCAGCGAGGCGGCCAGTTCCAGGCAGCTGCCGCAATTGGCGCCGGCGCCGGTCCGCATGGTCAGCTCGGGCAGGCTGCGGCACCCGGCCTCCGCGGCCTGGCGGATGTCGCGGTCGGTGACTCCGTTGCAGATGCAGACGTACACGGCGGCGGGCGTTCGGGCAGGCAGCCGGATGGCTGCGAGGCCATTCCGCCATGAATGAGAATGATTGTCAATTAACGGCAGCCGACCAATGGCCGCCGGGGACCGGCGCGTTCAGGCGCCCGGCTCGGACCCGCCCCGGGCCGGGCTGCCGGGCACGCCGGCCCGCGCGCGCGGCCGCTGCCGGTTGCGGCCGGCCAGATGCGGGTCGTGCATGCGGGTGTCGGGAGCGGGCGCCGGCACGGCCTGGGCGCCGGCGACATGGCGGGCGAACGGGGCCAGATGGCGCAGGGCGCTGGCGTAGACGCCGCGCTTGAACATCACCACGTGCTCGACCGGGTACCAGAAATCCACCCAGCGCCAGTGGTCGAACTCAGGCTTTTCGGTCAGGTCCAGGCGCAGGTCCGACTCCTGCCCGGTCAGGCGCAGCAGGAACCACACCTGCTTCTGGCCGATGCAGACCAGACGGTCGTTGCGCCGGATCGCCCGGTGCGGCAGGCGGTAACGCAACCAGCCCGGAGTGGCGCCGAGGACCTCGACGTGCTGCGGCAGCAGGCCGGTCTCCTCGCGCAATTCGCGATACATCGCCTCCAGCGGCGTCTCGTCGCTGTTCATCCCGCCTTGCGGGAACTGCCAGCCGTCGCGATGCACTCGGCGCGCCCAGAACAGGCGGCCGTCCGGGTGCATCAACACGATGCCTACATTGGGCCTGTAACCGTCCGGATCGATCACGATGCGGACTCCGAATTTCTACTGAGTCCGACTCTGCCACGGGGTGCGGCAGACGACAAGTCGTGCAAAGCGGCGGGGTCCCCATTGACAGGCACCCCTCCGGCATGAAGAATTCGCGGTTCCCCGTGGCTATGTAGCTCAGCCGGTTAGAGCACAGCACTCATAATGCTGGGGTCGGTGGTTCGAGTCCACCCATAGCCACCATCGATTCCGCGCCGGCCTTCGCCGTCGCAGCCGGCCCGCCAGCGTTGCGGGCTTTTTCGTATCCGGGCCCCGCCCCGGACCCGACGCTCCGCCCTCTGCGGCCCGCGCGCCCGGACCGGCGGCGTCCACCGCCCGACCGCTTGCCGCACAATGTCCGTCATGAACATCTTCAAGGTCTTCACCCTCGAGGCCGCGCACCGGCTGCCGAACGTGCCGGAAGGGCACAAGTGCGCGCGCCTGCACGGCCATTCGTTCCGGGTCGAAGTGCACCTGACCGGCGACCTGGGCGAGCACAGCGGCTGGGTGATGGACTATGCCGACGTCAAGAAGGCGTTCCAGCCGATCTACGACCGCCTCGACCACCACTACCTCAACGACATTCCCGGCCTGGAAAACCCGACCAGCGAACGCCTGGCGGTGTGGATCTGGGAACAGCTCAAGCCGGTGCTGCCGCTGCTGAGCGAGATCGTCGTGCACGAAACCTGCACCGCCGGCTGCCGCTACCGCGGCTGAGCTGCGGCTCGCGTGCCAACGAACGCCCGAACGCCATGCGTTCGGGCCCCGGGAAGCGAATCCTCCTGTCGCCGCGCACCGGCGCGGTCCCGCCCCCTCATCCGCCCCTTCCGGGCACCTTATCCCGCAAGCGGGAGAAGGCAACGACGGCGGCGCCATCGTCGCGAGGCCCGATCGAACCTTCGAAGCCCCTTTCCCGCTGGCGGGAGAGGGTTGGGGAGAGGGTCTCTCGGCCGCCCGCGCGCCCCGCACAACCGCCCTCGCCCGCCGCGGCGACCTCCCCTCGCGCCTGTCAGGCACGCGAAACCTGGGCGTCACAGCCCCGAATTAGGCTTTGCCTGAACCGCTGCTTGGGCGCTAAGCGGCTGAACAGGCAGGTTTTCTGAACCGGTTCAGACCGCTCGTCGGTGCGATGTTGCATCGCAACAATGCCCTGGCTATGCTGCACCGCACCATCCAGTCGTTCTCCGTCTGGACCACTCAGGAGCTCAGCCATGTACCAGCAGTTCAACGAACAGTTCGCCGCCGCTACGCGCCAGTTCGCGGACACGGCCGCTCAGATCAACCGTCTCGCCCTCGACAACGCCGAGGCCGTGTTCGGCCTGCAGATCGCCGCGATCGAGGACCGCGTCAACGCGACCTTCGCGTTCTTCGGCGAAGCCGCCGAGGCCCGCGATTTCGAAGCCTTCAAGACCCTGTGGCCGAAGGGCGTGCAGATCGCCCGCGAGAACGTCGAGCGCGCCGTCAGCACCGGCCAGGAAACCTTCGGCCGCACGCTGAAGACCAACGAAGCGATCGCCGAGCTGGCCAAGTCGCAGATCGAATCGGCCGCCAAGACCACCCAGGCCAACGTCGAGAAGGCCGCCAAGGCTGCGACCAAGGCCGGCGTCGCTCCGGCCGCCAAGTAACTCCCGCTCAGAGCCGGTATCGGCCGCCGACCGCAGCGTTCCTCTCTCTCCGCCCGGTCGGCGGTTCGTATCGGCACATCGGAAAACACGAAACCCGGCCCCTTCGGCGGCCGGGTTTTTTGTTGTCCGACAAGCCGTCTTCGGTGCCCGGGCGCCGCGGCGCCGGCGCTCAGAACACCGGCGCCAGCCGCTGCGCCAACGCGTGCGGATCGGGCTGCGGCGCATACGGCAACCGCCCCCAGCACGGCATCGGCAGGCGCGCACGCAGGATCTCGAAGTTCTCGTCGGCGCGCGCCATGTCCGGATCGATGCCGTTGGCGATCCAACCGATCGCGCGCACGCCGTCGGCCTGCAGCGCGCGCGCGCTGAGCCGGGCGTGGTTGATCGCGCCCAGGCGCAGGCCGACCACCAGCACCACCGGCAAGTCCAGCGCGCGCACCAGATCGACCTGGTCCAGCGTGGCGCTGATCGGCGCGGCCCACCCGCCGACGCCCTCGACCACCACACAGTCGGCCTGCGCGGCCAGGCGCGCGTGCGCGGCGAGGATGGTGTCCAGCTCGATGCTCACGCCGGCTTCGGCGGCGGCGATCTCCGGCGCCAGCGGCTGCGGCAAGGCGTAGGGATTGACGTCCTCGTAGCTCGGCACCGGCGAACTGGCCGCCTGCAACAGCAGCGCGTCTTCGTTGCGCCAACCGTCCGGCCCCGGCTCGCAGCCGCTGGCCACCGGTTTCATGCCGACCGCGCGCAATCCGCGCGCGCGCAGCGCGTGCAACAGCGCCGCGCTGGCCAGCGATTTGCCGATGCCGGTGTCGGTGCCGGTCACGAATACGCCCGGAGGACAGGCAGGACGCGGCGCCGGATCGGCACGATTTGCGGCCGTTGGTCGGATGGCGCCGGCGACCGGAGGCTGGTTGTGACTCATCTCGCGCTTTTGTTCCCGCTTCCCGGATCGGCCCATGGTAGTCGCGCAAGACGCCGCTGTTACACTTCCGCGATGTTTACCGCCTCTTCTTTGACCGGCGACAAGGCCGAGCAGTACCGGCAGCTGGTCGCGCAAACGCGCGGCCTGCTCGACGGCGAACGCGATCGCATCGCCAACGCCGCCAACCTGTCGGCGCTGATCGCGCACGCCCTGCCCGACCTCAACTGGGTCGGCTTCTATTTCTACGACGGCCGCGAGCTGGTGGTCGGTCCGTTCCAAGGCCTGCCGGCCTGCGTGCGCATTCCGCTCGACAAGGGCGTATGCGGCGCGGCGGCGACCACCCGGCAGACCCAGCGCGTCGCCGACGTGCACGACTTCCCCGGCCACATCGCCTGCGATGCGGCTTCGCGTTCGGAACTGGTGGTGCCGCTGCTGCGCGGCGAGGAGCTCATCGGCGTGCTCGATCTCGACAGTCCGCTGCCGGAACGTTTCGACGCCGACGATCAGGCCGGCCTCGAGGCCATCGCCCGCGTTTACCTGGAGTCGCTGGCATGAGCGCGGCGAAGATGCGCAACATCGGCCCCAAGAGCGCGGCCTGGCTGCGCCAGGTCGGCCTGCGTACCCACGAGGACCTGGCCTCGGTCGGCACGGTCGAAGCCTTCATGCGGGTCAAGCGCGCCGGCTTCAAGCCGACCCTCAACCTGCTGTACGCGATCGAGGGCGCCCTGCTCGACTGCCACTGGCAGGAGATCAGCGAGGAGCGCCGGCAGGAGCTGATCCTGGCCGCCGATGCCGCCACCGCCCTGCTGCCGGCGCCGCGCAACAAGCCGGCCGCCGCGCCGGTGCGCACCACCGTGCATGCCGAAGACGGTTACGAATCCGGCGGCGGTTTCGCCGCGGCGGGCGAGCGCGAGTCCGGCCACGACGACGATCACGGCGGCGGTTTCGACCGCGATGGCGGCGCGGACGAAGGCGAGCGCGACGACGACGAACGCGGCGAGCGCGACTGACCCCGCCGGGCGGCCGATACGCGTCCGCCGCCCGCTGCGATCGCCCCGCCCCGGGGCCCGACCCGGAGGCCAGCCGGCCGCACCTGCAATGGATCGCCCGGCTCCGTCCGCGCGGCCGTTTCGGACAGCCTGCCCGGCATCGCGTAGAATCCGCCCCGCTTCGAGGTGACCCCACGGCCGACCGCCGCCGGGGTTGAAACGGGAAGCCGGTGACGCGCCCGGCCCGACGGATCTTCCGCCGGCGCCGCAGCCCAGTCCGGCACTGCCCCCGCAACGGTAAGCGAGCCAGGTCGCGGCCTGCGCCACTGTGCGATGCACGGGAAGGCGCCGCGACCGGAAGTCCGGCCCGGCCGGCTTCGCCCGCGAGTCCGGAGACCGGCCCCGAGGCGCCATCGGTTGCGATGCGGAGGGCGTCGCGGCACGGCCGCCGTTCCCGCGCCCGTCGTCGTCCGCCTCTCCCCCGCCGCCTTCCCTGCCGTTTTGCCGCGCGCCGTGCGCGCGCGTCGTGGAGCTTTGCCATGCGTGCCCTGAACCTGTCCTTCGCCATCGCCTGCGCGCTCGCGCTGCCGGCCACCGCCCTCGCCGCGCCCGCGGGCGAGGCCACCGACCTCGACGAGGTCGTGGTCACCGCCAACCGCACCGCGGTCAGCGTCAACGACGCCCTGAGCCCGGTGGAAGTGCTGACCCGCACCGAGATCGAGCGCAGCCAGGCCCGCGACCTCAACGATCTGCTGCGCGGCCGCGCCGGCATCTCGCTGTCCAACCAGGGCGGCGCCGGCAAGCTGACCACCCTGTTCCTGCGCGGCAGCGAATCCGACCACGTGCTGTTCCTGGTCGACGGCATCCGCATCGGCTCGCCGACCTCCGGCCTGGCCTCGCTGCAGGATCTGCCGCTGGCCTTGATCGACCGGATCGAAATCGTGCGCGGCCCGCGCTCGAGCCTGTACGGCGCCGACGCCATCGGCGGCGTGATCCAGGTGTTCACCCGTCGCGAGCAGCAGGGCTTCGCCCCGCGCGCCCACGTCGGCGGCGGCAGCAACGGCGCGATCGAATTCGGCACCGGCTTCGGCGGCCGCAGCGGCCGCGGCTGGTTCGGCGCCGACTACAGCTTCCGCAAGACCCAGGGCATCGACGCCTGCCGCGGCGCCGGCTTCCCGGTGTTCGCCGGCTGCTTCACCGACGAGCCCGACCGCGACGGCTACGAAAGCCACGCCCTGTCGCTGCGCGGCGGCATCGACCTCAACGAGCAGTGGAGCATCGAAGGCCAGGCCCTGCGCGCCGAGGGCGAGAACGACTACGACGGCAGCTTCGTCAATTACTCCGAGACCGTGCAGCAGGTGATCGGCGGCAAGGTCCGCTGGCGCCCGAGCGAAACGGTCAACGTGCAATTGGTCGCCGGCCGCAACGTCGACAGTTCCGACAACTTCCTCGGCTCGCTGCCGATGGGCTTCTTCAGCACCGACCGCGACAGCGCCAGCCTGCAGGCCGATTTCACCGTCGCCGACGGCCATGTGTTGACTGCGGGCTTCGATTGGCTGCGCGACCGCGTCGACAGCGACACGATCTACGACGAGCGCGAGCGCGACAACAAGGCCGGCTTCGTCCAGTACCAGGGCCACTTCGGCGCCCATTCCTTCGAAGCCAGCCTGCGCCGCGACGACAACGAACAGTTCGGCGGCCACACCACCGGCGGCGTCGCCTGGGGCCTGGACTTCGCCGAACGCTGGCGCGTCACCGCCGGCTACGGCACCGCGTTCAAGGCGCCGACCTTCAATGAGCTGTACTACCCGTTCTTCGGCAACGCCCGGCTCAAGCCGGAAGAGTCCAAGACCTGGGAAGTCGGCCTGGCTTACCGCGGCGACGGTTTCACCGCGCGCATCGACGGCTTCGACACCCGCGCCGACGACCTGATCACCTACGACGCGGCGATCAACCTGCCCAACAACATCGAACGCGCGCGCATGCGCGGCGCCGAGATCGGGGTCGACACCGAATTCGCCGGCTGGACCCTGGCCGCCAGCGCCAGCTTCCTCGACACCGAGAACCGTCGCGGCTTCAACCGCGGCAACGAGCTGCCGCGCCGCGCCAAGCACAGCGGCCGCATCGACTTGGACCGCGCCTTCGGCAAGTTCCGCGTCGGCGCCACCGCGGTCGGCTACGGCTCGCGCTACGACAACGCCGCCAACAGCGTGCGTCTGGGCGGCTACGGCACCTTGGATCTGCGCGCCGAATACGCCTTCACCCCGGCGCTGAGCCTGCAGGCGCGCGTGGCCAACGTGTTCGACCGCGAGTACGAGACCGTGTCGTACTACAACCAGCCCGGCCGCGAGTGGTTCCTGACCCTGCGTTACGCACCGGCCAACTGAGTCGGCTCCCTCGCTGCAGCGAGAACGAACAAGCCCGGCGCAGGCCGGGCTTGTTCGTTTCGGGCTCTCGTCATGGAAGCCAGGCGTGCGGACAGAGGAGCGGCGGCGGCAGCCCCGCACGCGCCACGATCTTGCCTCGCCGCCCCGCCCTCATCCGCCCCTTCAGGGCGCTGTCTCCCGCAGGCGGAGAAGGGAGCCCCCAGGGCGTCTTCTGAAGATCCGATCGCCCCCTCAAAGCCCCTCTCCCGCGCGCGAAAGAGGGGTTGGGGTGAAGGCACCTGGCCGCCGTCGCCGCGCCCTCTTCGAACGCTCACGTCGGCCGCAGCGAACACTGCACCCAAGAACGCCCGGTCACGTCGGCGACCACGCCCATCACGCCATGGCGCCACCGTCCGTCTTCCGGTCCGCCGGCGAGCGCACGGTGTACCGGTACCGTGGTCTCGTCGCCGCAGCTCTGCAGGCGCGCACCGGCTTCGGCATCGTCGCGGAACACCGCCTTGGCGATCACGAACCAGCTCAAGGCCAGCGGCTCGCCCTGCGCCGACAACACCAGGCTCAAACCGCTGGGGCGCGGCAGTTCCGCGCCCGACAGCAACGCGTCGAGCTGACGCATCAGCGGCCCTGCATCGCCGAGCGCGGCCTGGGCCATCGCCGCCAGACGCAGGCGGTCGAGTTCGTGCGCGCGGGCGTAGAACTCGGTGCTGCCGTCGGGATTGACCCCGCACAGCCGCCACACCAACAGCGGCGAACGGAACCAGGCATGGCGCTCGCTCCACTGCGGCGGCAGGCGCCCGCCGGGCAGATCCACGTAGAGCTTGGTGGCCAAGGAACCGTCGCCGTGCCGGGCCGAGGCCCAGGCGCCGAAGATCAGCCGGCCGTGACGCTGATGTTCGAACCAGGCGCTCAGATCGCCTTGCCAATCCAAGGCCCGCGCCGCCAGCGCCAGCCGCGCGCGATCGTCGGTCTCCGGCGCGGCGACTTCGGCGGCCCAGCGCAGGCAGGGCTCGCGCGAGCTCCACGAGAACTCCACCGGCACACCGGTGTTGGTCAGGTCGCTGAAGTCCCAGGCGACTTCGGGCCAAATCGAACGCGACAGCGGCGCCAAGGTCCGGGCGAGCAAGGCCTCGGCCGCGGCGGCCGGGCCCGGCAGCACCCGCCCCAGGCGCTGCAGGGTGGCGGCGACCGGCGCGGGCAGCGCGGGCAGCGCCTCGTGCATCGTTTCCTCAGTGCGTTCGCAAAGCATCGCGTTCATGCCGACCTCACTGCACCGCGACCAGTTCTTCGGTCTCGTCGACCCACGCGCGCTGGTCGAACTGCCCCTGCATGCCGACGAAGGTGTAGCGCCGCCGGTACTTGCGCAGGTCCTTGTTGCGCAGGGCGATGCGCAGCTTGGCCGGATCGGTCTGCACGCCCGGCATCTCGATGCGTTCGCTGCGTTCGTAGCTGCCGTCCTTGTACTTGACGTCGATGTACACGCGCTTGACCTGCAGCGGGTCGAAGGTCGGGATGAACTCCAACTGCAGCGCATCCTCGAAGCTGTCGTGGACCACGATCTGCGGCACGTCGACCTCGACCGGCGCGGTCGCCGGATCCGGCTGCGTCGCGCCCTTGCGCCGTTGCACCAGTTGATACGTCACGCCGCGGTTGGCCGGCCCCGGCCGGGCGCCGCGCAGACGCCAGGTCTTGGGCCCGCTGTCCTTGGTCAGGACCAGGCTGGTACGCGGTTCGGGGCTGGAATAGCCGCGCGCCTGCAACCGCACCTCGATCGAATCGATCACGTCCCAATCGATGTCGCCGGGGATCGCGTTGATCTCGCGGAACTCGACGTGCTCGTAGGGGTTCACGAACAAGGTGCGGTCTTCGGTGGAAGACGCGGGGATCGTGTACGAATGCCGGTCGGCGGCCCAGTCCGACTGCGGATTGAAATGGAACTGGTAAGCGGCGTCGTAGTCGAGATCGCGGGTCTGATTCATGAACACTTCGAACCGGCGCACGCCGTGGTCGTCCGGGGTGAACACGAAATCGGCGTGCTTGTGATCGCGCGGCTTGCTCTTGTCGCCGTAGTCCAGCGCGATCTGCGCCGACAGCAGGTCGATCGGCTCGAACGCGATCGGCAGGCTCGCCTCGACCGCGAACTGGCGGAAGAACGGATCGTCCAGATCGATTTCCTTGAAGTATTTGGACTTGTCGCGCAGGTCGCCGAGCATCAAACCGAAGAAGCCCTGCGGCGCATAGGTGCGGCGGGTGGCTTCGGCCCGGTTGTAGCGCAGGGTCAGCTTCTTGCGTTCTTCCTGGCGCACGAACTTGAGCTTGAGCGACAGGCTGACCGCGGTCGGCGGCGTCGGCACGGTCGGCTGCGGCTGCGGCTGCGGCTGTGGTTGGGGTTGAGGCTGTGGTTGAGGTTGCGGTTGGGGCTGCGGTTGCAACGAAGCCGGGCGGCGCAGTTGGCCGCGCCAGCGGCTGGGCTGGGTACCGGCGACGCGGCCGGTGACGTGCACCACGCGGTTGTCCGGATCGCCGCCCATCGGGGTATGCGCGCCGGGGCGGCTGTCGGCCGGGTTGTCGCCGCTGGCGGTATGCGAGGTCACCGTGGCGCCGGCGCGACGCGCGACGGCCAGGGCGACGTCGAGCCGGCGCTGCGACAGCGACTGGTTGTGCGAACGGCGCTGCGACTCGCTGGCGCCGCTGACGTGCTCGTGGCTGGCATAGGCCTGCAAGCGCACGTTACGCGGCGGCGGCAGATTGCGGATCCACTCCGCCAGGCGCTCGGCGCCGCGCTGCGGGCCGGTCCAGTCGCCGTCGCCCTCGACGCGCAAGGTGCCCGATGCGTCCTGGTAGCGCGGGTCGGTGGTGGTGTTCTCGACGTAGGCGCGGTACTGCGCCGAAGGCGGGCTGACCCGCCAGCCGGAGGCGGCCGGCTTGTCGAAATCGAAGAACAGGCCGAAGGTCTGTTCCTGGGTCGCCGCCGGCCATTCGACTTCGATCAGCCGCGCGCCGTTGGGATCGACATTGACGGTGCAACGGCCTTGCGCGTCCAGCGCCACCGGCTGGGCGTCGACTTTGACCACCGCGCCGGCGCCGGTCACGGTGATGGTTTCGCTGAGGCCGCTGCTCGACGGCGTGTGGCTGACCGATTGTCCGGCCGGCAACGGCGAGGGTTGCTGCGATTCGACCGTGAGCGTGGCCGGTTGGATCTGCGCTGGCGGCGGCGTGGTGCCGGTACCGGGCGCCGTACCGGGACTGGTGGCGGCGGTACCGTTGAAGCCGCCGCCCGGCGCGCTGCTGCCGGGCGTCGTGCCGGTACCGGGCGTGGTGCCCGTGCCCGGTGTGGTGCCGGTACCCGGCTGCGTGCCGGTACCGGGCGTCGTGCCGGTACCAGGCGTGGTACCCGTGCCCGGCGTCGTGCCGGTACCGGGCGTCGTGCCGGTACCGGGCGTCGTGCCGGTACCGGGCGTGGTACCCGTGCCGGGCGTCGTGCCAGTGCCGGGCGTGGTACCCGTGCCAGGCGTCGTGCCGTCGGCGGCCAGGCGGCCCGGCACCAGGGTCGGCTCGAACCACTTGCTGAGCAGGTCGTTCTTGAAGAAATCCAGCGCCCACTGCTCCTGGTCGCGGCGATCCTCGGCGTCGGTGAAGGCCTCCACCTGAATATCGATCACGCCCTTCTGCACCAGCGATTCGAACGCGGCATCGATGCCGGCCTTGAACCAGGCGTATTGGCCTTCCAGGCTGGCGCTGAAGTGGTTGTAGATGCGCTCGAAGTCGGCGGTGATGGTCACCCGCAGCGCCGGCCGCATCGCCAGGTACTTGAAGTTGTAGATCACCCCGATCGGGGTCATGCCGTCGCTGAGCGCCTGCTCGAGGATGGTGGCGCCTTCGGCCGACAGGCTCAGGCTGAAGGCGGCGCGGTTGGCCGCGTCCATCGACGGCACGCTGGCGCCGAGGATGTGCTCGACCGCATTGAAAGTGCCCGGCTGCGCCGGTTGCGCCGAAGTGCCGCCGGAGCCTTGCACGTTCAAGGCCACGCACTGCACCGAGCCTTCTTCGAAGGTCGCCGGGCTCAGGCGCACCGGCAGCTGCACGCCGGGTTCGGCGTTGAGCCGGCCGACGATCTTGCTCTCCATCGACGAAGGCAGCTGCAGGGTGGTGACGAAGGTGACGAAGCCGCCCCCCTTGTTGGCGGCTGCGGCGTTGGCGACGCGGTACTTGAGGAAGCTGAATTCCTTGCGTCCGTCGGCTGGACGCGACGCCAACGCGACCGGGCCCGGCAGATACCAGAACTGGCTCTTGTCGGAGTGGTCGCGGAACACGGTGATGCCGTCGATGACGATCGGCTTTTCGAGACTGAGCATGTCGAACTCCGGAGATTCTGCGATGGACGCGCGGTGCGCGGCCGGTCCTTGTCCTTGCACGCCGGGCGGTGCGGGCGCTGGGCTCGTCATTCCCGCGAACGCGGGAACCCAGGGCTTCGCCGAAACACGGCGCTGAAGTCTCTGGGTCCCCGCTTGCGCGGGACGACGGCGGTGCGGGCACGTCCCGGGCCGGCGATCCTGTGGGTTGCGGTTGCGATCAGGGCATCTTCAGCACCAGATCGGTGGCCTCGCCCGGCGACCAGTTGAGGCTCTTGTTGGTGCCGTTCTCGAGCAGGTAACTGGCCTTGTACTCGTAGCGCATGCGCGCCGGGTCGAGGTAGTCGTACTCGAACTCGCCGACCGCCTGGGCGTTGTCGAATTCGAAGTCCTCGGCGAAATTCAGCCCGCCGACCAGATCCTCGAAGCGCAGCGAGACCTTGACCTTGCGCATCTTGCGCTTGGCGAAGTCGGTCGGCGGCTTGACCGTGACGATGCGCCGGCCCTTCATGCCCGCCTTGAGCATGATCCGGTTGCCGAAGGTCACCGACTCGGGGATCTCCTCGACGTCGCGCCCGTCCTTGTACAGGATGCTGACGCTGTAGAAGACCGCCTTGATATCGGGGTTGCGCATGTCCACAGCGAAGGTCTGCGAGGCCGATCCTTCCTGGAAGCTCATCGGCTGCTCGATCAGCACGTCGTTGGCGCGGTCTGCATAGCGCAGGTCGACGAACACTTCCTGCACTTCGTTCCAGTTGAAGTTCGGCACCACCTGCAGCACGCGCCGGGTCGGGAACGGATTGCGCACGGTCACCTGCGGCTCGTCCAGGTCGGCCCAATCGACGACCTTGTCCGGGCCGCTGACGGCGTGATGGACCAGGCGCACCTGGTAGCCGGTCTTGGCCAGGTCGATCATGAACATCTTCCAGGCTCCGGCCGGCGCGTCCTTGGTCAGCCGCACCATGTCGTTCTGGTTGATCTTGTTGGCCGGGTCGCGATAGCGCAGGAATACGTCGACCGAGCTGTAGCGGTCCCAGGGGTAGTTCTCGGCCAACACCGGCACGGTGTTGATCGCGTACAGGTCGCGCGGCACGACTTCGATGTTCTCCACGTCGAAGACCTGCGGCTTGGACTTGAGCTTGGTCGGCCGCTCGGCCGCGTCCACGCCCTTGAAGTTGACCTCGTACTCGACCTGCACCTCGCGCTTCATCGCCCCGCGCTCGAGCTGGCTCAGCCACTCGAAGCTGGCCTCGCCGGCGTTGGCGCCGAGCAGCGCGTTCTGCGCCTTGTCGCCGTAGCGCACCCGCACGTTGATGCTGCCGATGTCGTCGCCGGCCAGGTCGGCGCGCGAGATCACCTTGACCCTGCGCTTCTTGAAGAAGTCGTTGTCCAGGCTGATCTGCTTGACCAGCCGCTCGCGCGGCACGTTGCCGTCGCGGACGGTCTTGAACAGCGCCGCCAGGTGTCCTTGCGGATGGATCGAGCGCTTGATAGCCACGCGCTCGGAGAAGTTGACGTTGAGCTTCTTGCGGTCGACGCGCTTGTAGTCCATGCGCTTGTAGCTGAAGCTCGGCATCAGCGCGCCAATCGGTCCGCCGGCGGCGCGGGCCGAGGATTCGGCGGCGAACTTGCCGATCGCTTCCAGGCCGCGTTCGAAGTCGTTCTTCTTCTCCGGCGACCACGGCGGCAAGCTGGGCTGGAAGAAAGCGTCGGTGACCATGTTGCGGACCTGGGCCAAGGCCGCATCGCGGCGGTCGATGATGCCCTTGGTGTCCTCGCTCTCGGCGACGAAGGTGTCCGACTCCAGCACGATCGCGCGCTTTTCGACCAGCTCGTCGACCGCCTTGCCGATCTCGGTGGAGAAGAAGATGTTGCCGCCGGAGAAACTCTCGTCCATGTGCTTCTGGACGCGGTCCCAATCGATCTTCAGGTTGATGTTGTAGGCCGGGCGCAAGCCGAGGAAGTCCAGCGAGTAGATCACCGCCACCGGCAGGATCTCGCCCTCCAGGCACTGCTCCATCACCGTGTAGCCGTCCTGATCCAGGCGCACCGAGAACGCGGCCTGGTTGTTGCCGTACAGGGCGGGCTTGGCGGCCTGGTCGATCTTGAGCACGAACTGCGGACCGCCGCCCGGGGTCGCCGCGGTATCGCCGCTGGCCTTGCCGAGCATCAGCAGCCTTACCGATCCGTCTTCCAGCGGCACCGGGGCGATGCGCGGCTTGTTGCGCAGGTTCTCGGCGTTGGCGATCTCGCGCGCCAGATCGTCGATCTGCTTGGCGCTGGCGCCGACGTTGCAGTCGAAATTGAGGAACCCGCCGGTGCCCGCGTCGCCGCGGAAACCGATCAGGAGGAATTGCGGCACGTCGATGCCGAGCGACGGGTCGCGCACGGTGGTCAGATGCGGCGCGGTCGGCATGTAGTACCACTGCTCGGGATCGGCATGGTCCGGGAAGACCGAGATGCCGTTGATCTCGCGAGTGCGGCTGTCGAGGAGAAGCATGATCGGACTCCTTCCGAGTCAGGCGTGATGGCGGGTGGACGGCGGGCGGTGCGCGACCGCCGCTCCGGGCCTGCAGCGCAGGCCCGACGGCGGCGGCGCAACGCTCAGGCCGGCACTTCCAGGAACAGGGTCAGATCGGTGGCGTCGTCGAGCGCGACCACCTTGCGCGAGTTGTCGGCCATGAAATAGGTGATCTTGGCGTCGTACTCGGGGTCCTCGCCGTTGGCGATCGGCAGCTTCCAGCTCTTCTCCTCGTCGCCGGGCTTGAAGCGCAGGTCGATGCGCTTGGGCCCGTGCGACAGGGCGACGCTGACCATCTTCAGCTCGTCCCAGTTGAGCAGGTCCGGCACCACCGCCACTTCCAGCGCGTCCAGCTTCTTGCCGACCAGCACGGTCGAACGGCTGGCGACCTGCTCGGGCTCTTCCTTGCTGGTGCCGTCGGCGTACAGGGTGGTGACCGCGTACTTGACCGTGCCCAGGGTTTCGTCGACCACCGGGAAGGCCCAGTCGAACGAGGTCATGTCCTTGGACAGGGTGATCACGGTCTTCTGGCTGTACTTGTTGGCGGTGTCCTCGTAGCTGCCTTCCACCGTGATCGACGCGATCTCGTTCTCCAGATCGCCGGCGGCGCGGAAGCTGACCGTCTTCTGGGCGGTGAACGGGTCGTCGATGTACAGCTCCTTGGCCTGCTGGGCGCCGGCCTTCTTGATCTGGCGGCCGTCGGCCAGCGAGTACAGCAGTTCGTACTCGATGTCCTGGGTGCGCGGCACGCCGATGATCTTGCGCAGCTGGAAGGTCGGCGTGTCCTTGGTCAGGTTGAACTTGGCCTCGACCGGTTGCTTGCCGCCCTTGTAGCGCACGGTGACCTGGGTGCGCGGCACCTGAGCGAAGTCGATGTCGCCGGGACCGATGTCCAGCGACAGCAGGCCCAGGTCGTCGACGTTGATCACCAGATTGGTGTCGTCGGTCTCGATTTCCGGCGACTGATGCTTGAACGCGTTGCCCTTGTAGTTGACCGTATAGGAATACTTGAACTTACGAATGCCCTGATGCACGAAGGCCTCGAACTTGGCCACGTCGTCCGGGCTGGTGAAGGTGAACTCCTGCACCTTCTTGTTCGGGCCGTGCGGGTAGTTGATCTTGACCTCGACGCTGTGGATCGGCAGGTTGGCGAAGTCGGCGTTGACCCGCATGTTCACCCGCACGGTCTTGAGGAACTCGTCCAGGTTGATCTTGGAGTAGTAGTTCTCCCACTTCAGCGCTTTGTTCTTGCCGTCCTTGAGCGACGTGATGGTGGGCAGCATGCCCTGCGGGTTGCGGTTGACGATCACCGCCTTGGCCTCGCTCCATTCGACCCGCACGTTGGCGATCTGGGTCTTGCTGACCGCGCGGCGGATCTTCTCGAAGTCCTGGCCTTCCTGCAGTTCCTTGATGTTGGGGTCGACCTCGGCGATTTCCTTCAGCAGGTTGCGCTGCACCGCCGCTTCCAGCTGCTTGTTGATCGCCGCGCGGATGTCGGCCTCCAGCTTGGCGTTTTCTTCCGGAGTGCCGTTGGGCGCTTGGACGAAGTCGAAATGGGTCTTGGTGACGTCGTTCTTCCAGCGCGTCGAGCTGACCATCTCGCTGTAAGCGTCGTCGCCCCAGCAGTTCTCCTTGACCGTGACGTCTTGGGCGAAGCGGTAGAACTCCGACGCGTTCCAGGTGCCCCAGGCCTTCATTTCCGGCAGGCGCATATAGCAATTGAGCTTGTACACGACCTGCACGGCCGAAGCCGAGCCGGTGCTCAGGGTCTCCTTGAAGATCGCCGTGCCCAACTCGGACAGTTCGACCATGAACGAGGCCTTGTTGTCGCCGTACAGCGAGGGCTTGCCGGCGCCGCGGATCTTCTCGACCAGGGCGCCGCCCTCGGTCAGCAACAGCTCGACCGTGCCGTCGGTCCACAGCACCGGCGCCAGCACCACCTTGGGCGGGGTCTTGCCCTTGTACTTCTCCGCCAGCTCCTTCTGCAGTTCGGCGGTGATCTTCTTCTTCTCGTCGGCCGGCACCGACAGATCGGTGTCGAACGCGATGAAGCCGCCGAACTTCTTTCCGCCGTCTTCGCGGATCTGGCCGTATTCGACGAAGCGCAGGGCCAGGTCGCCGTTGCTCATGCGCGCGAACGTCGGGCCCTGCGGCATGATGTAGAAAGTGTGGTCGTTGGCATCGTCGCCGTAGACGAAGTAGTCGCCGACGTTTCTGCCGCTGTCGAGTTTCATCATGGACCTGCTCCTTATCCGATAGTCCGCCGCGCCCCAGTCCGGGAGCGCGCTGCGTTTTCCTGTCGCCGCGGCGCGAATGCCGCGACCCCTTGCGATCCGGTCGAACTTTGCAAACGCCGCCGGCGATCGCGTCCGGACAACGTTTTTCCCTGGTTTTTCGCTGTTTCTTCCACGTCCCTGCCCCGCATCGGCATGAGCTTCCCCGCCGCGCGCCGACCGGCGCACGCTGTTTCGGAACGAACGCTGCCTGCGCGGCCGGCGACGGCCGCGTCGGGTCCACGTTGTCGTTGCGGCTCAGGCCGCAGGCGCAACTCGCGCCGATAAGGTCCGTCGCGGCGCACACACCGCGGCGCAAGCGTCAACTTCGCGGCAGGCCCCAGTCGGCCGCGTCCGCCGCATACCAGTGCGTCTTCGGCACCGATCGCGGCGTGATGTCTTCCTGTCGGTAGTCGCTGCGCGCGACCGAACTGAATCCGGCTTCTCCGGTCCCGTCGCGCACGCGCGATTCGTGCTCGCTGGATTCGCTCGCCGTTACCGTTCTTTCGCGCAGCGCCGGTTCGACGTCGGCGATCAGGTAGCGGATCTCCAGCCATCCGCGCTGTCCGGACAGGGCCTTGCGCGCCTTGTCCAGTTGTTCGCCGGCCAGCATGGCGCTGAACGCTGCGTGGTACGGCGGCGCGCCGGACGTGCGGCTGCTCGCCAAGCGCAGATAACCGCCCTGACCGTCGCCGATCTGCAGCACCGCTTCGCCGACCTCGACCGGCGCCGGGTACAGCCGCACCTGCTCAGGCGGCAGTTGCGCACGCACGGCCAACTCGGCGCGCAACGCGCCCAACCGGTCCGCGTCCACGCCCCAGACCGCGGTCAGCGACAGCATCGCCATCGCGCCCACCGCGACCAGCGAGAACTGCGGCCGGCCTTGGTTGTCCGTGGCCAGCGCCGGCGCTTTGGCGCGGTAGTACCAGGTAGCCGGCTCGTCCGCCGGCGCCGCCAGCACGCCGGCGATGTCTTGGTATTCCTCGTGTGCGGGGTTGCGGATCATGCTCCTGCTCCGGCGGTCGTCCTTGGAATTTGGCTGCTGCGCAGGCGCAGCGGCGTATCGGGTTGCAGCACCGGCGACCACGGCGATTGCGGCGACCAGCGCCAGCGATAGCCGGACCGGAACGGCGACAGCGCCAACCAGTGCCAATCCGCCTGCGCGGCGTTGCGGCTCAGGCGCAGGCTGCGCCGGCGCTTGGGGTCGCCGATGCGGTCTTCCGGCGCCAGCTCGATCAGCAATTGCGGCGCGTCGTCGTCGAAGTCGGCGTCGACCCTGAGCTCGCGCACGCCGGCGCCCTCGAAGCTGAAGGCATCCAGGCGCAACGCCTCGGCCTCCACCGGCGCCAGCGCACAGCAGCGGCCGTCGGCACGGGCGCGTGCGAGACCGCGGATCGCGGCCTGTTCGAGGTCGGGCGGGATCGCGAACGCCAGCGTCGGCGCGTCGCGATCCAACCGGCCGCGCGACGACCAGGGCTTGCCGCGGCGCAGGCCGGCGCATTCCAGATCGATGTCGGCCTGCTCGAGAAACGCCGGTTCGGCCTCGACCGGGATCAGGCGCAGACCGAAGTCTTCCGGCGCGATCAGCAGGTGCTCGCGATCGGACTGTTGCAGCGGCCCCTTGAAGATTTCCGCACGGCCTTCGTGCAGCAGCACCGCCGAGGTTTGCCACGAATAGCTCAGCGCCTCGCTCGGCGACAAGCGAAGATCCAGCCGGACCGGACGGTCGCTCGCATCCAAGGGGGCGGACGCCTTGATCGTGAACGGCCGCGACGGCAGGCGCGCCGGCAGCTTCACTTCCACCTGGGCCTGGGCCAGGCCGACCCGACGTTCGGGCATGTTCGGTCGCACCGTCAGCGCGCGCCAACCGCTGCTCAGCGCGCGCACGTCGTGACGACGCACGACCGCATCGTGCATCGCCGCCGGCATCGTGCGCAGCGGGCCGAGCGGATCGGCTTGAATGGCGAACAGGCGCGGCGCCAGCATCGGTTCGGCCAGATCCCAGCGCACTCGCCCGGCAGGCATCGCCGCCGGATCGAAGGCCAGCCGTACCCCCGGCTCGACCTCGGCCGGCGTCGGCGCGAGCGCGGCGAAACGCACGGCGATGCGATCGAGCAAGGCATCGGCCAGCCGCTGCGGCGTCCAGCCATCGGTCGGCGCCTGCGCGGGAAAACCCAGGCTCTGGGGCGCTTCGATCAGACGCTCGCGCAACAGGTCGCGGTCCAGTGCGAGCTGCCCCTGGCCGAGCTGGCGCACCGCGCTCAGCAACGCGGCCGGGTCGAACTCCAGCGTCGACGGCAAGCGATCGGCGACGCCGCGCACCCGCAGCCAGGCGTTGGCGCTGACCGACAACAGGCCGCGTTGCAGCGCGGCGACGAACAGGTCGCTGGCCGCGCTGTCCAGGCGCAGCGCAAGGCCCAGTGCGCCGAGGCTGGCGACGTCGAGCGGCAACAGCTCGCCCAGCGCCGGCGGCAGATCCAGCGCCTCGACCGCGTCCAGGCGCAACCAGCCGCCGTCGGCCGGCAACGCCGACAGCGCGAAGCTCTGCCCCGCATCGAACGCCGCCTGGCGCGCGGCCTCCAGGCCGAACTCGGCGGCGAAACCCAGCGAGAGGATCGAGAAGCGTTCCAGCCCGGCGCGGCCGCGGTCCTGCTGGAACAGGTCCAGGCGCAGCGGCGGCTCGGCATCGGCGCCGCAGGCGACCAGTTCGGTCGGCGGCAGCAGAAAGGCGCCGGGACGGTCGTAGGCGGCGAACGCGATGCGTTCGCCGACGTTCATCGGATTGCGCCAGTCGGGGCGGCCGGAGAAGGACATGGCTCAGACCGCCGTCACGAACAGGTCGACGGTGTCGACGCGCTGCCACGCGGTGGCCGGAACGCGCTGGCCGGACTTGTAGATCACGGTCTGGCGGTACTCGTAGTAGCCCTCGCTGTCGCGGCGCAACAGGATGTCCATCAGCGGCACCGGCACTTCGACCTCGACCAGCAGGGTGGAGGCGTTGAGGAACGCGCTGCGGTTGCCGCGGAACTCGACGATGATGCTGTGGATCTCGCCCTCCGGGCGACCGGCGTTGAGCAGGATGTCCGTCGCCGTCGAGACCCGGATCGTGCGCACCGTTTCCTGCTCGATCGAGTCGTCGAGCACGTATTTCATGATCGCTTCGCCGTCCGGCACGCTGCGCACCGAGCCGGTATCGAAGATCGCGTCGGCCGGCAGCGCGCCCGGCGGCGGGGTCAGCGGCTGCACGGTGAAGGCGATGCGCTGCTCGGGCTCGATCTCGACCGGTCGGCTCAGGTCCAGACCGTCGATGCGGGCATCGACCAGGCCTTCGCCGCGGCTGATCCAGGTCGGCAGGCGCTGGAAGCGCAGCTTGCTCTCGGTGGCGTTGATCAGTTGCACCGCCACCGCGCCGGTCTGCGGATCGGGCGTCTCGATCGACTGGAACATCTCGCCTTCCATGTCGGCGAAGTTGAGCCGCACCGGCACGGTCACGTTCTCGTTGACGCCGCTGCTGACCACCACGTGGCCCTGCAGCAGATTGGAGTTGGACGTCGACATCAGCGCCGCGACCGCTTCCTGGAAGGCGGCGAACTCGAAGCGCTCGTTGAAGGTGAAGCCGTTGTCCCAATCGATGGTCGCCGGCACCGCTTCGGTGCGCACGCCGCCGTTCCGGTTAAGGGCCAACTGCAGGGTCGAAGACGCTCGCAGCAAGCGCAGCTCGAACTCGCGCCGGGGGTTGTCGGCGCTGGCAGGCACCTGCGCGGCGAGTTCGCGGCGCGCGGCGAGCAGGCGCTCGCCGTCGGTCACCGGGCGCACTTCGCACGTCAGGTCGACCATCACGTCGTCGGGCGTATCGCCCTGATCGACCCGGAACACCAGCGACGGTGCGTGCGGCGCTTCGCTGCGCCGCGCCAGCTTGAACGCGTCCGGCAGGTAATAGATGCGACTGGGATCGGACAGGTCCTGGAAGTACGGATGACTGCGCCCGCTGCCGGCGGGATAGCGCAGCGAATGCACCACCCAGCGGCTGACGCCGGCGTTGTTGCGGCTGCCTGCGGGATAGACGTAAGGATGCAACTGCGGGTCGAAGAACAAAGCCACCGCCCAGTCCTGCACCTGATGGCTGACTTGGTAGCGCTGTTCCTGCGGTTGCGGTTGCGGTTGCGGCTGAGGCTGAGGCTGTGGGCGCGGCTGCGGGCGCGGGAACGGCATGCCGCCGATGCGGCCGCGCCCCGGCAGCGGACGCCCGACCGGCAGACCGCCGGCGATGCCGCCGCCGGCCATGACGTCGCCGATGCGCACCGCGCGCGCGGCGGCGACGCCCGCCGGCGCGGGCGTGGCCGCATGCGGCGCGATCGCGGCCGGTGCGAGGGCCGCCGGCGCCACCCGCACTGCGGCGTCGGCACGCAGCAGGCTGGCCTTGGAGAATTGCATCTGCCCTTTGACCATCATCAACTGGCGCCTGGGCGTGTCCGCAGCGCTCGACGCCGGCAGCGGCACCGCGACCGAGAACGCACGCGAGACCAGCAACCGCGCCTGTGCATCGGCGGACATGAAGGCGCGCAGCAGGCCGTCGCGCTCCGCCAAGCCCATGCGCAGCAGCATCACGCAGCCGCCGCGCGGATCGTCCTGGACCTCGGCCACCGGCACGCGTTGTTCGATCGCCGTGCCCGGTACGCGATAGGCGATCGTGGCCTGGCGCGTCAGCGGCAACATCTGCGCGCTGCGCGCGGCCTCGGCGATCTCTTCGGCGGGATAGGTTTCCACCGCCAGGCTGACCGCCCACAGGCCGTCCTGACCCAGCGCGACCCCGACCTCGTATTGGCCGTTGTGCTGGCGCAGGCGATAGCGCGGCAGCCAGTAGCGCTGCTGCGGATTGCGCGGGTCTTCGTACAGGCAGCGGTCGTCGGGCGCGGCGCCGGGGCTGATGGGCTGCGGCGAATCGGCGCGGACGAAGCCGGCGCCGGGCGCGGTCGCGAACAGGTCCGGGCGCAGGTCGTTCAAACGCGGCCGCAACGCGCGGCCCTCGATCTGCGCGCGCAGCGCCGCGGGGTTCATCCGCAGGCCAGGCACCGCCGGGCGCATGCGCAGTTCGCCGACTGCGGCCGCCGGCGGCGCGACCACCGCCGACACGCCGGGCGGCGGCGGCATCGGCGCGGCGGCCGCCGGCGGCGGCGGTGCGACCACGACCGCCGGTGCGGGCGCAGGCGCGACCGGCGTGGCCGGATGCGGCGCCGGCGGCGGCGGGCGCATGCCGGCGAGGATCTGGTTGAGATTGAGCAGACGGCCTGCGGGCATGCGGATCTCCTTGAATCAGCGACAGGGCGCTGTCCGGCCCGGCGCGTACGCCTTGCCGTCGTCCTTGGGTGTGTGGAGTTCGGGCGCGTATTGCGGCACCGATCACGTTCGAATCAAACGCGCGTGCAGTTGCGCGGCGGACATTTCAGGAATGAAACGTTTTGCGCCAGGCGGGTTCGGAGGCCGGCGTTCAAGGCCGCGCAGCAGGACGCGGACGCGGCGACGGCCCCGGTTCGGGGCCGTCGCCGCGGGCGTGGGCGCAGTTCGTCGGCGCTGCGGCCGCCGCCGGTTCAGGCCGGGCGTTCGTCGTAGTGGAAGACCTTGGACACGATCCACCAGCGCCCGTCGATCTTGAGCCAGGTCAGCAGATCGACGAAGCGCCGCGGCCGCACCGTGCATTCGGCGCGCACCAGCGCGGTGACCGGCCCGATCCACTCGATCGAGACGATGCGGTCTTCGCGCGGCTCGCCCTTGCTGGCCGGCGAAGGCCGCGCATCGATCACCGGCCAGTACTCGTCCATGCCGCGGGTCAACAGTTCGCCGCCGCTGGCGGTGGCGTACAGCGCGCGCGGATGCAGCACCTGGCGCAAGCGCGCGCTATCGCTGCGGTACAGGCCGTCGAAGTAGTCCTGCATCGCCGCGGTCAACGCGGCGCGATCGGCTTCGCGTGGTTCGGGCGGCCTGCCGGGCGCCCCCAAGCTTGCGTCGGCGCTCGCCGCCCGCTCGGCGCGCCAGGCGGAAACCGGGTGCCCGCCGATGCCCCAGTTGTCGGCTTCGACTTCGTCGACGACGACGAACGTGGTGGCCGGGTCTTTGTCGAGCACGTCCGCCATCATTTGCGTCGCGCGGCGGATCAGTTCGGCTTTGCGCGGCGCGTCGAGGCCGTCGCGGGTCGCCTGGATCAGAATGTAGGGCATGGCGGTCTCCTTCAGGCGGCGAGCAGGCCTTCGGCGCGCAAGGATGCGATCACCGCCGGGCGCTGGGCGACCCGGTGCAGGTAGGCCTGCAGTCGCGGCAGATCGCCCAGCTCCAGCGCCACATGAGGCGCCCAGCGCGCGACCGCGAACAGATAGGCGTCGGCGACGGTGAACGCCGCGCCGGTCAGATAATCCCCGTCGAGCCGGCTTTCCAGCCATTCGAACCGGCGCCGCAGACCGGCGCGCAACGGCGCCTTGGCGGCTTCGTCCAGATCGTTGCGGAACAACGGCGTGAACGACTTATGCAATTCGGTGGCGACGTAGTTCTGCCATTCCAACACGCGGTAGCGCGCCAATCCGGCGCGCGGCAGCAAGACGTCTGCGGCGGCGAGCTCGCTGAGGTACGGGCCGATGATCGGTCCTTCGCTGAGGCGCTGGCCGTCGGCCAGTTCGAGCAGGGGCACCTGGCCCTTGGGATTGATCGCGTAGTAGTCGACGCCGGCCTCGGTGCGGTGCGCGCCGGTATCGACGCGCTCAAGAGCGAACGCAGCGCCGGTTTCGCGCAGCAGGATGTGGCTGGCCAGCGAGCAGGCGCCGGGCGAGTAGTAGAGCTTCATGCAGGCTTCCTTGTGGATGGGGAGCGACAGCCGGCATGCTATTGATGCGTCCGAAGCGCATAAACGCGTCCGGATTCAATTCATAAGTTACATGGCGTAATCCATGACCCGACAGTTCGACGCCCTCATGCTCGGCAGCATCGAGTTGTTCTGCCTGTCCGCCGAGGCCGAAAGCTTTACCGCCGCGGCGCTGCAGGCCGGCCTGACCCCGGCCGCGGTCAGCCGCGCGGTGGCTCGCCTGGAGGCGCGCCTGGGCGTGCAGCTGTTCGTGCGCAGCACGCGCCGGGTGCGCCTGACCGACGCCGGCCGCAGCTATCTCGCCCATTGCCGGCTGGGATTGAACCAACTCGCCGAGGCCGAGCGCGAAGTGAGCGGTCAACAGCGCGCGCCGGCCGGCAAGGTGCGGATCAGTCTGCCGACGCCGGTCGCCCACCATCTGCTGCTGCCGACGCTGGCGCGGTTCCGCCGCGCCTATCCGGACGTGACGCTGGAGATCCAGCTCAGCAACCGCAACATCGATTTCACCGCCGACGGCTTCGATCTGGCGATCCGCGGCCGCGCGCCGCCGGACTCGGGGCTGGTGGTGCGCAAACTGTTCGATGCCGAGCTGACGGTGGTCGCCGCGCCCGACTATCTGCAACGCGCCGGCATTCCACGCACGCTGGAGGATCTGGCCGAGCACGACTGTCTGCAGTTCGTCCTGCCCAGCAGCGGCCAGACCGTGCCCTGGCAGTTCCGCCGCGACGGCTGCGACCTGGAGCTCCACACCCGCGGCGGCCTGCAGTGCTCGGACGACTTTCTGGGCCCGGCGACCTTGGCGCGCGCCGGCGGCGGCCTGCTGCAGACCTACCGCTTCATCGTCGCGGCCGATCTCGAACGGGGCGCCTTGCAGGAAGTGCTGGGCGAATACGGCGGCCGGTCGCGGCCGTTCTCCCTGGTCTATCCCAGCGCGCGCCACGTCGCCTCGCGGGTGCGCGCGCTGATCGATTTCCTGGTCGCGCAACTGCCGGCGCAGGTGTGAGCGACGGTCAGCGCGCCTGTGCGCCCGGCTCGGGCACTTGGATCAATCCTTGGCAAAGACCGCCGCCGCCGATGCCGGTGCTCTGCACTTCGATGCGCACATCGGCCACCCGAGGCGAACCTTCCTGATCGGGCGCGACCACGAAGGTCACCACGCAACGGCTATGCGCGCCCTGCTCGGCCACCACCTGGCCCGAGGCCCGATTGACCAGTTGCGAGCGGTCGTCGTACTCGCGCGAGTAACTCAACAGACGCAATTCGCCGGACTGCTGCAATTCCGCTCGTCCCATCCGCTCCAGCACCTGCTGTTCCGGCTGGCCCTGCCAGACCATGATCGCCGAGGCTTCCTTGGGATCGAGCCGGCGCTGGCCGCGGATCGAGGCGGCCTTGGCGGCGAAGGCCTGATCGACGCGATGCTTGCGCAGCAACGGTTCGCCGTACTGCTGCGCTTGCGCAGCCAATCGGTCCATGGTTTGCGCGATGGCTGCGTACTCGCGTTGGTACTGCGCCTTTTCGGCGGCGCTCAGCGGCCGGTCGCCGGCGCTCTTGGGCCGCTGCGCGCCCGCCCACAAACCGCTCCAGGCCACTTCGCGCAGCACGAAGAAGTTCGGCGTGTCCGCCACCCATCGCAGCGAGCGCAGGCCCAGAGGCTCCAGCGCGGCGTCGAATCGCGCCTGATCGAACCCATCCCCGCCGCGCGCGGCGTTTTCGGCCTCGCGCACCGGCACCTCGTTGCAGGCCAGTGCCTGCGCCCGCAATGCGACCGCATCGTTGGCCGGTCGCCAGGCCGCGGCGGCGATGCCCAAGCGCTGCCCCTCGCGGCTCATGCGATAGCCGCCCTCGCCGACTTGCAGGCGCACGCTGTCGGGTCGCGGCGGCGGCTCGGCCGCTGCCGGTGCGCGCTTGCGCCGGCCCGGATACTGCGGCAGGGGCTGCGCGCATTCGAACTGCAGCGGCACCACCGACCAATCGGCCTCGGCCGCGCTTTCGAACACGGTGTAGACATCGATCTGGCGGATCGCGACCGGCGCCAGGATCTGTTCCATCGGCGTGCGGTCCTGGATCCGGCCGAGGTCGGCGAAATAAGCGCGGCGTTGGCCGACTGCGCCCTCGCTGTGCAGCAGCACCACGCCAGCCTGCGCCGAGACGGCGAACAAACCCGATGCGGCGACGCCCAGCACCCGCCGCGACAACATCGCACGCGCGCTCACAGCCGCAGCTCCAGCACCCGATCGCCGCTCAATTGCGCCCGATAGCGGCCGGCGCCTTGCGCGCGCAACTCGTACAAGCCGAACGGCGTGACCAGTGCGGCGCGGGACAGTCCGCCGCCGGCGTCGAGCGCGATCACCCGCAGGCGCTGGTCGTTCCACACCGACGCCTTGGCGAAGTGCGCGCGCAGAGCCGCATCGGCGTGCAGCTCGCCGACACAGCGGCCGCGCTCAAGACGGAAACTCGCCGCACCGTCGAGGGCCTGCTCGACCAGACGGCCGCCGTAACGGCGTTGCGCCAACGGACACCGCGCGGATTTCAGATCGACGGGCCGGGGCAGGAACGGCGCCGCCAGCAGCATCGCGGTGGATTCGATCGACGAGACCCACTCCGCATTCGAGGCCACGCTGGCGGCGATCGCGCGTTGCGGCCACAGCACCAGCGCCGCGCGTGCGCCTTCGGTGATACCGGCGTGGTGGACGATGCGGGCGCCGTCCGGGTCCAAGCCCAGGCGCCAGCCCAGGCCGAGGCGATAGTCGCGCTCCTGCACTGGCCGGCCGTCGTTCAATCGCAGCGGCTCCTGCATCGCGGCGAAGGTCTCGGGCCTGACGATCTGCCCGTTCATCAGGCGGCCGCCGAAGCGGACCAGCGACTCCGGCGTGCCGGCGAGCCCGCCGCCGCCCCAGGAGTAGCTGAAATCTCGCGGTCGCTCGACCCGGTGCGCGGTACCGCCATCGAGCTCGTACAACTGCGACTCGCCTTCGCCGCGGCCGCCGTGCTCGGCGCCGATGCGCAGCCCCGGCACGATCGCGCGTCCGATGTAGTCCAGGAACGGCTGGCCGGCCGCGTCCTCGATCGCTGCGCCGATCAGGGTGTAGCCATAGGAGGAGTAGTGGTAGCTCGTGCCCGCCGCGCTCAGCAGCGGGCGCGCAGCGAATACGCCGACCGCCTCGCGCTGGCTGGCGTAGCGACGACCGTCGCGGCCGATGTCCTCGTCGCCAGCCTGGTAGTGCGGCAGTCCCGCCACGTGCGCCGCTACCTGACGCAGGTTCATCGGGCCCCAAGCGGCGGGCAGCCAGGGCAAACGCGCCTTGAGCGGCGCATCCAGATCGAGCTTGCCGTCCTCGCTCAGCTTCGCCGCGGCGGTCGCGGCGATCGCCTTGGACACGCTGGCGAAACGGAACACCGTGTCGGCGCGTACCGGTCTCCGCGCCTCCGCATCGCGCCAGCCGGCGCAACCGGTCCAGGCCACTTCGCCGTCGCGCCACACCGCTGCGCCCATGCCGGGCACGCCGTTGCTGCGGACCAAGGCATCGAGCAGGGTCTGCGCGGTGATCGCGGCGGAACTTTCGGGCGCGTGGCCGCAGTCGGCGAGCGCCGTCGAGGCGGCGACCGGCAGCACGACGGCGAACACGCGGGCGGCGAGCGATGGACGGGAATGGCGCGGGCGGATCATGCCGGCGGGACTCCTGATGAGCGGAGCCCCACTGTAGGAACCGCTACGGCGCCGCGCACCTGGTTTGGGATGGACCGTGCACGCACTGAGACGAACCGGTCCGGCGCAACCGGCGCGACGGGCTCACCCCATGCCGGCGCCGTCCTGCAGCCGGGCGAGCAAGGCGTCGATATAGGTGCGGCTGACCCGCAGCGGCGTGCCGTCCTGCAGGCGGGCGATCGCGTCGCGATTGGGCAGGGCCTGCAACTCGGCCACGCAGTCCACGCGCACGATGGCCGAACGGTGCACGCGCACGAAGCGCAGCGGGTCCAGGCGCTCGGCCAACCGATGCAGCGGCTCGCGCAACAGGTGACTGCGGCCGCCGACGTGCAGCAGCGCATAGTCGCCGTCGGCCTGAATCCATTCGATCCGCTCGGCCTCGACGTACACCGCGCGCCGCCCGACCCGCACCGCGAATCGGCGCAGCGGCGCGATGGCCGGCACCGTGGCGCCGATGCCTTCTCGCTCGCGGCGACGCCGGCGCGCACGCTCCACCGCTTCGTCGAAACGCGCATCGTCGATCGGCTTGAGCAGATAGTCGACCGCCTCCAGGGCGAAGGCCTGCACCGCGTACTGGGCGTGCGCGGTCAGCAGGATCGCCAGCGGCCGCCGGGGCGGCGCCTGCGCAGCGAGCCAGTCCAGGCCGCTCTGGCCGGGCATCTGCACGTCGACGAAAACCAGATCGACCGGCGCCGCCGTCAAACCGGCGCGTGCCGCTTCGGCATCGGCATAGTCGCCGGCGAGCGACAGATCGGAATGGCGCGCCAAACGCTGGACCACTCCGCAGCGCGCCAAAGGTTCGTCGTCGATCACCGCCACCCGCATCAGCGCCCTTCTCCCGTATCGATCGATGCAACCGCACTGCGCGCGGAGCGCAGCGGCAAGCGCAGGCGCACCCGGTAGCGGCCGTCGCCGTCGAGCCCGGCCTGGAAAACATGCCGTTGCGGATACAACGCCTGCAAACGCTCGCGCACATTGCGCAGGCCGATCGCGCCGCCGGCGCGCACCGGCCCGGTGTCGCCAGGCGGGGCCGTGGCCGGGTCGTTGGCGATGTCGATCCGCAGCATGTCGCCGTCGGCGGCGATGTCCAGATCGATCCGTCCGGGCTGCGTGCGGCGGGCGATGCCGTGGCGGATCGCGTTCTCCACCAGCGGCTGCAGTAGCAGATACGGCACCGGCGCCGGCAACACGCCGGCGCCGATCTTCCAACCCAGTCGCAGACGCTCGCCCAGGCGCGCCTGCTCGACCTCCAGATAGGCCTCGGTCAGCGCGAGTTCCTCGGCCAGGCTGACTTCGTGCCCGCGTTCGCCATCGAGCGTGGCGCGCAGAAACTCGCTCAGGCGCACCAGCATCCGCTGGGCCTGCCCCGCCTGTCCTTCGCCGATCAGCGCCGAAACCGCATTGAGCGTATTGAAGAGGAAGTGCGGCTGCAGTTGGTAGCGCAGCGCGGTCAGCTCGGCGTCGCGCGCCAGCGCCCGCGCCTGCGCCGACCGCTCGCGCTCGCGCCGCAACTGCGCCGCGTATGCGACCACCGCATGGATCGCGCAGGCCGCCACCAGGCTCAGCCAGGCCCCCTCCAGCCCGCGCAAGGTCGACGTCCAGTCGAACGAAGGCGGCAACGAACCGCGCGCGAGCAACGGCGGCAGCAGCAACAGCCAGCGGCTGGTCCAGGCCATCAGGAACGTGGCCGGCAACAACACCGCCGCCGTCGCCGCCAGCGAGCAACGCCGCCGCAGCGCTCGCTGCAAGGCCGTCAGCGGCAGCAACCACAGCGCGAATGCCCACAGATACATGCTGCGCGACACGCTCGCCGGACCATGGCCGAGGATCGGCAGCACGCTCAGCAGCAGGCAGGCCGCCAACGGCAGCGTCGCGAGCAAGGGCAGCCAGAACGGCGGCTCGTCGTCGCGGCGGTGCAAGTCATCGTAGGGGGCGTTCATCGGATCGGCGGCACCGAACATCCAGACGGGCGATCGGCGCCCATCATGCCAGCGCCGGCGGGCGCACAGGACCGGTATACCGCAGCGCCGGCTACCCGGCGCACGCTGGCCCGACCGAAGCGGCCGGCCGTGCATCCGCCGCGGCGGGCCGGTGGATGGGGATTGCCGGGCGGTCACTGTGCGCGTCGTGCGCACGGCATCGCCCGGCTGCATCGGCCTACCGCTGCCCCGTGCTGCGCGCTTGGCCCCGCGAAACCCCACCCGCTACCATGCGCCCATGTCGAAGCATCGGATGCAAGACGACAACGACGGCCACGTCATTCACCTCGTGCCGCGACTCAGCCCCGCAGCTTCGCCGGGACCAGCCCCCCGTTCGCTGCGGTTCCCGCGCCGCATGGGCACGGCCGGGCGGATCGGATTCGCGCTCATGAACCTGATCGCCGGCGCCGGCGCGGTCTGGGCCGTGGCCCAACTCTGGACCGAGCCGACGCCGGGCTGGTGGTTCAACCTGATCTTCACCGTCATGCTCGTCGGCCTGGCTGTCGCGCTGTGGGCGGTCTTGGCCGCCTGCATCCGGCAGGCGAAGCTCGAACGCGGGCTGGAAGCGCAGTGGCGCGAAATCCGCCCTGGGGCGATCGCCGCCGCCGGCCGGGTGACCGGCCGGCACTGGGTGCTCGCCGAAGACGGCTCGCTCTCGTCCTTCGCCTTGATCGTCCGGCTCGGCGACGGCCGGGCGCTGGAAGGACGGTGGAATCCGCAAAGCTCACGCGACTATTTGCTGCAAACGCAGGTCCCCGGCGTCGGCGCAGAGGCACGGGTCTGGTACGTTCCCGACGCCGCAGCCGAGGCGCCGCTGGTGATCGAAGTCGCAGACGCCAGCGTCGTGGGTTGAGTTCCGCTGCCTGCAGCCCGCGTCCCCGCGGCGGCCCGCCGCGTCATATCCGCGGGCGAGACTTCAGCTCGGGGGCCGGCCCGGGGGACGCCCCGTTCCAACCGCGTAGTCGGCCGGCCCGGTCGGTGGCCTCGATCAGAGTGGCGAGTTCACGAAGTCGCTTGAACGTCTCCAGCGGCAGCCCCGCCTGGGCGTAGGATCGAATCCGCAGCGCTTCGTGCCGCGGATCGCGGAGTTCTACAGGCCTTTGCAACGCGTTCCGCATCGGAGCGGACTCGACGTTCAGACCGCCTGCGGCTCGATGACGGCGTTGACCGCCCATTGCGCGGCAAAAGCGCGCAGGTAGGCCGGCCGCGCTTCGCCGCGGGCGACATAGGCGGCCAGACGCGGGAACTCGTCCAGCAACCCCGACGGCCTCAGCCGCAACAGCACCGACACCATCATCAGGTCGCCGGCGCTGAATCCTCCGTCGAGCCATTCTGTCCGGCCCAGGCGGGTCGCCAGTTGCGCCAACCTCTGCCGGATGCGGTCTTCGACCAGCGGCAGGCGTTGGCCGGCCCAGGGCCGGTCGCCTTCCGCCAGTCTGGCGACCGCCAGATCGAGGATCGGCGGTTCGACCGTGTTGAGCGCGGCGAACATCCAGGCGATCGCGCGCGCCCGTGCATCGGCATCGTCGGGCAGCAAACCCGCATGGATCTGCGCCAGATGCAAGACGATCGCGCCGGTTTCGAACAAGGCCAGACCGCCTTCCTCATACGTGGGAATCTGGCCGAAGGGATGCAGGCGCAGATGGGCCGGCTCCTTCATCGCGCGCAAGGACACGAACCGGACCTCGTAGGGCCGGCCGACCTCCTCCAGCGCCCAGCGCACACGCGTATCGCGCGCCAGTCCTTTGCCGCCGTCGGGCGATCGTTCGAAGGCGGTGATGACGATGGTCATTGCGACGTGTTCCTCGGTGAATATCGGTGGCGGGGCGAGCCGATCGCCCCCTTCACCTCGGCGACGAACGACTGAGCGCAGATTCGACAACCGTCCGTTCCTCGGCCGAATCAGGGACGGCAACCTTCCGGCGTCCCGCGATTGCGCCTGTGCTCCGACGGACGGCTCCGAGGACGCCTCCCCGAAACCGATGCCGCTCGCCGCGTCCAGCCCCATCGCGGCACTCGCGTTCCGCCTGCCTGCGTCTTAGCGCCTGAGACGAAGCGATGCTGTAGTCGACGCCTACGCAGGCGGCACCGCCGAGCGCCGGTATGGCGCGGCAGACTTGGCCGCCGGAGAATGCGCCCCTTCCGGGCGCCCCAAGCGATCCACCATGAGCCTATCCCGCATCGATCCCGACCTCGTGTTCGCCTGGCAAGCCGCCCATTCCATCGCCCGCGGCTCCCCGCCCCCCGTCCGCGATCGCGGCGGCTTCCGGGTGGACACCCACTCGGAAAAGGAAACCAAGCGCTGGGTTTTTCCGCAGCTATGCGATGGGCTGCGCGCTATCGCACGCGAAATCACCGCGCCGCGGCATTATCTGAAGCTGTGCGGCTACGACGAAGAACTGCGCAGCGCGCTGCCGGAGCGTTGGGAGCTCCAACCGTCGAACTACTTCATGACCACGACCGCGGCGCCCGCCGACGCCAGGCCGCTGCCGGACGGGTACAGGATGGAGCTCGAACGCGCCGGCAGCGCCGTTCGCGCCAGCGTCGTCGCGCCCGACGGCGCGGTGGCGGCCACCGGCAGCGCGGCGGAAACCGCAGAAGCCTTCGTCTACGACCGGATCGAAACCGCGCCGGAGCATCGACGCAAAGGCTTGGGCGCCGCGGTGATGATCGCGCTGGCATCGGGCAAGTTGTCCCCAACCAGCCCGCAGTTGTTGGTCGCGACCGCCGACGGCCGCGGTCTCTACGAGAACCTGGGTTGGACGGTGCTCGGGCCGTTCGCTACGGCGACGATTCCGGAGACTTGAAGCGACTGGCAGCGCTGCCCGGAGCATACGCGCGTCGGCTTCGGACCGGATCGTCCGGGTATCGCGCATCACGTGCAATGCCGCATCGGAATGCACCGACAGCGCCGGCGTCAGTGCAGGCCATTTACGAGAACGAGCCGATTGACGGTTCCGCGAAGGAACGCCCAGAACCCGTGCAGGCCCACTTCGGCGGCCGGTCATCGACGGCTCCCGGCAGCCGCATGCGCGCCTTTGTTGTCGGCCTTTCAGCCCTGCTCGCCGGCTGCCCCAGCGGCCGCATCGAGGCTGCGGATCGTTGGCACCTGCTGGCCGCCGAAGCCGCACGCTTGACCTCTACCTTTGCCGGCATGGCCTGGGGGCGACGGATGCTTCCTGCTCACGACCGCTTCCGGTCCGAGGTCTATCGCAGCTGCGCCGCCCAGGCCGGACAGGCCGGCATCGCCCGCTTTCGCGCTGTCGCGGTGATCGACGAGGCCGGGACCGTCAAAGAATATCGGGTCAATCCCGGCACCCCGGATATGGCTTGTTTCCCGGCGGATGGTCGGCCGCAAATATCCTGCGCCGCCGAGCGCGCCGTTCTATGAGGTCTACACCGTCAGGCTGACCGCACCGTATTAGCGGATCGTGTTTTCGAAACGCCCCGAACGCGGACTGCGCGCAAGGGGCGCCTCGCCGGCTCAGCCGGTCATTCCACCGTCACCGCCTTGGCCAGGTTGCGCGGCTTGTCGACGTCGGTACCGCGCGCCAGTGCGGCGTGGTAGGCCAGCAACTGCACCGGGATCGCGTGCACCACCGGCGACAACACGCCGACGTGGCGCGGGGTGCGGATCACGTGCACCGCCTCGGATTCGCCGAAGTGGCTGTCGAGGTCGGCGAACACGAACATCTCGCCGCCGCGGGCGCGCACTTCCTGAATGTTGGACTTCACCTTCTCCAGCAGCTTGTCGTTCGGCGCGATCACCACCACCGGCATGGCGGCGTCGACCAGAGCCAGCGGGCCGTGCTTGAGCTCGCCGGCCGGGTAGGCCTCGGCGTGGATGTAGGAGATTTCCTTGAGCTTGAGCGCGCCTTCCAGGGCGATCGGGTAATGCACGCCGCGGCCGAGGAACAGCGCATGCTGCTTGGGCGCGAAGCGTTCGGCCCAGGCGGTGATCTGCGGTTCCAGGTTGAGCGCGTGCTGCACGCTGCCCGGCAGGTGACGCAGGGCGTCGACGAACTCGGCTTCCTGTTCGGCCGACAGCTTGCCCTGCAGCTTGGCCAGAGTCGCGGTGAGGGTGAACAACGCCACCAACTGGGTGGTGAAGGCCTTGGTCGAGGCCACGCCGATCTCGGCGCCGGCGCGGGTGTAGTAGACCAGCTTGCTGGCGCGCGGAATCGCGCTCTCCGGCACGTTGCAGATCGACAGGGTGCGCTCGTGGCCCAGCGACTTGGCGTACTTCAGCGCCTCCATCGTGTCCAGAGTTTCGCCCGACTGCGAGATGGTGACGATCAACTGCTTGGGATTGGCGACCGCGGCGCGGTAGCGGTATTCGCTGGCGATTTCAACCTGGCACGGCAGGCCGGCGATGGCCTCGATCCAGTAGCGCGCGGTCAGGCCGGCGTAATAGCTGGTGCCGCAAGCCAGGATCTGCACGCCTTCGATGCCGGCGAACACCGACTCGGCCTGCGCGCCGAACAGCGACGGCGAGAACGCGCCGTTGTCCATCACCGCCTCGATGGTGTCGGCGATGGCGCGCGGCTGTTCGTGGATTTCCTTCTGCATGAAGTGGCGGTACGGGCCCAACTCCAGCGACGCCAGCGACACGTCGGACACGTGCACTTCGCGTTCGATGCGCGCCCCCTGCGCGTCGAACACTTGCACGCTGTCGCGGCTGATGTCGGCGGTGTCGCCTTCTTCCAGGAAGATCACCCGGCGGGTGGCCTGGACGATCGCCGAGACGTCGCTGGCGACGAAGTTCTCGCCCTCGCCCAGGCCGACCAGCAACGGGCAGCCCATGCGCGCGGCGATCAGACGGCCAGGTTCGCGCTTGCTGACCACCGCGATGGCGTAGGCGCCGACCAGCTCGCGCACCGTGTTCTGCACCGCCGCCAGCAGGTCCCCGTCCTGCTTGAGATGGTGATGGATCAGGTGGGCGATGACTTCGGTGTCGGTCTGCGATTCGAACGCGTAGCCGGCGGCGCGCAGGCGCTCGCGCTGCTCGTCGTGGTTCTCGATGATGCCGTTGTGCACCACCGCCAGTTCGCCGAAGCTGATGTGCGGGTGGGCATTGGCCTCGGTCACGCCGCCGTGGGTGGCCCAACGGGTGTGGCCGATGCCGACCTGGGCGTTGAAGCCCTCGGCCTGGGCCGCGGCCTCCATCTCGCCGACGCGGCCGGTGCGGCGCACGCGGCGCAGCTGCGCGCCGTCGAACACGGCGATGCCGGCCGAGTCGTAGCCGCGGTATTCCAAACGTTTGAGTCCGTCGATGAGGACGGGTACCACATCGCGATCGGCGATCGCGCCAACGATTCCGCACATGCTGGGGGCAACTCCTTCGGGGGATGGCCGCGATTCTAGCCAGTGCGCTTTGCGGACACGTCCGGCGGACAGAGCGACTGTCCGGACGGACGCCCGGACAGGAACGTACGCCATTTTAAATCAACAACTTGCGATTGGCACGGGTTGTGCTTGGGTTAAGCCCAGACATCCGGATCGAGCCGCATCGAAATGAGCATCCGCGACACTTCTGCGCAGGACCACCGCGTCGCCCCGACCGCCGCCGCATGGCGCCGGCCGTGGCTGCTGGGCGCGGGCGCCGGCGTGCTGGCACTCACCGCCGGCGCCTGGCTGTTGTCCGGCTGGAGCGCGGGCGGGCGCTCGATCGCGGCCGAGCGGCTGCGCTTCGCCGAAGTCGAGCGCGGCGATCTGGTCCGCGACATCGCCGCCGACGGCCGGGTCATCGCCGCCAACAGCCCGATCCTGTACGCGATCGCCGGCGGCTCGGTCGACCTCAAGGTGGTGGCCGGCGACGTGGTCCGCCGCGGCCAGGTGCTGGCCGAGATCGACAGCCCCGAATTGCGCAGCAAGCTGGCCCAGGAACAGGCCACCCTGGCCGGCCTGGAAGCCGAGGCCAGCCGCGCCGAACTGGCCGCCGAACTGGCCCGCTCGACCGCACGCAAGGAACTCGACCAGGCCCAGGTCGACCGCATCGCCGCAGCGCGCGACCTGGAACGCTACCAACGCGCCTTCGACGGCGGCGCGGTGGCCAAGGTCGACGTGGCCAAGGCCCAGGACGAACTCAAGAAGGCCGACATCGGCCTGGATCATGCCCGCGGCGACCTCGACCGCCAGGGCCGCAGCGCCGGCCTGGATGCGCGCAACAAGCGCCTGCTCGCCGATCGCCAGCGCGCGATCGTCGCCGAGGCGCAGCGTCAGGTCGACGCGCTGACCCTGCGCGCGCCGTTCGACGGCCAGGTCGGCCAGATCCAGGTCGCCCAGCGCGCCAACGTCGCCGCCAACGCGCCTGTGCTCAGCGTGGTCGACCTGGGCGTGTTCGAAGTCGAAATCAAGGTGCCGGAGAGCTTCGCCCGCGAACTGGCGATCGGTATGCCGGCGCAGATCGGCGGCGGCGGCGGCGAGAGCTTCCCGGCGCGGATCTCGGCGGTGTCGCCGGAAGTCGTCGGCGGCGAAGTGGTCAGCCGCCTGCGCTTCGTCGATCGTCAGCCGTCCGGCCTGCGCCAGAACCAGCGCCTGAGCGCGCGCATCGTGCTCGACACCCGCCGCAACGTGCTGACGGTCGAGCGCGGCCCGTTCCTGGAACAGTCCGGCGGCCGCTACGCGTATGTGGTCGCCGACGGCCTCGCCTCGCGCCGCCCGATCCGCGCCGGCGCCAGCAGCCTGAGCCACGTGGAAATCCTCGAAGGCCTGCAGCCGGGCGAGCGCATCGTCGTCTCCGGCAGCGACCAGTTCGACAACGCGGACGCGGTCCGCATCAGTGGAGAATGATCATGTACGCCCTGCACGATACCCGCGCTACCGTCCCGGCCTGGAACCCGCAGCAGCTGACCGACGCCGTGCCGCTGCGCCTGCACCAGCTGATCAACTTCGATCTGGTCCGCGACGCCGGCCCGGCGCGCAGCGCCAACGCCGAACCGCGTCGGCCGCTGCGCAATGCGCGCTACGCCGCGGCGCGGTCGCTGCCGATGTTCGCGGTCCGCTGATCCCGTTTCGCTCCAGACCTCTCCTCCAGGAATCGCCTTCATGCTCGATATGCGCCAGGTCACCAAGGTCTACCGCACCGAACTCGTGGAAACGCACGCGCTGCGTTCGCTGGATCTGCACGTCGGCGAAGGCGAGTTCGTCGCGGTGACCGGTCCGTCCGGCTCGGGCAAGACCACCTTCCTCAACATCGCCGGCTTGCTGGAAACCTTCACCGGCGGCGAGTTCCGGCTGGACGGCGAGGACGTGCGCGGCCTGTCCGACGATGCGCGGTCGCGCCTGCGCAACCAGAAGATCGGTTTCATCTTCCAGAGCTTCAACCTGATTCCCGACCTCAACCTGTTCGACAACTGCGACGTGCCGCTGCGCTACCGGCGCATGCCCGCCGCCGAACGCAAGCAGCGCATCGAGCAGGCATTGAGCCAGGTCGGCCTGGGTTCGCGCATGAAGCACTACCCGGCCGAACTGTCCGGCGGCCAGCAACAGCGCGCCGCGATCGCCCGCGCCCTGGCCGGCGCGCCGCGCCTGCTGCTCGCCGACGAACCCACCGGCAACCTCGACTCGCAAATGGCGCGCGGGGTCATGGAGCTGTTGGAGGAGATCAACGCCGCCGGCACCACGATCGTCATGGTCACCCACGACCCGGAGCTGGCCGCGCGCGCGCAACGCAACGTCCACATCGTCGACGGCATGGCCACCGACCTGAAGGCCGAGCCCAGTCTGATCCGCAGCCCGGCGCCGGCCGAAATCGCCGACGCCCTGTCCGCCTGAGGCCGCCGCCATGTCCGGCAACAGCCAGTTCGCTTACTACCTGCAACTCGCCCTGCGCAGCTTCAAGCGCAACCGCGTCCTGACCGCGCTGATGGTGCTGGCGATCGCGCTCGGCATCGGCGCGTCGATGACCACCCTGACGGTATTCCACGTGCTGTCGGGCGACCCCATTCCGGACAAGAGCGAGCGTCTGTTCTATGTTCAGCTCGACGCCGCCGACCTGCACGGCTTCAAGCCCGGCGAGGAGCCCGAATCCCAGCTGACCCGCTTCGACGCCGAAGCCCTGCTGCGCGAAGGCCGCGCCGAGCGCCAGGCGCTGATGTCCGGCGGCAACGTCGTGGTCACCCCGGCTGGCGGCCAGTCGTCGAAGATCAGCGAGGCGCGCTACACCAGCGAAGGCTTCTTCGACCTGTTCGACACGCCGTTCCAGTACGGCCGCGGCTGGACCCGCACCGAAGACGAGGGCCGCGCCCGGGTGGCGGTGATTTCGCGCGAACTCAACCAGACCCTGTTCGGCGGCGGCAACAGCGTCGGCCGCACGGTGCGGGTGGAGAACGTCGACCTGCGCATCGTCGGCGTGCTCGACGATTGGCGCCCGGTGCCGCGCTTCTACGACCTCAACCTGTCGCGCTACGGCGAGCCGGAAGAACTGTTCGTGCCGTTCTGGACCGCACGCGATATCGGCCTGGAACACAGCGGCAACCGCAACTGCTGGGCCGATTCCGGCGGCGACCAACTGTCGGCCACGGCGCCCTGCGCCTGGGTGCAGTACTGGGCGCAAATGGACCCGGCCCAGGCCGGCGCCTACCGCGACTACCTGGGCGCCTACTCCGAACAGCAGCGCAAGGCCGGCCGCTTCCAGCGCCCGCCCAACCCCCGCCTGCGCGATGTCATGCAGCACCTGGAGCACAACAAGGTGGTGCCCAACGACGTGCGCCTGCAGGTCTGGCTGGCGTTCGGCTTCCTGCTGGTGTGCCTGATCAACACCGTCGGCCTGTTGCTGGCCAAGTGCCTGCGGCGTTCGTCGGAGATCGGCGTGCGCCGCGCCCTGGGCGCCTCGCGCCGCGACATCTTCCTGCAGTTCCTGGTCGAGTCCGGCACGCTCGGCGTGGCCGGCGCGGCGCTCGGCCTGGGCCTGGCCCTGCTCGGACTGTGGGCGGTGCGGCAGAACCCGGCCCAGTACGCACAGCTCGCGCATCTGGACGGGACCATGCTGCTGACCACCTTCGCCCTGTCGATCGGCGCCAGCGTGCTGGCCGGGCTGCTGCCGGCTTGGCGCGCCTGCCAGGTGACGCCGGCGATCCAGCTCAAGTCCCAGTAACGCGCGCGCCGCGACCCAGAAACGAACCGCCGCCGGCGACGTCCGGCGGCCTCGACGGAGCACCCCATGGACATCCGCCCCATTCTTTCCACCCTGCGCCGGCACAAGACCGCCGCCGCGCTGATCGTGCTGGAGATCGCGCTGGCCTGCGCCATCGTCTGCAACGCGGTGTATCTGATTTCGCAGCGCCTGGAACGCATGGACCGCCCCACCGGGGTCGCCGAAGAGCGCCTGTTGCGCATCCAGACGGTCAGTCCCGGCAAGAACCGCAACGATTCGGCGCGCGTGCAGGAAGACGTGCAGACACTGCGCGGCGTACCCGGCGTCATCTCCGCCGCTTCGGCCTCGCAAATTCCGCTCGGCGGCTCCAGCAGCAACAGCGGCGTGCGCATGAGCCCCGACCAGAAGGACAACAGCTTCAACGCCTCGGTCTACCTGGGCAGCGAGGACCTGGTCGAGACCATGGGCCTGCGCCTGATCGCCGGGCGCGATTTCCTGCCCGGCGAATACCAGAACATGGAAACGATCGAAGCGTCCTTCGACGAGGGCCGCATTGCGGTGGCGGTGGTCAACCGCCGCTTTGCCGAACGCCTGTTTCCGGGCGCCACGCCGGCGACGGCGCTCGGCAAGCAGTTCTACAGCTGGGGCAACGCTCCGATCACCGTGATCGGCGTGGTCGAGGAACTGCTGCGCCCCAACGACTACGGCAACGGCCAGTACTCGATGATCTTTCCGGTCCGCCCGCATTGGAGCTGGTCCAACTATCTGATCGCCACCGAACCGGGCCGGCGCGCGGAAGTGCTCAAGGCCGCGGTCGCGGAGCTGCAGCGCGTCCGTCCGGGCCGGGTGGTGCTGAAGGAGAACACCTTCGCCGAGATCCGCGAAGAGTATTACCGCCAGGACCGCGCCATGGCCTGGCTGCTGTCGGGGGTGATCCTGGCCCTGCTGATCGTGACCGCGCTCGGCATCGTCGGCCTGGCCAGCTTCTGGGTCCAGCAGCGCACCAAGCAGATCGGCGTGCGCCGCGCGCTGGGCGCCACCCGCGGCCAGATCCTGCGCTACTTCCAGACCGAGAACTTCCTGCTGACCACGATCGGCATCGCCCTGGGCATGGCCCTGGCGTTCGCGATCAATCTGGGCCTGATGAAACTGTACGAGCTGCCGCGGCTGCCGGGTTGGTACCTGCCGGTCGGCGCGCTGTGCCTGTGGCTGCTCGGCCAGCTCGCGGTGTACGGACCGGCGCGGCGCGCGGCGATGGTGCCGCCGGCATTGGCGACGCGTTCGGCCTGAGCTCAGGGACAGAGGGGGCGAGCGCACTCACCCCCTCCGCCCCCGCCACACTGTTCCTTCCTTCGCCCGGCCTGGCGCCGGGCGCTCGGCAACGGCGCGCCTGCGCCGCCCCGCCTTCTTTCGCCACGGAGCCCGCCATGAGTCCGATCGCCCCGCGTCCTCGTTCTCGCCTGCGCCACAGCGCGCTGGCATTCACCGTGCTCGCCTTGCTCGCGGGCGGCGTCGCGCACGCCGCAGAAACCGCGCCGGCCGCGGCATCGCGGACCGCGGCCGTCGACGACGTCGCCGCCCGCACCCGCGCCTTCAACGCCCTGATCGACGAGCATTGGGAGGGCATGCTGCGTCTGTTGCCGGAACAGGCCAGCTTCTTCGGCGACTATCGCTACAACACCCAGTGGAGCGACTTCTCCCTGGCCGGGGCCGAACGCCGCCAGGCCTTCGGCCGCGACATGCTGCAACGGGTTCGCGCGGTCGACACTCGCGGCTTCGCCGAGGCCGATCTGCTCAACCACCGTCTGCTGGTGCGCTGGATCGAGAACGACCTGCAGTCCTACGCGATCAAGAGCCATCTGATGCCGCTGGACCAGTTCAACGGCAGCCACCTGTTCCTGACCATCATCGTCAAAGCCTTTCCCTTCAACGATACCCGCCAGTACGACGACTATCTGGTCCGGCTGCGCGCGATCCCGCGCATCCTCGACCAGGTCACCGAAGTCGCGCGCCAAGGCGCGCGCGAAGGCCTGATGCCGCCGCGCTACCTGCTGGAGAAGATCGTCGGCCAGTGCAACGGCATCGCCGACGCGGCCGGCGAGAACAGCGTTTTCGCCGCCTCGCTGAACAAGTTCCCGGCCAGCGTGCCGCAGGCCGAGCGCGAGCGCCTGCGCAAGCAGATCCTGGAGGTCGTCGACGGCGAAGTGCGCCCGGCCTATCGCCGCCTGGCCGAATTCGTCGCCAAGGAATATGCGCCGCAAGGCCGCAGCGAGTACGGCGTGTGGTCGCTGCCGAACGGCGATGCCTACTACCGCTACCAGATCGAGCAATTCACCGGCTCGTCGCTGAGCGCGGAGCAGATCCACGCCCTGGGCCTGAGCGAAGTCGAAAGGATCGAACGCGAGCAGACCCGGATCGTGCGCGAGCTGGGGTATGCCGACCTGAAAACGGCGCGCGAGCGCATGGGCCGCGACCCGGCCCGGCACGCGCAGTCGCGCGAGCAGATCCTCGAGCTGTATCGCGGCTACCTGGCCAAGATGGAACAGCGCCTGCCGGAGCTGTTCGGCACCCTGCCGCAGACCCGCGTGCAGGTGCAGGCGGTGGAGGCCTGGCGCGAGAAAGAGGCCTCGGCCGCGCAATACATGCCCGGCACGCCGGACGGCGCGCGCCCGGGCCTGATCACGGTCAACACCGGCGAACCGGAGCAGCGCCTGCTCGGCACCATCGAGGCCATCGCCTATCACGAAGGCGTGCCGGGCCATCACCTGCAATCTTCGATCACCCGCGCGCTGCCGGCGCTGCCCAAGTTCCGTACCCTGACCGGGCAGTTGGCCTTCATCGAAGGCTGGGGCCTGTACTCGGAAGACCTGGGCAAGGAAATCGGTTTCTACCAGGACCCCTACAGCGATTTCGGCCGGCTCTCGCAGGAGCTGGTGCGCGCCAACCGGCTGGTGCTCGACACCGGCATCCACCACAAGCGCTGGAACCGCGAGCAGGTGGTGCAATGGATGCGCGATCACTCCGACATGGAGGAGCCCAACATCCAGGCCGAGACCGACCGCTACATCGCCTGGCCGGGCCAGGCCCTGGCCTACAAGATGGGGCAGTTGAAGATCCGCGAGCTGCGCGCCCGTTCCGAACGCGAACTCGGCGAGCGCTTCGACATCCGCGCTTTCCACGACCAAGTGCTCGGCGGCGGCGCGCTGCCGCTGGACGAACTGGACGCTCGGATCGGGCGCTGGATCGCCGCGAACCGACCGCACGGCAACGCGCACGACGCGGCCAAGTAAGCGCCCGGTCGAGCTCCGGGCAAGACCGGCGTTCGCCCGCCATGGGCGACGCTGGCATACTCCACGCACTACGGCGGCGCGGTTTCGCGCCGTCGCACGCACAATGGAATCCCGATGCGCACGGTCTTGGTCATCGACGACAACCCCGCGGTCGCCACTGCTCTGGACCTGCTGTTCGGCCTGCGCGAGATTCGGGTGATCGCCGCGCAATCGCCTGAGGAAGGCCTGGCGTTGCTGGCGCGCGAAGACGTCGGCCTGGTGCTGCAGGACATGAACTTCAGCGCCGACACCACGTCCGGCCAGGAAGGCGTGGCCCTGTTCCGGGCGATCCGCACGCGCCATCCCGACCTGCCGATCATCCTGCTGACCGCCTGGACCCATCTGGACATCGCGGTCGACTTGGCCAAGGCCGGCGCCGCCGACTACCTGGCCAAGCCCTGGGACGACCAGAAGCTGCTCGCCAGCGTCGAAAACCTGCTCGAACTCGGCGCCAGCACCCGCGAGGTCTCGCGCCTGCACGAGCAGCGGCGCAAGCGCCACCGCGACCTGGAAGCGCGTTTCGACCTGCGCGGGCTGGTGTTCGGCTCCGAACGCCTGGCCGCGGTGATCGAGTTGGCCGGTCAGGTCGCGCGCGCCGACGTACCGGTGCTGATCACCGGCCCCAATGGCGCCGGCAAAGAGAAGATCGCCGAAATCGTGCAGGCCAATTCGGCGGTGAAGTCCGGTCCCTTCGTCACCCTCAACTGCGGCGCGATGCCTACCGAGCTGATCGAGGCCGAATTGTTCGGCGCCGACGCCGGCGCCTACACCGGCGCCAACCGGTCGCGCGAAGGAAAATTCGAGGCCGCCGACGGCGGCACCCTGTTCCTCGACGAGATCGGCAACCTGCCGCCGGCCGGACAGATGAAGCTGTTGCGCGTACTCGAAACCGGACGCTTCGAACGCCTGGGTTCCAACCGGGAGCGCCAAGTCAGCGTGCGCGTGATCAGCGCGACCAACGCCGATCTGCCGGCGATGATCCGCGATGGCCGCTTCCGCGAAGACCTGTACTACCGACTCAATACGATCCAGATCGACATTCCGCCGCTGGCCGAGCGCCGCGACGACGTACTGCCTTTAGCGCGGCATTTCCTCCAGGCCAACCCGCTCGGGTCCGGCAAGCGACTGGGCGAGGACGCCGAACAGGCCCTGCTCGCCCACGCCTGGCCGGGCAACGTGCGCGAATTGCGCAACACGTTGCAGCGTGCCGCCCTGCTGGCGCGCAGCCAGATCATCGGCGCGACCGATCTCGGCCTGCCGTTGCCGGCGTCCGGCGCGACCGGCAACGGCGCTGCCGACGAACCCGATCGCGCGGCGATCGAGGCTGCGCTGGAGCGCGCCGGCGGCGTGCTGGCGCAGGCCGCGAGCGAACTGGGCCTGTCGCGGCAAGCGCTGTATCGCCGCCTCGACCGCCTCGGCATCCGGCGCGACTGAGGCCGCCCGCATGCGCCGTCCGTCCCTGAGCCTGGTCTTCGCCGCGATCGCGCTGATCTACCTTGCCGCGGGCGCGGCCGCGACCTTGTGGCTGTCGGGCTATCTGTCCAATCGCTGGCTGGCGCTGGCCATCGTGCTCGCGATACTGGCGCCGCTGCTGATCTACCACGTGCGGCGCGCGTTCGCGCCGATGAATTCGCTGTTCCGCGCGCTCGCCGGCTCGGTGGCCAGCTACCGCGACGGCGACTATTCGATCAGCTTCCACTGGACCGGCGGCGGCGACCTGGGCGAACTGGTCGCCAGCCACAACCGCCTCGGCGATGCGCTGCGCGAGCAGCGCCTGAGCCTGGTCCAGCGCGAGCTGCTGCTCGACACCATGGTCCAGAACACGCCGGTGGCGATGCTGCTGGTCGATCCGAGCCGGCGCATCGTTCACGGCAATCTCGCCGCGCGCAAGATGCTCGGCGAAGGCCGGCGCCTGGAGGGCCAGGATTTCGCCGAACTGCTGGCGCGCGCGCCGTGGCCGATGCAGGAGGCCTTCGAGCGCGGCGGCGACGGCATGTTCAGCGTCGGCGACATCGAGAACGAAGAGATCTATCACCTGTCGCGGCGCATCTTCCGTCTCAACGGCCGCGCCCACGAATTGGTGTTGCTGCGTCAGCTCACCGCCGAGCTGCGCCGGCAGGAAGTGCAGACCTGGAAGAAAGTGATCCGGGTGATCAGCCACGAGCTCAACAATTCGCTGGCGCCGATCGCCTCGCTGGCCCATTCCGGCGCCGAACTGCTGCGGCGCGGCCAGCACGAACGCCTGCCGACCGCGCTGCAGACCATCGAAGAGCGCGCGCGCCACCTGGAAGGCTTCATCCGCGACTACGCCCGCTTCGCCAAGCTGCCGGCGCCGCGGCTGCAACCGATCGAGTGGTCGCGGTTCATCGAACAACTGCGCAGTCAGGTCGCCTTCGTCTACGACGGCGTGCCCGGCGAAGCGGTGGCCCGAGTCGACGCGGCCCAGCTCGAACAGAGCCTGATCAATCTGCTCAAGAACGCGCACGAATCGGGCTCGGCGCCGGACGAAGTGCGGCTGCAGCTGCGTCGGGTCCAGGACGCCTGGCGCATCGACGTGCTCGACCGCGGCAGCGGCATGAACGATGCCGTGCTCGCCAACGCCCTGCTGCCGTTCTATTCGACCAAGCGCAACGGCACCGGCCTGGGACTGGCGCTGGCGCGCGAGATCGCCGAAGCCCATGGCGGCCGCATCGCCCTGCTCAACCGCCAGGGCGGCGGGCTATGCGTGTCGATGGTGCTGCCGGACTGAAACGCTCGCCCGCGCCGCGCGTGCGCGCATTGCCTGGCCGAGCCGATCGCAGCCGCAGCCGCGATGGCTCCGCCGCCGCTGCTACGGTGCGCAGCGAGCCGGCGCGAACCAATCGTCTGCGCCACGCCGTGGCCGATCCGGCTCCGATGCGCGCGCATCGGTTGCCATCGCGCCGACGCCTGGCGGGCCGGCTCGACTTTCCGCTCCCGGTTCGCGTCTACCGCGATTGCCGAGCGCGGACTCGCCGATTCGCGAACGAGCGCATGGTCTTGGCGCGGCGCTTGACCCACGCTTGCGCGGCGATACGCATCGCAACCGACTCCCGCACGAATTCCGCCGCGCGCACCGTAGGGTGAAACGCCCTGCGCTTCGTTTCTGGCGTGGACGTGCGCGTTCGACGATCGTTTCGCGTCCGCCAATCGAGCTGTTTTTCCAAACAATGGAAGAGGAGATTCGCCAATGCTTCGCAAATCTACGCTTTTGGCTCTCGGTCTAATGGCAATGCTCGCTAGTTTCGGCGCGTGCGCAGCGCGCAACGTCGTTTTCCTCAACAATCCTTCGCCGCAGGACGTCAAGGACATCGCCCACTATCGCGTGAAGAGCACGGGCAAACCGTTCTTTTCCGATCTGGTGCTGTTCGCCGCCAACATCAACGGCAGCACGCCCAATACGCCCGTTCTGTACTACAACACGGAGATGAGCACGATCCTGAATCAGAACATCGACGCCGTCCGCCAGTTGCAGAACAACGGGATCAAGGTGCAGATCTCGTACCTGGGCAATCATCAGAACGCCGGCTGGTCGTGCAACATGACCTCCAGGACCGCGACCAGGCTCGCCAACGCGATGGTCGCCGACGTGATCAAGTACGGGCTCGACGGCATCAGCGTCGACGACGAATACTCGACATGCTCGGGCAGCGCGAGTTCGTTCTATGCCGTACTCAAGGCGATCCGCGCCCACCCCTACTTCGGCGGCAAGACCCTGAGCAAGGCGCTGTGGTCGGACTCGCAGTACTTCCGCTCGCCCTACAACGCCGCCAATCAGCTGACCGAAGGCTACGAGATGACCTACGCCGGCAGCGTCGGTTACTTGGCCCCGTACGTCGGCTACGGCATGGCCAAGAGCAGCTTGTTCCTCGGCATCTCGCCGGAATTCAGCTCGGCCTCGCAGGCGCGGTCGATCGCCCAGAGCGTCGCCAACGGCGGCTACCAGGGCGTGATGATCTGGGCGCCGAACGCCTTCCTCGACCGGACCGCGGCGGCGCAGTACTACACCGAGATCGTCAAAGCCCAGGCCGGCGCCACCGAGTCGGTCGAATACATGCCTTGAGGCAGCACACTGAAACCCCCGGAGGTCCGCTTGCGCGGGCATGACGGGCGAAGCGGCGCGGGCGAAGCGGTTGCCTGCCTCGCGCGCAGCCCTTTCGCCGTCATCCCGCGCGAGCGGGGGCCCAGGGCGCCCGGACAGGTTTTACAGGTCTCTGCCCGACGCGCGCGCAAAGCGGCTGGAAGCGGAAAAGCGGAGCGCGCCTGCACCGCACGAAGTTCGCCCTGCGTCTTCCACGCGCGGATTAGGCCCCCCGCTCCGTCGCGACCGCCCCGACTGGCCTAGTCGCGCACCGTCCCGGATTCGATCAGCCGCGGCTCGGCCAAGGCACCACAGGCATCGTCGGCGCCGAACAGCAGCGTCGACGGGACCGCGCCGTAGTAGCCATCGCCCACCCGGTTGTCGCGGAACACGTTGCCGGCCGAGGGGCATTCCGGCCGCGGCAGGGTGCAGCGCTCGATGCAGTACCAATCCGAGTAAGCCGCGCGCTTTCCGGCCCGGTCGAAGACGTTGTCGGCCATCCGGTTGGCGTCGGCGCCGTCGCGGGTGCGGATCGCGTCGCCGTTGACCGCGACGAAACGGTTGCGTTCGATCCGGTTGGCGCTGGCGCCGTGGGCGAGGTAGATCGCGTGCAGATAGCCCGAGTACTCGCCGGGATTCTCGATCGACTCGAAGTGATTGTCGTACAAGCCGTTGTAGCGCGAATTGATCAGCCGCACCGCCGCGTACGAGTACGGCGCCGGACCCGCGCCGTAGCGGCCGCCGATGCGGACGAAGCGCAGGTTGCGCACTTCGTTGTAGCCGTTCCAGCCGCCGGCCGGGTCGTTGCGGTCGCCGACCAGATCGATGCCGAGCCAGTAGTTGGTCACGGTCAGATAGCGGAACTGCAGTTTCGACGCGCCGGCGGCGCTGCGCAGCTCGAACCAGGTGCCGGCGCTGCCGCCGCCATCGAACACCGGCCGCGTGCCCGCGCCGGGTGTCGGCAGGAAGCTGATGCGGTGACCGTTCAAGTACGTCCATAGGACCTGTTGGCCGCGGTAGGTCCCCGGCGCGATCCTTATCTCGATGTCCTCGCGCGGCGCATGGGCTTGCAGCAGCCGGTCGGCGCGGGCCAGCGTGCGGATCGCGGTCGCGGCGCTGCGTCCGTCGCGGGCGTCGTCGCCGTCGGCCGCCAGGTACAGGCGGAACACCGCCTGCGCCGGCGGCGCGCACAGCAAGGCGACTGCGGCCAGCGTCGCGCCGGCGAGCCTGGTGATCATCGGTCGGCCCCCGCGCGTCCCCCGCGCCAGGGCAGGCTAGCGCGCGCGTCGCGCGCGCTGCGGTGCCGCGCATCACGGAACGCGCCGCTCCGGCGCGTTCCGTGGCGTCGCGCTTACTTCTTCTTGACCGGGCGCTTCCAGCCTTCGACCGTGGCCTGGCGCGCGCGCGCCACGGTCAGTTCGCCGGCCGGCGCCGTGCGGGTGATGACCGAACCGGCGGCGATGGTCGCGTCCTTGCCGATCGTCACCGGCGCCACCAGCGAAGCGTTGGAACCGATGAAGGCGCCGTCCTCGATCGTGGTCACCGACTTGTTGACCCCATCGTAGTTGCAGGTGATGGTGCCGGCGCCGACGTTGACCCCGGCGCCGATCACCGCGTCGCCGAGGTAGGTCAGATGGTTGGCCTTGCTGCCGACGCCGACCCGAGCGTTCTTGGTCTCGACGAAGTTGCCGACGTGGGCGCCGTCGGCCAGCACCGTGCCCGGACGCAGGCGCGAATACGGGCCGATCTGCGCGGCGCCCTCGACCACCACGCCGTCGAGATCGCAATGCGCGCGCACTTCGGTGCCGGCGCCCAGGCGCACGTCCTTGAGCCGGCTGAACGGACCGATGCGCACGCCGTCGCCGAGTTCGACCGTGCCTTCGAGGACCACGTCGACATCGATCTCGACATCGCGCCCGACCGTCACCGTGCCGCGCTGGTCGTAGCGCGCGGGATCGGCCAGGCGCGCGCCCTGCACGCACAACGCACGCGCGGCGCGGCGCTGGAACGCGCGCTCGAGCTGGGCCAGCTGCCAGGGATCGTTGGCGCCTTCGACCTCGATCGGGTCGTCGACGTGGACCATCTCGGCCGCGGTGTACTCGGCCGCGGCCGAGCCGAACACGTCGGTCAGGTAGTACTCGCCCTGGGCGTTGTCGTTGCCCAGGCGCTCCAGCCAGCGCCGCAGCGGTTCGCCGTCGGCGACCAGGATGCCGGTGTTGACGGTGCGGATCGCGCGCTGCTCCTCATCGGCGTCCTTGTGCTCGACGATGCGGCCGACCCGGCCTTCCGGATCGCGCACGATGCGGCCGTAACCGGTCGGGTCGTCGAGATCGGCGACCAGCACCGCGATCCGCCCCGGTGCCGCGAGCAGGCGTTGCAGGGTGTTCGGCGCGATCAGCGGCACATCGCCGTACAGGATCAGCACGCGCGCGTCCTGCGGCACGTCCGGCATCGCCTGCTGCACCGCATGGCCGGTGCCCAGGCGTTCGCTCTGTTCGGCCCAGGACAGGTCGTCCTGGCCGGCGAACGCGGCCCGCACCTGCTCGCCGCCGTGGCCGTAGACCACATGAATGCCGGCCGGGTTCAGCGCGCGCGCGGTGTCGATCACGTGCGCCAGCATCGGCCGCCCGGCGATCTTCTGCAGCACCTTGGCGGTGGCCGACTTCATCCGCTTGCCCTCGCCCGCGGCGAGGATGACGATATGCAACTGGTTCATCGAATCACGAGCCATCGAGAATGTCCGATTCCTTGACGCGCATGCCGCGCCCGGGCCGAATCTTAGCAACTGTCGATTGCGGGACCCTGCATGTCCGCTGAGCGAGTTTCCTGGCGCCCCGCCGCCGCCGTGGCCCTGTTCTTCACCCTGCTCGCAGCCCTGGTGCAGCGCCAGGACGCGAACTGGGACCTGCGTAACTATCATTTGTATACGCCGTTGGCATGGCTGGACGGTCGGCTGCAGACCGACATCGCCGCGGCGCAGATGCAGACCTGGCACAACCCCATCGCCGATCTGCCGTTCGCGTTGCTGGTGCGCGCCGGCGCGGGCGGTTGGCTGGTGTCGCTATGGCTGGCGCTGCCGACCTTCCTCGCCCTGTCGTTCGGCTTGCGCCTGCTCGACCGCCTGTGGCCGGCGCAGCGCAGCCCGCTGCGCACTTGGATGGCCGGCTTGGTCGCGATCACCGGCGCGGCGGTCTATCCGGGCGCGGCGGCGACCTTCAACGACCACATCGTCGCCGCTTTCGTACTCGGCGGCCTGTGGTGGATGGCCGATTCGCAGTCGCACCGCGGCGCCTGGAAGACCTGGCTGCCGATCGGCCTGCTCGGCGGACTCGCCGCCGGGCTGAAGCTGACGGCGGCGATGTACTGCCTGGGCTTCGTCGCCGCCGCGGCGCTGGCCGGGCCCTGGCGGCAGGCGCCGGCGCGGCTGTGCGCGCTGGCCGTGGGCGGACTCATCGGCGCCGCGCTGAGTTGGGGGCCATGGGGCTGGTATCTATGGCAGCACCACGGCAATCCGCTGTTTCCCTATTTCAATCACTGGTTCCATTCGCCCGACGCGCTGTTCGAAGATCGGCGCGACCTGCGCTTCCTGCCGCAGACCGCCTGGGACGCGTTGAACGTGCCGTTGCGCCTGCTGCGCAAGAGCAACGATTTCTCCGAGGCCTCGCTGGCCGACGCGCGCCTGCTGCTCGGCTTCGCCGCGCTCGCCGGCTGGCTGTGGGCGGGGCGCCGCCGCGATGGCGCGGCGGAATCCGCGGACAGCGCGCAAAGCGCGGCGCGGGCGCTGCGTTGGCCGCTGCTGGGCTTCGTCCTGACCAGCTACGCGTTCTGGCTCGGCGTCTACAGCATCTACCGCTATCTGCTGCCGCTGGAGCTGCTGTGCTCGCTGCTGATCGTCGGCCTGCTGTCGCAGGCGTTCGCGCGGCGCTGGACCCGTACCGCCCTCGTGCTCGGCGCGTTGCTCGCGATCGCGCCGACCAAGCATCCCGGCTGGGGCCGCGATCCGTTCCGCACGCCGATGATTTCGGTCGCCTTCCCCGCGCTGCCGCCCGGCAGCCTGATCGTGTCCAGCACCGAGGAACCGATCGGCCACGCCGCCGCGTTCCTGCCGCGCGAGGTGCCGCTGTACGCGATCCGCAACAACTTCATGGACCCGCAGCGCTGCACGCGCCTGCAACGACAGGTCGAGCACGGCATCGCGACGCATCCGGGGCCGCTGTGGCTGCTGCGTCCAGTGGCGGTCGATGCGATCGCCGCGCAGCGCATGAGCCTGTATGGGCTGCACCTGGACGGCGCTTGCCGTCCGATCGAAGACAGCCTGGCGCGATTGGAGCTGTGCCCGCTGCGGCGCGAGCCGTTCACTCCGATTTGTAACGCACCACCTGGTCGGTGATCAGGCGCAGGATCTCGTTCGAACGCCGGTTGACCGTGTCCAGGATCAGGCCGGTGGCCAGCAGGATGAACGCGGTCAGCGCCAAGGCCGCGGCGAGCACCGCGGTCGAAGGATGAGTGACCGCGCCGGTGAGGCTGTACTCGTGGACCACGAAAGCGCCGAAGCCGACGCTGGCCAGCGCCGCCAGCAGCGCGGCGGTGCCGAAGAACAGCAGCGGGCGCAGGTCCTTGAACAGAAAGCCGATGGTGCGCAGTACCCGGAAGCCGTCGCGAAAGGTGTTGAGCTTGGACTCGCTGCCTTCCGGGCGCACGCCGTAGGGCACGGTGCGCTCGCTGAGCACGAAGGCGTTGGCCATCGCGAACACGGTCATTTCGGTTTCGATCTCGAAACCGCGCGACAGCACCGGCATCGACTTGACGAAACGGCGCGAGAACGCGCGATAGCCCGACAGCACGTCGCGCACCGGTTGGCCGAACAGGCGGCCGATGCTCCAACGCACCAGCTTGTTACCGAAGCCGTGGAAGCGCCGGAACGAATCCGAATCGTGCTGTTCCAGGCGGGTGCCGACGACCATGTCGGCGCGGCCTTCGATCACATCCTCGAGCAGGGCCAAGGCGTGTTCGGCCGGATAGGTGTCGTCGCCGTCCACCATCAGGTACACGTCGGCCTCGACCTCTCGGAACATGGTCCGCACCACGTTGCCCTTGCCCTTGGCCGGCACCCGCCGCACCCGCGCGCCGGCGCCAAGCGCCAGCGCGGCGGTGTCGTCGCTACTGGCGTTGTCGAACACCCAGATCTCGGCATCGGGCAGCGCGCGGCGAAAATCGGCGACCACCTTGGCCACCGTTTTGGCTTCGTTGTAGCAAGGGATCAGGACCGCGCTGCGCAAACCGCCGCTCCGGGAGGCCATGGGATTGGGCGCGATGGTACAGGGTCGTGTGGCTAGAATGCGCGAATGCCCGGTTCCCAGTCCGCTGCCGTACGCTCCGCCCCCTTCGCCTCGCGCGAGGGCCGTCGCGCATGAGCCTGACCCGCCAGGGCCGCAACTACCTCATCTTCGGCGCCCTGCAGTACGTCCTCGACTGGGGCGTCATGGTCGGGCTCAGCCACCTGGGCATGCCGGTGGAGGCCGCCAACTTGGCCGGACGCATCAGCGGCGCCATGCTCGGGTTCTGGCTCAACGGCCGCTTCACCTTCGCCGGCGACGACACCACGGTGGGACGGCGCCAGTTCGGCCGCTTCGTGACCATGTGGATCGGCACCACCCTGGTCAGCACCTGGGCGGTAGGCACGGTCGACGACTACGCCGGGCTCCGATGGACCTGGCTGGCCAAGCCCTTGATCGAAATCGTCCTCGGCGGCGTCGGTTTCCTGATCTCGCGCCATTGGGTGTATCGGCGCTGAGGTTCGCGGACGTAGCGGCTGACCGCCGGCACCGCGATCGCACCGGATTGCGCTCGCGGCTGACCCGCTCCTACAGAGCGCGGACGCGCCACGCAGAAACGAAAACGCCGGCGCGGGGCCGGCGTTTTCGCATCGGGCCGCAGCGCGACCGATCAGTGCTTGACGTTCTTGCGCAGGCGCTCGAGCGCCTGCAACTGCGCCATCGCCTCGGCCAGCTTGGCCTGGGCTTCGGCGACGTCCATCTGCGGGCCGCGGTTGGCCAGCGCGCGCTCGGCTTCTTCCTTGGCCGCGCGCACGGCGGCCTCGTCGATGTCCTGGGCGCGGATCGCGGTGTCGGCCAGCACGGTCACGACCTGCGGCTGCACTTCGAGGATGCCGCCGGACACGGCGAAATCCAGCTGCTCGCCGCTGGGCAGGGTCACCACGACCTTGCCGGGCTTGAGGCGGGTGATCAGCGGCGCGTGCCGCGGGGCGATACCGAGCTCGCCGATCTCGCCGGTGGCGACCAGCAGCGTCGCTTCGCCGTGGAAGATTTCTTCCTCGGCGCTGACGATGTCGCAACGGAAGGTGGATGCCATGTCTCTCTCGCTTCGCTCGTTCGACGGGATTGGTGATTAGGGATTGGGGATTCGTAGATGCGACGTACGGAGATCGGCCTTCGCCGATCCCGAACCACGAGTCACGAATCCCGAGACGCCGTCAGGCGTCTCAGCCCACGCCCATCTTCTTGGCCTTCTCGACCGCTTCTTCGATGCCGCCGACCATGTAGAACGCCTGCTCCGGCAGGTGGTCGTACTCGCCTTCGACGATGCCCTTGAAGCCGCGGATGGTGTCCTTCAGCGACACGTACTTGCCCGGGGCGCCGGTGAACACTTCGGCGACGTGGAACGGCTGCGAGAAGAAGCGCTCGATCTTGCGCGCGCGGGCCACGGCGGTCTTGTCTTCTTCCGACAGCTCGTCCATGCCCAGGATCGCGATGATGTCCTTGAGCTCCTTGTACTTCTGCAAGGTGGCCTGGACGCGGCGCGCGGTCTCGTAGTGCTCCACGCCGACCACGTTCGGGTCGAGCTGGCGCGAGGTCGAGTCGAGCGGATCGACCGCCGGGTAGATGCCCAGCGCGGCGATGTTGCGGCTCAACACGACGGTGGCGTCGAGGTGGGCGAAGGTGGTCGCCGGCGACGGGTCGGTCAGGTCGTCCGCGGGCACGTACACGGCCTGGATCGAGGTGATCGAACCGGTCTTGGTCGAGGTGATGCGCTCCTGCAGCACGCCCATTTCCTCGGCCAGGGTCGGCTGGTAGCCCACCGCCGACGGCATGCGGCCCAGCAGCGCCGAGACTTCGGTGCCGGCCAGGGTGTAGCGGTAGATGTTGTCGACGAAGAACAGCACGTCGCGGCCCTTGCCGTTGGCGTCCTTCTCGTCGCGGAAGTACTCGGCCATGGTCAGGCCGGTCAGGGCGACGCGCAGACGGTTGCCCGGCGGCTCGTTCATCTGGCCGTACACCATCGCCACCTTCGACTTCGACAGGTCGTCCTGCACGATGACGTTGGCGTCGGACATTTCGTGGTAGAAGTCGTTGCCCTCGCGGGTACGCTCGCCCACGCCGGCGAACACCGACAGACCCGAATGCTCGGTCGCGATGTTGTTGATCAGCTCGAGCATGTTGACGGTCTTGCCGACGCCGGCGCCGCCGAACAGGCCGACCTTGCCGCCCTTGGCGAACGGGCACATCAGGTCGATGACCTTGATGCCGGTTTCCAGCAGCTCGTTGCCCGAGGACTGGTCGGCGTAATCCGGGGCGGCGCGGTGGATTTCCCAATGCACGTCGCTTTCGACCGGACCGCGCTCGTCGATCGGCTCGCCGAGCACGTTCATGATCCGGCCCAGGGTGGCCGCGCCGACCGGCACCGACACCGCGCGACCGGTGTTGGTCGCGATCAGGTTGCGCTTGAGGCCGTCGGTGGAGCCCAGCGCGATGGCGCGCACGACGCCGTCGCCGAGCTGCTGCTGCACCTCGAGCGTGATGGCGGTGTTCTCGACCTTCAGCGCGTCGTACACCTTCGGCACCGCATCGCGCGGGAATTCCACGTCGACGACCGCACCGATGATCTGAACGATCTTGCCCTGGCTGCTCATCTTTGATTCCTCAGTAACTTTCAATGCTGCTCGTGGTCGCAGGCCGGCCGGCCGCGCCCACCGGATGGGTTAGACCGCCGCGGCGCCGCCGACGATTTCGGAGATTTCCTGGGTGATCGCTGCCTGACGGGCCTTGTTGTAGACCAGGTTCAAGGTGCCGATCAGCTTGGTGGCGTTGTCGCTCGCCGCCTTCATCGCGACCATGCGCGCGGCATGCTCGGAGGCCACGTTCTCCAACACCGCCTGGTACACCAGCGACTCGATGTAACGGGTCAGCACGTGGTCGAGCACGGTCTGCGCATCGGGTTCGTAGATGTAGTCCCAGTCGTGCTTGGCGACCTGCGTCTCCGGTTCCGGCAGCGGCAGCAGCTGATCGAACGCCGCGCGCTGGGTCATGGTGTTGACGAAGTCGTTGTAGCAGACGAATACGCGGTCGATGCTGCCGGCGCTGTAGGCGTCCAGCATCACCTTGATCACGCCGACCAGCTGCTCCAGGTGCGGCTGGTCGCCCAGGTGGGTGACCGAAGCCAGCATGTTGACCTTGATCCGGCGGAAGAACACCGAGGCCTTCTGGCCGATGGTGACCACGTCGACCTCGACGCCCTGCTCCTGCCACTTGCGGAACTCGCCGAGCAGCTTGCGGAACAGGTTGTTGTTGAGGCCGCCGGCCAGGCCGCGGTCGGACGACACGATCACGTAGCCGACGCGCTTCACGTCCTTGCGCTCGACCATGTACGGATGCCGGTAATCGGAATTGGCCTGGGCCAGGTGACCGATCACCTGCTTGATCACGCGCGCGTACGGGCGCGAGGTCTTCATCCGATCCTGCGCCTTGCGGATCTTGGAAGCCGAGACCATTTCCAGCGCGCGGGTCACCTTGCGGGTGTTCTGCACGCTCTTGATCTTGGTTTTGATTTCTCTGCCGCCGGCCATTGCTCGCTCCGCTCACGGGATTGGCGATTCGGGATTCGGGATTCGTTCGAACCGATCCCGCGTCTCTCTTCAGCCAATCCCCAATCCCGAATCCCTAATCCCGCCGGCTCAGTAAGAGCCGGTCGCCTTGAACTCTTCGATGCCCTTCTTGAAGGCGCCTTCGATTTCGTCGTTCCAGTCGCCGGTGCTGTTGACCTTCTCGATCAGCGCGCCGTTGGTGTTGACGAAATGCGAATGCAGCGCTTCTTCGAACGCGCCGATCTTGTTCACCGGCACGTCGTCCATGAAGCCCTTGTCGACCGCGTAGATCGACAGCGACTGCAGGGCGATCGGCATCGGAGCGTACTGCTTCTGCTTCATCAGCTCGGTCACGCGCTGGCCGCGCTCGAGCTGCTTGCGGGTGGCTTCGTCCAGGTCCGAGGCGAACTGGGCGAACGCCGCCAGCTCGCGGTACTGGGCCAGGGCGATACGGATGCCGCCCGACAGCTTCTTGACGATCTTGGTCTGGGCCGCGCCGCCGACGCGCGACACCGAGATGCCGGCGTTGACCGCCGGGCGGATGCCGGCGTTGAACAGGTCGGTTTCCAGGAAGATCTGGCCGTCGGTGATCGAGATCACGTTGGTCGGAACGAACGCCGAGACGTCGCCGGCCTGGGTTTCGATGATCGGCAGCGCGGTCAGCGAACCGGTCTTGCCCTTCACTTCGCCGTTGGTGAACTTCTCGACGTAGTCCTCGTTGACGCGCGCGGCGCGCTCGAGCAGGCGGCTGTGCAGGTAGAACACGTCGCCCGGGTAGGCTTCGCGGCCCGGCGGACGGCGCAGCAGCAGCGAGATCTGACGGTAGGCCACGGCCTGCTTGGACAGATCGTCGTACACGATCAGCGCGTCTTCGCCGCGGTCGAGGAAGAACTCGCCCATGGTGCAGCCCGAGTAGGCGCTGATGTACTGCATCGCGGCCGATTCCGACGCGGTCGCGGCGACCACGATGGTGTGGGCCAGGGCGCCGTTCTCTTCCAGCTTGCGCACCACGTTGGCGATCGAGCTGGCCTTCTGGCCGATCGCGACGTAGATGCACTTAATGCCGGTGCCCTTCTGATTGATGATCGCGTCGATCGCCATCGCGGTCTTGCCGGTCTGGCGGTCGCCGATGATCAGCTCGCGCTGGCCGCGGCCGATCGGAATCATGGCGTCGACCGACTTGTAACCGGTCTGCACCGGCTGGTCGACCGACTTGCGCCAGATCACGCCCGGGGCCACGCGCTCCACCGGAGCGGTCATGGTCGCGGCGATCGGGCCCTTGCCGTCGATCGGCTCGCCCAGCGCGTTGACGACGCGGCCCAGCAGCTCGCGGCCGACCGGCACTTCGAGGATGCGGCCGGTGGTCTTGGCGGTGTCGCCTTCGCTGAGGTGCTCGTAATCGCCCAGCACCACGGCGCCGACCGAGTCGCGCTCCAGGTTCAGCGCCAGGGCGAAGGTGTTGTTCGGCAGTTCGATCATTTCGCCCTGCATCACGTCGGCCAGGCCGTGGATGCGCACGATGCCGTCGGACACCGAGGTGACGGTGCCTTCGTTGCGCGCTTCGGCGGCCAGCTTGACCTTCTCGATGCGGGTCTTGATCAGTTCACTGATTTCGGACGGGTTGAGCTGGGTGCTTGCCATTGTCGTTTCCTTGGTCCTGCATCGCGATGGGCGACGCGCGGGTGCTTTCTTTTGTTTGGGATTGGGGATTGGCGATTCGGGATTCGTTCAAGCCTTGGCTTCTCGAATCCCGAATCCCGAAACCCGAATCCCGGCTTCAGCCGGCCAGCGCCGTCTGCAGGCGCGCGAGCTTGCCCTTCAGCGAGCCGTCGATGACGACGTCGCCGGCGTCGATCACCGCGCCGCCGATCAGCGAAGCGTCGACCGCGGTCTCGACTTCGACCTGGCGGCCGAAGCGCTTGACCAGCGCGGCCTTGATCGAGTCCAGCTCGGCCGCCGGCAGGTCGCTGGCGGAGGTGACCTTGGCCTTGACCACGCGGTCGGCGTCGGCGCGCAGCTCTTCGAACAGACCGGCGATTTCCGGCAGCAGGCCGAGGCGACGGTTGTCGGAGAGCAGCGCCAGGAAGCGCTGCACCGATTCGTCCGCGCCGTCGATCGCGACCAGGCCGACGGCGTCGGCCGCGCTCAGCTGCGGGTGGCCGAGGACCGCCTGCACCTGCGGGTCGGCGGCGACGCGCGCCGAAAAGGCGAGCGCCTGCGACCATTCGGCGGAGCGGCCGGCATCGCGCGCGAGCGCGAAGGCGGCGCGGGCGTACGGACGGGCGAGGGTGAGGTTCTGGCTCATCGCGTGGGCGTTCCGATCAGATTTCTGCGGCCAGCTCGTCGAGCAGCGCCTTGTGGGCGTTGGCGTCGATTTCGCGCTTGAGCAGCTTCTCGGCGCCGGTCACGGCCAGCGCGGACACCTGCTTGCGCAGGTCTTCGCGGGCGCGGTCGGCGGCCGCTGCGATCTCGGCGTCGGCCAGCGCCTTCAGGCGGGTGGCTTCGACCATCGCATCGGTCTTGGCCTGGTCGACGATCTGATTGGCGCGCTGATGCGCCTGCTCGATGATCTCGTTGGCCTTGGTGCGGGCTTCGCGCAGCGCGGCGTCGACGCTTTCCTGCGCCTGGGCAAGGTCCTTCTGGCTGCGCTCGGCAGCGGCCAGGCCTTCGGCGATTTTCTTCTGGCGCTCTTCGATCGCTGCATTCAGCGGCGGCCAAATGAACTTCATCGTGAACCAAACGAGGATCGCGAAGGAGAGCATCTGGCCGAAGAAAGTCATGTTGGGATTCATGACGGGTCCTCGACGTTGCTTACGTTGGGCCGGCGCTTACCGGCCCGGATTGCCCGGTCCGCGCCCGCGGGCGCGGACCGACACGGATCAGCCGGCCTGCAGGACGCTGATCAGCGGGTTGGCGAACGCGAAGAACAGGGCGACGGCGAGGCCGATGATGAACGCCGCGTCGATCAGGCCGGCGAGCAGGAACATGCGGCCCTGCAGCATCGGCACCAGTTCCGGCTGACGGGCGGCGGATTCGAGGAACTTCGAGCCCATCAGCGCGATGCCGAGGCAGGCGCCGAGCGCGCCGAGACCGATGATGATGCCGATCGCGATGGCGGTCAGACCCTGAACGTTGGCGATGAACTCCATGGTGCTTCTCCTGGTAAAGGTAGTGCTAAACGGTGAAAGGGAAAACGAATGGGGGTGACGCGATTTGGAACCGGAATCAGTGACTCTCGCGGGCGCCGGCGATGTAGACGACCGTGAGGATCATGAAGATGAAGGCCTGCAGCAGGATGATCAGGATGTGGAAGATCGCCCAGGCGGCGTTGGCGAGCACGCCCGGCACGAAGGTAGCCACGCTGCCCATCAGGCCGGCGATGAGCATGAACACCAGCTCGCCGCCGTACATGTTGCCGAACAGTCGCATCGCGAGCGAAACCGGCTTGACCAGCCACTCGATGATGTTCATGACCAGGTTGACCGGGACCAGCGCGAGCTTCATCGGGCCGTGGGCGTGGAACGGCGCGGTGACCAGTTCCTTGCCGAAGCCCAGACCGCCCTTGGCCGAGATGGCGTGGCCGATCAGGATGAAGAACACCGAGGTCGAAATCGCGAACGTGGTGTTGAGGTCGGCGGTCGGAACCGCGCGGAAATAGGTGTGGTGCGCGGCTTCGGCGCCGGCGAAGGTGTGGACCAGCCAGCCGAACAGGTCGAGCGGCAGCAGGTCCATCGTGTTCATGAACGCGACCCACATGAAGATGGTCAGCGCCAGCGGCGTCACCGAACGGCGGTCGCCGTGGAAGGTGTCTTTGACCTGGCCGTCGATGAACTCGAGGATGATCTCGACGAAGGCCTGGCCCTTGCTCGGCACCCCCGCGGTCGCCTTGCGCGCCGCCAGACCGAACCAAAGGATGAATAGCAGGCCGAGCACCAAGGCGACGATCCACGAGTCGAAATTGAACTTCGACAACGCTTCGCTGCCAAAGACCTCACTGGTGTTGTGGGTCAAATGGTGCTTGATGTATTCGTTCAGGCCGCCCGAACCGGTCTGTTCACTCACGAAAGACACCTTATCGTTTCAAAAGATTGGCCAGCACGAAGCCCAGCGTCGCCGCGAGCAGTCCCACCAGCATTGGGAGTGGAGGCAAACGCCACCAGGCCATTCCAAGCCCCAGCACCGCCAGCACCGCCACCCACTTGAATATGACTCCGACCAGCAACCGCCCGACTGCCATCCCGGCCGGTTGCACGCCGCCCCCCAAGGCCATCCTGGCGGCTACGAGGCTGCCCACGGTCGCCGCCGCGCCGCCGACCGCCGCCGCCAGCGCATGCGTCGCGCCGAGGGGGAGGAAGGCCAGCGCCGCCAGCGCCATCGCGCCGGCTTGCCAGGCAATCGCGCGCGACGCCAGCCGGCGGCCTGCGGACAATGGATCGTGCACGCGGGTCTCGTCGGTCTGGGGAGTGGCGCAAAGCGCCCGTTAGAGCCGCAAAAGTATAGAACGCGGCCGACTTTGCGGCAACCGGCGACGTCACAGGGCGGTCAACGATTGTCCGGTCTATGGCTTCTATCGCGGCAGGCGGGTGACGGAGGCGGCCTTTCATGCCGACACTGTCGCCGGAACCCCGCCGTCGTTGAATTACCCGTGAGGTAAGCAGGCGATACGGCCCCCGCAACCGATAGGTGAAAGCTATCACAACGCGCTGTTTTTTCGATTTGCCTTTCCCCGGAACCGGCGTATTGTTGAGAACAATTCTCAACAAGGCCTCGCGCCATGACCAAGACCCTGAGCTTCGCCTGCGTGCATTTCTCGGTCGCCTTCCTGGTCGGCTACCTGATGACGGGCAGCGTCTGGGTCGGCGGCGCCCTGGCCCTGGTCGAGCCGGCCTGCAACACGGTCGCCTTCCACCTGCACGAGAAGGTCTGGAAGCGGATCGAGCGCCGCCGCGCCGCGGCCGCCTCCCCGGCGCTGGCGTCCTGAAGCGAATTCTTTGACGAACGGCGGAACCTTTCGCCGAGGCGCCGGTCAGTATTCGGGAACGCCCGCCGCCACTCTCTCCTCGTCAATGGCAAAGCAGCGGCGGGCACCCCGAAGCCCCGGCCTGATCCGCCGGGGCTTCGCCTTTAGGTCCGTTTTTTGCGTCTACGGGTTCGCTGTTTGAGACATCGCGCTTTGCCGCAACGGGCGAGCGACGCTTTTTTCACGGATGCGCTACTCCGCCGCGGGCATTGATGGACGCGACGGCACATGAATACGCCGTCATTCCCCCGCAGATCGCAGATGGAGCGCCTCCGTGACTTCCAGATTCCTGCCCTTGACGCTCGCGCTCGCCGCCGCGGGCGCCTGCGCCGCCCTGCCCGCGCGCGCGGAAGACGACCGCTTCACCGTGCGCCTCGGCGCGATGTCGGTCGACGCCAGCGGCGAACTCAGCGCCGGCACCACGTTCCGCGGCGATCCTTACCGCTTCAGCCAGGACTTCGATTTCGGCAGCGAGGAAACCGTGCCGCGGATCGAAGGGCTGTTCCGTTTCAGCGAACGCAATCGCCTGCTGTTCAACTACTTCGGCTACGACAAGAAGCGCCGCGCCACGCTCAGCGAGAACGTGTCCTTCGGCGACACCACCCTTCCCGCCGGCAGCTTCGCCGAGGCCAAGGCCAAGTTCGAACTCGCCAGCCTGGTCTACGACTACGCCGTGGTCGAAACCCAGACCGTCAGCTGGGGCCTGCAGATCGGCGTGGAGTACGCCAAGCTCGAAGGCAAGCTGCGCGCCGCTTCCGGCCCCGACAGCTACCGCACCAGTTCTAGCGAAGACGGCTACGCGCCGGTCGTCGGCACGCGCCTGACCGTGGCGCCGAACGATCGCTGGCGCTTCGTCGTGCAGGGCCAGTACCTCGACGCCGACTGGGGCGACTTCGGCGATTACGAAGGCGACCTGAGCCGCGCCAATGCCCTGGTCGAATACCGCTTCACCCCGGCGATCGGCGCCTTCGTCGGCTACGACTGGTTCAAGATCGACGCGCGCCGCAGCGGCCGCGACGGCGTGCTCGGCCTGGACCAGCGCTTCAAGGGGCCGATGGCGGGGGTGACGTTCTCGTTCTGAATCCCCCGGCGCCGCCTCCCGTCGGGCGGGAGCGGCGCAGGCGGCCGTCCGAAGCGGCGGCCTGCCGCGCAGGGCCGAAGCCGTCCACGCCCAACGTTTGCCCACGAAGCTCGAAGGCTCGCGGCTTCAGCGGCCGCGTTCGCACGCACCGCTTCGATCGACCGCGGCTCGCGCCGTTCCGGACCTGGCGAGAAGCGCTACAGGTCCGGCAGCCAGCCGTAAGGATTGTCCAAACGCTGGCGCAGGCAGGTTTCCAGCGCGGCGGGCATCAGGCCCAGGCGCGCGCGCCGCGCTTCCATCGCGGCCTCGTCGTCGCTCGGCGTGCGCACTACCCGCTTGCCGTCCCGATACTCGTGCGCGGTGCCGTAGCGCTGCGGTTGCCCGTCGTCGATCAAGGCCCGATCGATGCGCTCGGCGACGCCGTGCAGGTAATACGCCGGCGCCCCGGGCGAGGCGAGCTCGGCGCGAAGGAAACGCTCGCCCGCCTCGCGCTGGAACGCCGCATCGTCGCGGACCGCGGTGATGCCGTACCACAGCACTTCCAGGCCGTCCTCGCCGACCTCGGCCAACCCCGGCAGCGGATCGCGCCGGAGGAACTCGCGCATCTGCATGGCCTTGGCCTGCGCCTGGGCGCGCTCGGCGCGCACCTCGTCGGTGTCCGGATGCCCGAAAGCCTTGCGCAGCGACTGGTTGTAGTCGGCCATCGAAGCCTGCGACATCAGTTCGGTCGCGCTCGCACCGCCGGACCATTGCAGCAGGGCCGTCCGCAGTTCCGGGTCGCGCGGTTCGGCGCGCGCTTCGCGCCGGGCCTGCGCCCGCTGCGCGCGCGGCGGCCGCGTCGGACCAAGCCCGGCCGCCGGGGCAGTCCGCATAGTCTTGACCGGAGGGAAACTCCGGTAAGACCACGGTCGCCGCAGCGGGCGCGCAGATCGCCACGGCCACGGCCAGGCAAATCGCCCGCCATGCCGGCCGGAGCCAGTCCGCGGTGCCCAGGCGGCAACGAGAAGGGCCATGCGCGAATCGGATCGAACGAATCCAGGCCATCGACGTTCTCCTTGGCTTGCCTCGCTGGGACGCCTGGCTTGCCGCCAGGCGTCGCGTTGCCGCAGTTCCGTAGCGGCCGGCCCCTACCTCTCCAGAAGCCCGGCCCGGACAGCCGCTCCCGATGCGTGGCGCGGCCCGAGCCGCGCCGCCGCCGGGACGGCGCCGATCAGCCCTTCTTCTTCGGGATGTACAGATCGGTGATGGTGCCGTCGAACACTTCGGCCGCCATGCCGACCGACTCGCTCAGGGTCGGGTGCGGGTGGATGGTGTGGCCGATGTCGGCGACTTCGCAGCCCATCTCGATGGCGAGGGCGACCTCGGCGATCAGGTCGCCGGCGTGCACGCCGACGATGCCGCCGCCGACGATGCGGTGGGTGGCTTCGTCGAAGATCAGCTTGGTGAAGCCCTCGGTGCGGCCCAGGCCGATGGCGCGGCCGCTGGCCGCCCACGGGAACTTGCCCACCCCGACGCGCAGGCCCTTGGCCTTGGCTTCGGCCTCGGTGACGCCGACCCAGGCGATTTCCGGATCGGTGTAGGCCACCGACGGAATCACCCGCGCCACCCACTCCTTCTTCTCGCCGGCGGCGACTTCGGCCGCGAGCTTGCCCTCGTGGGTGGCCTTGTGCGCCAGCATCGGATTGCCGACCAGATCGCCGATGGCGAAGATGTGCGGCACGTTGGTGCGCATCTGCCGGTCGACCGGAATGAAGCCCCGCTCGGTGACCTGGACCCCGGCCTTGTCGGCGCCGATCTTGGCGCCGTTGGGCGCGCGGCCGACCGCGACCAGGACGCGGTCGTAGACGCCCGATTCCAGCGCCGGGGCCTTGCCGGCTTCGGCGCTTTCGAACGAGACCTTGATGCCGTCCTTCAAGGCTTCGGTGGCGGCGGCCTTGGTCTTCAGATGCACCGCCACGCCCTGCTTCTTGAGCCGGTCGGCGAGCGGCTTGACCAGGTCCGGATCGGCGCCCGGCATCAGCTGGTCCATGAACTCGACCACCGTGACCTCGCTGCCGAGCGCGCGGTACACGGTCGCCATTTCCAGGCCGATGATGCCGCCGCCGACCACCAGCAGCCTGGCCGGCACTTCGGCCAACTCCAGCGCGTCGGTGGAGTCCATCACCCGCGGGTCGCCCCAGGGGAAATTGCCCAGCTTCACCGCCTGCGAACCGGCGGCGATGATGCATTGCTCGAAACGGATCAGCTGAGTGCCGGCCTCGCCCTGCACTTCCAGCTCGTTGGCCGAGACGAAGGTGCCGACGCCGGTCACGGTGCGCACCTTGCGCTGCTTGGCCATGCCGGCCAGGCCCTTGGTCAGCTGGCCGACCACTTTCTCCTTGTACTTGCGCAGCGCGGCCAGGTCGATCGTCGGCTTGCCGAAGCTGACGCCGTAGTCGCCGGCGTGTTCGGCCTCGTCGATCACCGCGGCGGCATGCAGCAGCGCCTTGGAGGGGATGCAGCCGACGTTGAGGCAGACGCCGCCGAGGCTGGCGTAGCGCTCGACCAGGACCGTGTCCAGGCCGAGGTCGGCAGCGCGGAACGCGGCGGTGTAGCCGCCGGGGCCGGAACCGAGCACCAGCATGCGGCACTCGAGGTCGGCCTTGCGGCCGCTGGCGGCCGCGGCGGCGGGCGCCGGCGCGGCGGCCGGCTTGGGCGCTTCGGCCGGCGCGGCGGCGGCCGGCGCGGGCTGGGTTTCCGCGGCGGGGGCGGCAGCGGCCGGCTTGGCCGCTGCGCCATGGGCGCTATCGGCACTTTCGAGGTCGGCACTTTCGAGGATGGCGATGACCGCGCCCTCGGAGACCTTGTCGCCGACCTTGACGTTGAGCGACTTGACCACGCCGTCGGCCGACGAGGGCACTTCCATCGTCGCCTTGTCCGACTCCAGGGTGACCAGGCTCTGGTCCTTCTTGACCGTGTCGCCGACCGCGACCAGCAATTCGATCACGGGTACGTCGTCGTAATCGCCGATGTCGGGGACCTTTACTTCGATGCTGCTGGCCATGGCGCTGGATTCCTTTGATTCGTATCTCGGTGGCGAGGCGGCGGGGCCGGCCGCGCTCGCGGGTGGGGGACGGCGCGCGGCCGTCGCGGCGTCGCGCTCAGCCGGCCGGCGGCGCGGATGCCTCGCTCAGGCGGCGGTCGAGCTCGTCCAGCGACTCCTCCAGCTCGCGCCAGCGGCGCTCGCGCTTGGAGGCGCTTTCGTTCGAGGCCTCGGTCAGCAGGCCGGCCTGATCCATCATCAGCTCGCCCGCCCCGCAGTCCGGGCGCAGGCCGCTGACGCGCAGGCCGTCGACCACGAACAGCAACTGGTCCTTGTCGGTGAACTCCGCGCCGCGGTCTTCCGGCACGATGGTCGCCAAGGCACGTTTCCAACTGGCGACCAAGCGCTGCGCCAGCGGCGCCGGGATCGGCGCCTCTTCGTTCTCGACCTCCTGGTCCACGCGCAGCTGCAGGGCGCCGCCGTTGCGCGAGGACGCCCACGCCGCGACGCGCTCGCTGGCCGCGGCATGGCGCAGGGTCCAGTCGCCGTCGCCGGGGATCAGCAGCAGGCCGCTTTCGGCGCCGCGCGCCGGCAGGTACGTCAGGCTCAGCTGCGGCGCGGCCTTGGCCGCGAGCAGTTGCTCCACCGCCGAGCCGTGGTTCTCGGTCGCCGGCGGCCAGCCGCGGCCGAGCGCGGCCCGGCAATCGTCCTCGGCCTGCGCCAGCGGCGCGACCGACAGCAGTGCGGCCAGGGCGCAGACGGAAAGGCCGCGGCGACGCGGACGGCGGGAGGCGGAAGCGAGGGCGTGGCGGCTCATGGCGTCGGGCATTCCTGTAGGACGTCGGGGCTGGAAGCGATCGGCGGCGCGCAGGGCGCCGTGCGACCGGCGGCGGCGAGCCGCGCCGGTCCCGACGAACGCTTTTACAGCAGCACGCGGCGCATGTCGCCGAGCAGCTGGCCCAGGTAGGCGGTGAAACGGGCAGCGGCGGCGCCGTCGATCACGCGGTGATCGTAGGACAGCGACAGCGGCAGGATCAGGCGCGGCGCGAACTGCTTGCCGTCCCAGACCGGCTTGGTCGCCGACTTGGACACGCCCAGGATCGCCACTTCCGGCGCGTTGACGATCGGGGTGAACGCGGTACCGCCGATGCCGCCGAGCGAGCTGATCGAGAAACAGCCGCCGCTCATGTCGGCCGGGCCGAGCTTGCCGTCGCGCGCCTTGGCGGCGAGTTCGCCGGTTTCCTTGGCGATCTGCAGCACGCCCTTCTTGTCGCAGTCGCGCACTACCGGCACGACCAGGCCGTTCGGGGTGTCCGCGGCGAAGCCGATGTGGAAGTACTTCTTCAGGGTCAGGTTGTCGCCGGTCGCATCGAGCGAGGCGTTGAAGGTCGGGAACTTCTGCAGCGCCGACACCGAGGCCTTCATCAGGAACGCGAGCATGGTCAGCTTGATGCCGGCCTTCTCGTTTTCCTTGTTCAGCGCCACGCGCAGCGCTTCCAGGTCGGTGATGTCGGCGTCGTCGTGCTGGGTGACGTGCGGGATCATCGCCCAATTGCGCGCCAGGTTGGCGCCGGAGAGCTTCTGGATGCGAGTCAGCGGCTTGGTTTCGGTTTCGCCGAACTTGCTGAAGTCGACCTTCGGCCACGGCAGCAGGTTGAGGCCGCCGCCCAGCGACGGCGCGGCGCCGGCCGGTGCGCCCGGCGCGACCGCCGACTGCATGACGCCCTTGACGAAGGACTGCACGTCTTCCTTGCTGATCCGGCCGCCACGCGAACTGCCGGTGACGCGGGCCAGGTCGACGCCCAACTCGCGCGCGAACAAGCGCACCGCCGGGCTGGCGTAGGGCACCTTGTCCGGCATCAGTTCGTCGGCGGTGAAGGCCACCGGCGGGCTGCGCGGCGGCATGGCTTCCGGGTCGGTGTTCTGGCCGGCGCCGGCCAGGACCGCCGGCGGAGTCGGCGCGGCGGCCTTGGCCGGGGCCGGTTCGCTCTTGGCCGGGGCTTCGACCTTGGCCGGAGCGGCCGCGGCGGCCGGCTGAGCCGCCGCTTGCGCCGGCGCCGGTTTGGCCTCGCCGTCGGCGACCTCGATCAGCGCCACCACGCTGCCTTCCGACAGCTCGTCGCCGATCTTGACCTTGAGTTCGCGCACGATGCCGGCGAACGGCGCCGGCACTTCCATGGTGGCCTTGTCGGATTCCAGCGTGACCAGGCTCTGGTCCCGGGTCACCGTGTCGCCGACCGCGACCAGCAGTTCGATGACGGGTACGCCGTCGTAGTCGCCGATATCGGGGACGCGTGCTTCCTTCAACTCAGCCATTTCGTGGGGCTCCGCAATGCGCGAAAACCCTATTGTGGCGTTTGCAGGCGGTCACGCCAACCGCGTTGCCGGGCGGGGCGTACTAAAGGCCTAAGCGGCACAAAGTCGCCCTCGGGACGGGTCAGCGTACGCCCCGGTATTGCCGCCGCTCAGGGCTGTTTCGGCGTGTGTTCGACCCGCAGCAGGCCCAGCGCTCCGCCCTCGTAACGGTACGAGAGGGCGTCTTCGAGCTTGTCCAGCTCGCCCATCCGCTGGCACAGGCCGTCGGCGCTGCGCTCCAGCGCCTTGGCGCGCGGCTGCACCGCGGCCTCGATCTTGGCGTCGAGCTGTTCCAGGCGCTTGAAGCGTTCCAGATCGCCGCTGAAGGCCGCGCTGACTGCGCCGCCGACCACGTCGCCGAGCACCGCCGGCAGGGCATCGCCGAGCGCGTCGCCGATGCCGTCGCCGAGCGCCTTGCCGCTGAAACGGGTCGGCGTGATGGCCTGGCTCAGCCGCGCGTCGAGCTCGCGCCGGGCCTTCTCGATCTGGCCGCGGGTGCGCTCGGGATGGTCGCCGAGCGTGGCGGCGACCTCGCCCAGCGCGGTGAACGCGATATAGGCCGCCTCGCGGCCGATGTGCTGGGCCTCGACCATCGCCGCGCGGGTGCCGCGCTCGAACTCGGCCAGGCGACGCGAGTCGTCGGCGCTCAGCGTCACCCAGCGGTCGTCGACGAACATCCGCCCCTGGCGCATCACGATCGCCTTCGGTGCGCCGCTCTCGCGGGTCAGGATCAGGCTGCGCTCGTTGAGGGTCAGGTGGTAATCGCTGTCGATGTTGCACTCGGAGTCGACCTTGATGTTGGCCGCGAAAGCCGAGCCGCAGGCCAGCGTCGCTGCGGCCAGAGCGGTCAGTCGGAGCGCTTGCAGGGGACGCATCGCCGGATCCTTGACGGTGAAGTGGCGCCAGTGTGCCGCGCGCGCGGCCGCCGCGTCCCGTGCCGGTCGGCGGCATGACCTTCGTCATGGCGCAGCAGCAGGCCCGCAATGGCCGGTGCGTGCGGTCTTGCCGACCGCCGTGGACAGGGACGCAGGGGTTGAGCCCTCGGCTCGATCGCCTGCATCCCTCGCATCGGGCGACGAGAGGCCAAGCCTGGGCTGCGGAGGAGATCCCGGCGCCGACCGCGTCGCGATCGCCCCCTCCTCGAACGCCTGCATGCGACGCCGCGGCGGCTTCGAAGCGACGCTGCGCAGGCTGCGGTCATGCCCGATTCATCGGCAGGTTCCTGCGCTCGACGTTTGCCGCATGCGCTCGCAATCCACACATTTCATGCACGAACGATGAGGTGCGCTTTGTTAAACGAAGCACGCAACATTTCGCCGCCCGCATGAAACCGCATGAAAATAGGCATTTTCCAGATCATCGCGACGGATCGGCGCAGAGCTGCGCGGGCCCGCGTACGCGAGCCATGAGGCGCAACGCAAGCACTCATGTGTTCATTGAATTCACTTTTTCCGCGGAAAAACCGCCTTTAACACGATGTTCGCGTGAAAGTTCCTTCACCTTCGTTCGCGCGGCAAGTTCGGTTCATGCAAGCGTCGCTACCTTGTGCCCGCCTCCCCCAAGGCGTCAGCAACACCACAACAACAGGAGTCGACTCCATGAACCGCTTTCGTCATTTGACCCTTGCCCTGATGGGTGCCATGGCCTTCGCCCCGGCCGCCTTCGCTCAGGATGCCGCTTCCACCTATACCGCCAGCGGCAAGCGTTTCGCCGTCGTCGGCGGCTACGCGCTGACCCAGCCGACCAAGAATCCGCAGATCGGCGGCGTGCGCAGCGACCTCGACGGCGACGGCGCCGCGACGCTGAGCGCCAGCTACTACATCAACGACAACATCGCCATCGAAGCCTGGGGCGCGGCCGACAAGTTCGGTCACCGCGTCAACAGCGGCGGCGGCAAGATCGGCAGCGTCGATTCGCAGCCGGTCGCGCTGAGCGGCCAGTACCACTTCCGCGGCGCCGACAGCATCGTGCGTCCGTTCGTGGGCCTGGGCTACTACCAGGCCAACTACAGCGGCGAGAAGCTGCTCGGCGGCCAGCGCCTGGGCGTGGAGAACGCCAAGGGCGGCATCGCCACCGCCGGCGTCGACCTCAACATCAACCCGACCTGGTTCGCCCGCGCCGATGTGCGCTACATGCAGGGCAGCAAGTCGGACGTGAAGCTGAACGGCGTCAAGGTCGGCGAAGCCGAGCTCAACCCGATCACCCTGGGCGTGGGCATCGGCGCGCGCTTCTGATCGGTGCGCCCGATCGGCATGTCCGATCGGAAACGCGACAACGGGCTCCTTCGGGGGCCCGTTGTTTTTTGCGCATCGTTTTTTCGGGCGCCGCCGCGCGCGGCTCAGGGATGTTCGGATTCGGCGTGGACGCTTTCGCGCCGCAGCAGGTACAGGCCGCTGGCGACGATGATCGCCGCGCCCAGCCAGGTCACCGAATCGGGCAGCACGCCCCACAGGCTGAGGTCGAGCAGCACGCCCCAGATCAGGGCGGTGTACTCCAGCGGCGCGATCAGCGAGGCCTCGCCCAGGCGGAACGCCTCGGTGACCGCGTACTGGCCGATCGAACCGGCCACGCCCAGCCCGGCGATCAGCCACAGGTCGCGCGACTGGATCGGCGTCCACTCCGGCCACGCCAACGCGCCCGCCCCCAGCGTGATCATGACCATCAGCCAGACCATCATCGCCTGGGTGCTGTCGGTGCGCGCCAGCAGGCGCACGGTGATCGCGCTGACCGCATAGCCCAGCGCCGCGCCGAGAATGCCCAACGCGGCCAGGCTCATCATGCCCTCGCCGGTGGGCCGCAACAGCACCAGCACGCCGAGCAGGCCGATGCCGATCGCGACCCAGCGGCGCGGGCCGACCCGCTCGCCGAGGATCGGCCCGGACAGCGCGGTGATCAGCAACGGCGCGATGAAGAAGATCGAGTACGCGCTCGACAAGGGCAGCCGGTTCACGCCGTAGACGAAGCAGGCCATCATGCCGACGCCGAGCACCCCGCGCAGCAGGTGCAGCGGCCAGCGCACCCGCACCAAGGGCCGCCAGCCGGCGCTGGCCAGGGCCCAGGTCAACACGAACGGCAACGACGAGACGCCGCGCAGGGCCGCGACCTGGAACGGCGGGTAGTGCTCGGACAAGAGTTTCAGGATCGCGTCCATCAGCGAGAACATCACCACCGCGACCAGCATGGTGGCGACCGCGCGGCCGCGGTGCGGATGGGCCGCGGTCATGGCGCGCACGCCGGCGCGAAGACGGGACGCGGCGCGCGCGGCGGGCCGTGGAAGCGAGGAGAAGGCATGATCGAAAACAATCGCGTGGACGACCCCATCATGCCGCGCGGCGCGATGGTCGTCATCCGTCTTCGGGCGAGGCGTGCAGGGCCTCAGCCGCGCAAGTCGGCACGCCGCAGACGCCGCCGCAGCCCCAGCGCATAAGCCTGGTAGTAGCCGAGCAACGACCCGCCGACCGCGAACAGCCCACCTTGGCGCGGCCACCACGCCGCGGCGGGTGCATCGTCCCAAGCATGCGCCGCCTGCCACAGGCCGATCGCCACGCGCGCGGCGACGATCAGGGTCAGGCTCAACACCAGCCAGCGATTGGGCGTGTAGTACAGCCCGCCCGCAGTCGGTTCGAAGCGAGTCAGGGCCAGTCCCAGCACGCCGGTCGCGAGCCCGGCCAGCCACCCGGCCGCGGCGAACACCGTGGCGTCCTCGACCCAATGCCCGACCGTCCAGGCACCGGCGAAGAACAACAGCAGCGAAGGCAACGACAGCGCGACCGCCAGGCCCAACGCCCAGGGCACGGCGCGCCGGCGCGCGCTGCCGGCGCGGTAGCGCAGGACCAGCCCGAGCGGCACCAGCAACGCCCACAGCAGGACCAGCACCAGCAAAGCCAATGGAATCAGCAGCAGCGGCATGACCGCAGCTTACGCGCCCGAGCCCATCCCTTGTAGGAGCGGCGTGAGCCGCGACCGCCGGAGCCGGGCACGTCAGCGCATCGCCCAAAGCCGGCCCGATGCGAGCGCCGGGTCGGAGCGGCGCGTTCCGTCCTCGGCCCCGCGCCAGGCGCGATCGGGTGACCGCGGCAGGGGACCCGGCTGCGGCGAGCGGCGCCGGGGTAAGCCGCTCCCACAGGCGGGACCGGCACCGCGGCCTCAGCCGGCGCAGCGCAAGCTGGCGATGTCGATCACGAAGCGGTAGCGCACGTCGCCCTGGAGCATGCGCTCGTAGGCCTCGTTGACCCGGTCGATGCCGATCAGTTCGATGTCCGAGGCCACACCGTGCTCGGCGCAGAAATCGAGCATTTCCTGGGTCTCGCGGATGCCGCCGATCATCGACCCCGCCAGACGGCGGCGATGCGCGATCAGCGCACCGGCCGCGACCGGCGCGGGCTGCTCGGGAATGCCGAGCAGGACCATGGTGCCGTCCACCTTGAGCAGATTCAGATAGGCGTTGTAGTCGTGCTCGCCGGAGACCGTGTCGACGACGAAATCGAAACTGCGCGCCAGAGTCTTGAACACCGCCGGATCGCGGGTCGCGGCGAAGGCCTGCGCGCCGAGCTGCAAGGCCGCCTCGCGCTTGGACTCGGACGTGCTGAACACGGTCACTTTCGCGCCCATCGCCGCCGCCAGCTTGACCGCCATGTGGCCCAGGCCGCCGAGGCCGACCACCGCGACCGCGTCGCCGGCCTTGACCCCGTAATGGCGCAGCGGCGAATAGGTGGTGATGCCGGCGCACAGCAGCGGCGCGGCGCGGTCCAGCGGAATCGATTCGGGCATGCGCAGCACGTAGTCCTGGTCGACGGTGATCCGGGTCGAATAGCCGCCGTAGGTCGGCGCGCCGCTGCCGCGCTCGGTGGAGTTATAGGTGCTGGTCATGCCCTGGTCGCAGTACTGCTCCTCGCCGGCCCGGCACTGCGCGCATTCGCGGCAGGAGTCGACGAAACAGCCTACGCCGACCGCGTCGCCGGCGCGGAACTTGCCCACCGCGCTGCCGACCTGGGCGACCCGGCCGACGATCTCGTGGCCCGGCACCATCGGAAACCGCGAGCGGCCCCATTCGCCGCGCGCCTGATGGATGTCGGAATGGCAGACGCCGCAATAGAGGATGTCGATCAGGACGTCGGTCGGGCCCGGCTCGCGGCGCTCGATCTCGAACGGGGCCAGCGGGGCGCGCGCGCTCTGCGCGGCGAAGGCGGCGGTCTTGAGCATGGAAGCTTCCGGATAACGGGGAAGCCCCGAATTCTAGCGGCCAATCCGCCGGCGCCGGGGCGCCGGAGCGGCAAAAACCGCCGGTATCGGCCGCAACAGTGCATATCGCCATGGCGCTTGCGTTACCCTTGGCCCCCGTTCCCCCCTTATCTTGCGAGTGCGCCATGCCTTCCTTCGACGTCGTGTCCGAAGTCGACACCCACGAACTCACCAATGCCGTCGACCAGGCCAACCGCGAGCTGAGCACCCGCTTCGACTTCAAGGGCGTGGACGCCAAGTTCGTGCTCGACGACAAGTCGATCACCCAGTCGGCGCCGAGCGAATTCCAGCTCGAGCAGATGACCGCGATCCTGCGCCAGCGCCTGTCGGCGCGGCAGATCGACGCGCGCTGCCTGGAATTCGGCGATGTCGAGACCAACCTCGCCGGCGCGCGGCAGAAGATCACCGTGCAGCAAGGCATCGAACAGAAGCTGGCGAAGAAGATCGCCGCGGCGATCAAGGACGCCAAGCTCAAGGTCGAGACCCAGATCAACGGCGACAAGCTGCGCGTGACCGGCAAGAAGCGCGACGATCTGCAAGCCGCGATCGCCCTGCTGAAGGCCGGCAACTTCGAGCGCCCGCTGCAGTACGACAACTTCCGCGACTGAGCCCTCGCGCCATGACCGCCGAGGACCCGATCGCCGCGACCCGACGCTGGCTGGAGCGCGCGGTGATCGGCCTGAACCTGTGCCCTTTCGCCAAGGCCGTGCTGGCCAAGGGCCAGGTGCGCTTCGTGCTCAGCGCGGCGGCCACGCCGGAGCAGTTGCTGGAGGAGTTGTCGTCCGAGCTGGTGCTGCTGGAGCAGAGCGATCCGGAACGGATCGACACCACCCTGATCGTGCATCCGCAGGTGCTCGGCGACTTTCTCGACTTCAACGATTTCCTCGACCTCGCCGACGGCGCGGTCGCGGCCTTGGACCTGGAAGGCGAGATCCAGGTCGCCAGCTTCCACCCCGACTACCAGTTCGCCGGCACCGCCTACGAGGACATCGGCAACTGCACCAACCGCTCGCCCTACCCGACCCTGCACCTGCTGCGCGAATCCAGCGTCGAGCGCGCGGTCGCCGCGTTTCCGGACCCGGACGTGATCGTCGAACGCAATCTGGCCACTCTGGAACAGTTGGGGCACGAGGGTTGGCGCAAGCTGACGGCGGAGTGAGGTCCGCGGCCGGCTTGGGCCGACGGCCGCGACCGTAGCTGCGGCGGAAGCGACGGCAAGAGCAATCCCCCTGCCGTTTTTCACAGGGGGAAAGACAAGCGGGTGCGACGAGCGTCGCGACGCAGCGACGCAGCGACGCAGCGACGCAGCGACGCAGCGACGCTCACAGCCAAAGCGATAGCCGCAGTACACGCAACCCGCCGCAGATGCAGCGGACGCAGTGGACGCCCAAGGCTCTCGCGACCGCTTGAAGCGGGTCCCGGAGGGCGTCTTGCTTTGCGTTACGCCGCCCGCGCTCAGCGCCCCGGCGCCGGCTGCGCCGGGCCGGCCAGCACCGCGGCGAGCAATTCGCGCGCCTGCACCAGGGACGCGACGATGCGGTGGCCGAACCCACGCAGCGCCTCGCCCGGAGCGATCAAGTCCGGCACCTGGATCGGCGTGGCGCCGGCGGCCAGCGCGGCGCGCACGCCCGGCTCGGAATCCTCCAGCACCAGGCAATGCGCCGGGTCGACGCCCAACTCGCGCGCCGCCAGCAGGTAGATGTCCGGCGCCGGCTTGGGATGCTCGACGTCGCTGCCGGTGAGGATCACCGCGAAGCGGTCGATCAGGCCGCTGGCGGCCAGCTTGGCCAAGGCCCGCTCGCGCCGGGTCGAAGTCGCCACCGCCTTGGGGACGCCGTGGGCATCGAGCAGGTCGAGCAGTTCGATCAGGCCGCGCTTGCGCGGCAGGCCGGCGGCGACGCGGGCGTCGTACAGGCGGTAGCTGGCGTCGCGCAGTCGGGTCGCCGCCTCTTCGCCGAAGGTCTCGACCAGCATCGCGAAGCTGGCGCGGTCGTGCACCCCGACCATGCTCAGCCACACCGCGTCGTCGGCATCGATGGATTCGGTCAGCGCCGCCTCGCGCCAGGTCTCCAGCATCGCCTGCTCGCTGTCGAGCATCAGCCCGTCCATGTCGAACAGCACCGCCTGCGGCACGAACTCGATCGGCGACGCGGAGCTCGCCGGCGCGGAATCAGCCACGGAACAACACCTCCAGATCGTGAGCGTCGAGCGTGCGCCATTGCCCGCTCGGCAAATCCTGCAGCGACAGTCCGCCGATGCGGCAGCGGTGCAGGGCCTCGACGTGATTGCCGACCGCGGCGAACATGCGCCGCACCTGGTGATAGCGGCCTTCGGTCAGGGTCAGGCGCGCAAAACGCGGCTCCGGCGATTCCAATTGCGCCGGCGCCAGCGGCGTCTTTTCCGACTCCAGCATCAGCTCGCCGCTGGCGAAGATTGCGCCCTCGTCGCCGCGCAGGTCGGCGGCGAGACGGGCCTCGTACACCTTGGCCAGCCTGGCCTTGGGCGAGACGATCCGATGCAGCAGTTGGCCGTCGTCGGTCATCAACAACAGTCCGCTGGTATCGCGGTCGAGCCGGCCGACCGGCGACAGCAGCGGCGAGCGCAGGCGGAAGCGCGGCGGCAGCAGGTCGTAGACGATCCGCCCCGGGTCCTTGGTCGAACAGGTGTAGCCGACCGGCTTGTGCAGCATCAGCACCAGGCCGGCCGGCGGGTCCAGAGGCTCGCCGTCGAGGCGGATCGCCTCGTGCGCGACCTGATCGTCGGCGTACAGCACGTCGCCGGCGGCGTCGGTGATGCGGCCTTCGCGGAACATCGCGCTCACGTCCTTGCGGCTGCCGTAGCCGAGGTTGGCGATCAACTTGACCAGCTTCATGCGCGGCCTGCCTGGCGGATCGCTTCGACGATCTTGAAGCCGCCCTGCTGGGCGACGGTACGCACTTCGCCGAAGGTCCGATCCAGTTCGGCCTCGTAGGGCAGATGGCGATTGGCGACCAGCCACAGCCGGCCGCCGGGATGGAGCGCCTGCGCCGCGACCGCGATGAAACGGCGGCCGATGTCGGGACGTTCCTCGCGGCCCTGGGCGTGGAACGGCGGATTGCTGACGATCACGTCGTAGCGCCGCTCCAGCCCGGCGGTGACGTCGTGCCAGAAGAATTCCAGCGTCGCCGCGGTGGGCGTGCGCGCCAGGTTGGCGCGCGCCAGCGCCAGCGCGCGCGACTGCGCTTCGTACAGGTCCAGGGCGACGATGCCGGGGCAGCGCGCCAGCAATTCCATCGCCAGATAACCGTAGCCGGCGCCGAGATCGGCGGCGCGGCCGCGCAGGTCGGCCGGCAGGTGCCGGACGAGCAAGGCCGAGGCGGGATCGACCCGATCCCAGGCGAACACGCCGGGCCGGCTCAGGTAGCGTCCATCGAGAATCTCGCGCGGCGCGTCGGCACCGGCCCAGGCCTCGGCCAAGGCCGGATCGGCCGGGCCCTGCAGCGGCGCGGTCCAGAAGGCGCGGCACTTGCGCTTGGACAGGCTGGCGACCGGGCCGGCGATCAGGCCCAGGTCGGCCTCGCCGGTGCGCGCGCCCTCGTCGTTGCGCAGGCAGGCCACCACCCGCCCGCCCGGCGCGGTACGCGCCAACGCCTGCGCATACAGCGCGCGCGCCTCTTCGCGTTGGCGCGGCGGCAAGACCAGCACCAACGGGTAACGCTGCTGCGGGTCCAGGGCGTCCAGATCGACCGTGTCCAGGCCGGCGCGGTGCAAGGCATCGACATCGGGCTTGAAGCCTTGCTCGCAGACCAGGCCCGGACGCGGTCGCTGGCGCAGGCCGATGCCGTCGCGGGCACGCAGGAACAGGGCCCCGCCCTGCTCGGGCCAGCGCAGCAGTCCGTCGGCGAAGGGTTGGAACAGGGTGTCCAGCGCGTCGTCGGAGCGGTCAGCGCGCATCGGGGCGGTCTTGAAAGCGAACGGGAACGATCATCGCAAGGATTTTACGCGGCCCCGGGCTAGGGTGTCGGCATCGTATCCAGAAAGGCCCGTGCATGCGCCTGCCCGTCATCGTCGCCGCGGCCCTGATGCCGGTCGTGGCCTGGTTCTCGCAACGCGGCGCGTTCGGCCCCGACAACGGCAGCCTGTCCGACCGCTATCCCACTTTGCTGGTCGCGGCCGGTTATGCGTTCTCGATCTGGGGCGCGATCTTCCTGCTCGATCTGTCGTTCGCGCTGTGGCAGGCGCGCAGCCGCTACCGCGACGCCCCGGCCCTGGTCCGGGTGCGGCCGGCGATCGCCGCCGGCTTCACCCTGACCGCATTGTGGATGCCGGTGTTCTCGCAGCAATGGTTCTGGCCGGCCCTGGCGATCATCTGGCTGGCCCTGGCCTGCCTGGCCTGGGCCGCGGTGCGGCTGGCGCGCGACGTCGATCCGCTGCCGGCGCAGGCCTGGTGGGCCAAATTGCCGGTCTCGCTGCACGCCGGCTGGCTGTCGTTGGCCGCGTTCCTGAACACCGCCCAGGTCATCGTCGCCTATCGATTGCTGCCGACCGAACGCATGCTGGGCTGGAGCCTGGCTCTGCTGGCGGCGATGGCCCTGCTGCTGAGCGCGCTCAATGCGCGCATGCACGGTAACGCCGGCTATGTGCTCGCTGCGCTGTGGGGGCTGGTCGGAGTGTACGTGGCGCAATCGGCCTCGGCGCGGCCGGGCGCGACGGTGGTGGCCTGGTTGGCCTTGGCGCTGGCCGCCGCCCTGCTGGTGCAGACCGCCTGGCTGCGCGCCCGGCGTCGGCGCAAGCTGTTTTCCGGCCATCTGACGCCCGGGGACTGAACGTCTCGTCGCCGACGACGCCGTTTTGCGTTCTTTGCACGGCGGCTTCATCGCCCGCCAACGCCGGTCCCGGGAGGATCGCGTTACGGCCCAGCACACAGGAGACCCGCGCGATGCGAGCCCTCTTCGTCGGCGGCACCGTCGACAACAGCGAACTCGATCTGGAAGGCGGCGCACCGCCGCTGCACTATCCGCCCAACACCGGCAGCGGTACCGCGCGCTACCGGCTGCATCACATCGGTCGCCGCGACAGCGCCACGGTGTATGCGGTCTATGCGGCCCCCGATCTCGCCGACGACGAAGTCGAGCGGGTCGCCGACGAGCGCGGCTACGCGCGCCGCTTCCAGGCCGAGCCGCAACTGAGCGCCTGAATCCATGCGGGCGCCGCCGAGTGCGGCGCCCGCGGCGGCGTCAGCCCTGCAGTTCGCGCAACGTCACCGACGGCGGCGCGTCGAGCACGCGCCGGGTCGCGAACAACCCGGCGATCAACGCCGCCAGGACGCCGGCGCCGCCGCCGACGGCGGCCATGCGCCAGTCGAACTGCCAGGGCAGATCGAACACCTTCACCGCGACCACGCCGGCCAGCACCGAGGCCGCGATCGCCGCGGTCAGCCCCGACAACAGGCCGATCGCGGCAAATTCCGAGGCCTGGGCCAGGCGCAGCTGGCGACGGCTGCCGCCCAGCACGCGCATCACCCCGCCCTCGAGCAGACGCTCGTCCTGGCTCGCGCTGACCGCGGCCATCAACACCAACAAGCCCGCGGCGAGCGAGAAGTAGAACACCACCTCGACCACGGTCGAGACCTGGTCGGCGGTGTTGCGCACCTGCTTGAGCACCTGTTCGATATCGATCACCGACAAGTTCGGGAAGCGCTCGACCAGCTCGGAGGTGAAGCGGGTCCGCGCCGGCGGCACGCTGATCGCAGTGATGTAGCTGGCGGCGTAGCCGTCCATCGAGCCGGGCGAGGCGATGACGAAAAAGTTCGGCCGGAAGCTTTCCCAATCGACCTTGCGCAGGCTGGTGATGCGCGCCTCGAACAGCTGCCCGGCAATGTCGAAGGCGACCGTGTCGCCGACCTTCCAGCCCAAGGTTTCGGCGAAGCCCTCTTCGACCGAGACCTCCGGCGCGGCCAAGCGCCGCGGCGCCCAGAATTTCCCGTCGACGACCTTGTTGTCGGCGCGCAGACGGTCGGCCACCGACAGGTTGAATTCGCGCTCGGCCAGTTGCTTGGCGCGGTCGCCGCGCTCGGCGTAGTCGGCGCCGGTGACGGGCTTGCCGTTCACCTCGGTCAGGCGGCCGCGGATCATCGGAAACAGGGTCGGCGCCGCCAGACCCTGGTCGGCGACGAAGCGGCGCACGTCGCCGACCTGATCCTGCTGCACGTTGATGATGAAGCGATTCGGCGCATCGGCCGACAAGGCCAACTGCCAACGGTCGAGCAGGTCGGTGCGGACGAAGGTCAGCAACAGCAGCGCCATCAGGCCCAGGCCCAGGGCGGAGATCTGGGCGATGCTGGTGCCGGCGCGGCGGCTGACGTTGGCCAGGCCGTAGCGCAGACTGCCGCGCAGGCGCGAACGCAGCCGGCGCACCACCACGATCAGCGACCAGGCCAGCAAAGCCAGCACCGCCAACGTCGCGGCGATGCCGCCGAGCATGGCCGCGCCGAGCGTGGCGGAACCGGCCTTCCACCACAGCAGGCCGCCGAGCCCGAGCAGGCCGGCGATCGCCACCAGCCAAGCGCTGGGCTCGGCCGGGTCCAGGTCGCGGCGCAGCACGCGCAAGGCCGGCACCCGCCGCAAGGCCAGCACCGGCGGCGCGCCGAACGCGAGCAACACCACCAGGCCGACGCCCAGGCCCTGCAGCGCCGGCAGCCAGCCGGCGGCCGGAATCGACATCTTCAAGGCTTGCTCCAGCCAGCCGCCGATCGCCCACTGCAAGGCGAACGCCAGGCCGACGCCGATCGCGCTGGCGATCAGGCCCAGCAACAGCATTTCGCCGACGTGGATGCCGACCAGGCGGCGCTGGCTGGCGCCGAGGCAACGCATTACCGCGGTGCCGGACAGATGGCGTTCGCTGTGCCGGCGCGCGGCCATCGCCACCGCGACCGCGGCCAGCACCACCGACACCAGCGCGGCCAGGCCGAGGAAGCGGCCGGCGCGGTCCAGCGCCGAACGCACTTCCGGTCGCGCATCGGCGATCGTCTCCAGGCGCTGCCCGCGGCCCAGTGCGGGCTTGGCCGCGGCGACGAAGCGCTCGACCGCACCGGGCGCGCCGGCCACCACCAGGCGGTAGCGGATCCGGCTGCCGGGTTGGATCAGCCCGGTCGACGGCAGATCGGCCAGGTTGAGGAATACCTTGGGCGCGATGTTGAAGTAGTCCAGCGATGCGTCCGGCTCCTGGGTCACCAACGCCGCCAGGCGCAGGCGCGCGTCGCCGATCGCGATTTCCTGGCCGATCCGGGCGCCGAGCGCGTCGGCGCCGGCGCGGCTCATCCACACCGTACCGCGGGCCGGCACGCCGTCGGCGTCGCGCTCGGCGCCGCCGGCGCGCTCGGCGATGCGGAAGCTGCCGCGCAAGGGAAAGCCCGGGCCGAGCGCACGCAGATCGCCGAGCTGCAGGCGCTCGCCAACCCGGATCATGGTCTGCAGTTCGGTCGCTTCGGCGCGGCGCAGCGCCGGCGCATTCGCGGCTTCGCGCAGCTTGCCGGCGATCGGCTGGTCGGCGCGGATCACCGCGTCGCCGCCGAGCAGGCGGTTGGCCTCGATCGCCAACGCACGCTCGGCGCGATCGGTGACGAAGCCGACCGCGGTCACCGCCAGCACCGCCACGATCAGCGCGGTCAGCAGGATGCGCACGTCGCCGGCCTTGAGGTCGCGGCGCAATTGCCGCCAGGCCATCGCCAACGTGATGACGGCGCCGCTCATCCCTGCACCAGCCGGCCGCTGTCCAGGCGCAGGCGGCGATGGCAGCGCGCGGCCAGATGGTCGTCGTGGGTCACCAACACCAGGGTGGTGCCGGCGTCGGCATTGAGTTCGAACAGCAACTCGATGATCGCCTGACCGGTGTGGGTGTCGAGATTGCCGGTCGGCTCGTCGGCGAACAACAGCGACGGCCGGGTCACGAACGCGCGCGCCAGGGCGACGCGCTGCTGCTCGCCGCCGGACAACTGGCGCGGGTAATGGTCCAGGCGCTGGCCGAGGCCGACCTTGGCCAGGATCGCCTGCGCCGGCACGCGCGCGTCGCGATCGCCGCGCAGCTCCAGCGGCAGCATCACGTTCTCCAGCGCGGTCAGCGAGGGCAGCAGCTGGAAACTCTGGAACACGAACCCGACCTTCTCGCTGCGCACCCGCGCCCGGCCGTCCTCGTCGAGCGCGGAAATCGCCTCGCCGTCAAGCAGCACTCGGCCGCTGCTGGGCGAATCCAGCCCGGCCATCAGCGACAACAAGGTGCTCTTGCCCGAGCCGGACGCGCCGACGATCGCCACGCTGTCGCCCTTGGCGATCGAAAAGCCGACCCCGTCCAGGATGGTGAGTTCGCCCGAGGGCAGGACCACCGTCTTGCCGAGCCGCTCGACCTGCAACGTCGGCGTCGCCGCGCGTACCGCGGCGTGCCCGGATGCGTCCGCATCGACGCCTTTGGCGATGGAATCGGCCATGATCGGATCGGCCAGGTGGGAAGCTGCCATGATCGCCCTTATGTTTGCGCTTATGTTTGCCTCGCCGCATCTTCGGGAGACGTTATTAAATGATTCTTAAGAACCCTGTCGGGTCCACGACATCACGGTCCAGGGCACGATATGCGGGATCCGGCCGCCGTGTTCAATGGCCGCGCGCCCTGGCCGCCGCCGCACTGCTGGCCGCCGGCTTGGTCCCGCCGCTGGCCCTGGCCCAGCCGGCCCAGTCGACATCCGCGCGCGCGCCGGCCGCGGCGCCGGCGGCCAAGGCCGCGCGCAGCGTGCTGGTCATGGGCGATTCGCTGTCCGCCGGCTACGGCCTGGCGGCCGCGCAGGGCTGGGTCGCCCTGACCGCCGAGCGCGTCGCCCGCAGCCGCCCGGGCTGGCGGGTGGTCAACGCCAGCGTCAGCGGCGAGACCACCGCCGGCGGCGCCTCGCGCATCGCCGGCGAACTGCAACGCAACCGTCCCTCGGTGGTGGTCATCGAACTGGGCGCCAACGACGGCTTGCGCGGCCTGCAACTGGCGCAAAGCCGGGCCAACCTGGAACGCATGATCCTCGCCGCCAAGGCCGCCAAGGCGCAGGTGCTGCTGATCGGCATGCGCATGCCGCCCAACCTCGGCAAGGAGTACACGGCCGGCTTCGAGCGCAACTACCGCGAACTATCGCGCCAGCACGGCACCGCCCTGCTGCCGTTCCTGCTCGAACCGATCGCGCTCGACCGCAATGCGTTCCAGGCCGACAACCTGCACCCGATCGCCAGCGCCCAGCCGAAGCTGCGCGATCACGTGTGGAGCGTGCTGGGGCCGATGCTGAAGTGAATCGCGCGGAGGCGAAGCGATAGGGGCCGCGACAGCGCCTCAAGCGCTGCGCCGGGCCGCCGCCGCGCGCGCGCGCGGCGACGTCGGGCGCTCGGCCTCGCGGCCGAGGTAGGCCTTGCAGCGGAACTGGTCGATGTCGTTGATGCGCAGGATGTTGCGCTTGCGGCTGACCAGACCGCTGCGGTGCCAGGTCTGCAATTGCGCGTTCAACTTCGGCCGGCTGGCGTTGACCATCGCCGCCAGGATGCTCTGGGTCGGCGGCAAGGCCACCTCGAAGTCCTCGCCGCGCGCATGCGGCTGAGTGCGCATCAGCGACAGCAAGTAGCGCGCCAGGCGCGACTCCAGCCGGTGCAGGCACATGGTTTCCAGGCTCTCGACCGCGTGGCGCAGGCGCAGGCACAGCGAGGCGTGGGCGCGCTCGATCACCGTCGGATCGGCGGTCAGCAGCGGAAAATGCCGGCGCGCCAGCAGCAGCACCTTGGTCGGGCTGTAGGCCACCGCGGTGAAGGTATGCGGATGGGCGTCGAGCAGCGGCGTCTCGTCGACGGTCTCTCCGCTTTCGATCGTATCGACGATCAGTTCCTGGCCGTCCGGGCCGTACAGCAACTTGTAGATGCGGCCGTGGACGATGAAGGCGAGGAAATCGCTGGGGTCGTTCTTGAAGAACAGCGCGTCGCCTTCCTCCAGGTTGACCTCGCTGGCGTGGCGCGCGACCTGGTCGAGCAGCGCCGTCGGCAACCCGCGCAGCAGACCGCAGCGGTCCACCCCCCAGCGCCTGCGCCGGACCGCCACGCCGTCGTCGGCGCTCATGCCCATAGCGGGTACCGCGCGGCCGTGGTTGCGGCCACGAGACGGCCGCGGCAGCGGCCGGTTGCGGATTCCATAACGCCCCCCTTGGTGTTTCGTCTGCCTTCGACGCCTGCGACGAGGGCGTCATCCGGCGGCCGGATCTCAGCGATCGAAGCTCGTCGAGCGAAGTTCGACGGTCGAAGCCCGGCGATCGGCTTGGGTCCGCCGCGGTGCGCGACGGCGCGCCGGTGCGGGAGCCGGAACGATGCCGGCGCCGAAGCGGACCGGCATCGCTTGGCGCTGCTTACGAGCCGTACGGCGACTTGAACGCCTTCAGCACCGTCATCAGGCTGGTCAGGTTGTCGGCCACGCCGGTCTGGGCGATCTTCTCGGTCGCGCCCGCGGCGGCGGTGGTGTCGACGGTGTAGATCTGCATCACGCCCTGGTTGGCGGCGGCCTGCGACAGCGAATTCTGCTGCTGCTGCGCCGAAACCGCGTTCTCGAACAGGATGCCGGTGGAATGCGCGGCGGCCTGGAACATCGAGCCCATGGCGAAGGCCGGCGCCTCGCCGACGACCTTGACGTTGGATTGGGTGACGGCGTCGGTGATCTGATTGTTGACTGCGGTGGGGTAGGCCATAACAAGGTCCTCGGTTGGCGATTATCGAAAAGCGGATCGGACGCGGACGCCGGCGGCAGCGGAACTGGCTGACCGGCGCCCCGCGGCCGATCTAAGCGGTCGGACCGTTCGGCTTACTTGAACGCGTTGAGCACGGTCAGCAGGCTGGTCAGGTTGTCGGACACGCCGGTCTGGGCGACCTTCTCGGTGGCGCCGGCGGCGGCGGTCGTGTCGACGGTGTAGATCTGCATCACGCCCTGGTTGGTCGCGGCCTGCGACAGCGTGTTCTGCTGCTGCTGCGCCGAAACCGCGTTCTCGAACAGGATGCTCGTCGAGTGCGCCATCGACTGGTAGATCGAGCCCATCGCGAAGGCGGGCGCTTCGCCGATGACCTTGACGTTGGACTGGGTGACGGCATCGGTGATTTGGTCGTTGACGGCGGTCGGGAAAGCCATGGTGAACTCCTTGAAGTGGTGTACGGCCCATGCCGTACGTTGGTTAGTAACGAAACGTCTATCGCGTTGTGAAGCCGATCATGGCGCCTTGCCGGCGTTGTTTTGATTGTTGTTCGGATCGGTTTTCGCGGCGGTTTTCGCGTTGTCGCTGCCGCCCTTGCTCGCCGGCTCGGATCGCGACGGCTCCGAGGGTTCGGTGCCTTGCGGCAGCAGTCCCTTGCTGCGCGCGGCTTCGATGACGGAATGCAGTTGCTGCGCCAGCGGCGCGAACTGCTGCTGGAAGCAGGCGTCGACTTCGGCGCGGATCAACCGTTGCAGCTGATGCGCGAACTGCGCCAGCGGCGGCTGCGCCGATTCGTCGCCGACCCGCGGCTTGGGCAAGCGCAGGTCTTCCAGCGAGGTGGCGCGTTCGACCGCGCCGAGAATATTGGCTTCGGCCTCGCGTTCGGAGCGGGTCGCGCTGCGCACGGTTTCCTGGGTTCGATTGAGGCCTTGCTCGATCACCTTCTGGATCCGCTCGCGCCCGGCCTCGACCACGCTGGCGGTCTTGGCCTGGACGATCCGCCCCGGGTCCGGGGCGCGAGGCGGCGGCGCGCTCGAGGCGCTCAGCAGGTTCGCGACCTGGCGGCATTTCTCGGCGTCCAGGTCCAAGTCGAACCATTTCTGCGCGAACACGCCGATCTGCCGATCCAGTTCGCTCGGCGGTTCGGCGGCCGGCACGGACGCGGCGGCGGCCGCGACGGTGGCCGGATGCGGCGCGGCCGCTGCGGCCGGCCGGGCGGTCAGCTCGGTACGCGCCATGTCAGTGCAGCCTCAATTGCGTGGCCAGCCGCTCCAGCGTCGCGCGCATGTCGGGCTGGCGCAGGCGCGCGAGCACGGCTTCGGCCAGATCCGTATCGGCCAGATCCGTATCTGCCAGATCCGCACCGGCCGGCCTCGCGGCAGGCGGCGCCACGCAGGCGGGCGGTGCCGCGGCGTCGCGCAGCGGGTCGAACAGGCCCTCCAGTTCCATGTGCAGCAGGCAGTGCAGATTCTCGTCCATGGCCAACTCCGGTCTTACAAGGGATTCGATACGCAATGCGGTTGCCGATCAGGCCGGCGCGGCGTTGCGCGTGACGGTGACGGCCGACGCCGGCGCCTTGTAGCCGGCGATGGCCACGGTGCTCGTGCGCGCGTCGGTATTGGCGGCCAGCGGGCCGACGCTGGTCTGCCAGTAAGCCGCCGCGACGGCACCGACCAGCTGCTGCAGTTGCGCGCCGACCTGGCTCTGCGCTCCGGCTCCGGCATCGAGCGGCACCAACGCATAGGCCAGCAACAGCACCGTGCGCAGGAAGGCGTCCTGTACGTCGGCATGCGTCGCGCCCTGACCGCCGCTGGCGAGCAGGTAGGCGCGCCAGTTGATGAACAGGTTCAAGGCCCGCGCCAAGGCGTCGAACCACAGACTGCGCAGGGCGCTGTCGCCGACCATCGCCTCGACCAGGGCGGCGAACGCGGCATAGCCCTGATCCGAGCTCAGGGCCGGGCCGATCGGCGCCAGCGCCGCGGCCAGCATCGGCTGCAGCACGTTCTGGCCCTGGCTCAGCAGGTCGGCGAGCGAATCGGAGCCGCGCACCAAGTCCATCAAGGCATCGATCTGGGCCGGTTCCAGCGCCTGCAGACCGGTGAACGCGAGCCGGTCGCCTAGAGCTTGCAGCGCATCGGTATCGACATAGCCGGGCCGGACGCTCCCGCTCTGGCCGATGCAGGCCGGCGCGCCTTCGTCCAGGCGGGTATCGAATGCGAGCAAGGGGTACCTGGCCCCGACGTAGCCGCGGTAATGGCAGGCCTGGCCGAGGCGGAACCCGAACGGGAACTGCGCTGCGGTCAGGGTCGCGTAGGCGCTCTGCGGCGTCGATGCGGGCGGCAGCGAAACCGCAGCGGCCGGCAAAGGCCGATCCAAGGCCTGGCACAACGCCATCGTGTCGCGCCGGCCGGCTTCGGCGACCAGACCGCGACTGCGTTCGCTGCCGGCTTCGTAGCGGCGCAGGATCAGACCATCGATGCTCAGCGTGGTGGCGCCGAACAACGTGTCGAACACGCCCAACGGGGCGATGTCGGCGCGCCCCGGGGCCAGCGCGGCCGATATGCGATCGGCATAAGCCGCGTAGAAACCGGCGTCGGGCAGACGCGGGGCATAGGCCATGGCATAGCCGATCGCCGAGCGGTTGTCCGCGGCCAGGCCGGCGCCGTCGGCGCAAGCGATCCTGTTGCACAACTGCAACGCGCGCGCATCCGCGGCGGCGCCGAAGCATTGGGACAGGCTCGTCGACTGCGCAGCGAGGAAGTCCAGCCAGACGCGATAGTCGCCGACGCCGCAGCCGCGCAGATCGATACCGATCGCCTCGCTCAGGCCGGGGTCCTGGAACACCGGCAGGACGCGTGCCCGCAACTGCTCGGCCAGCCCGCCCGGCCCGGCGCCCGGCGCGACCCGCACCAGCAACTTGTAAGCGGTCTGGCGGACGCCGTTGTAGGCCGCCACGACCGCATTGGCCGCAGCGACCTGATCCGGGTCCACGCCGATCTGGGCATGAGCGATGCCTTGTTGCTCCAGGCTGCGCAGGCTCATCGCGATCCATTGCAGGTAGCGCGATTCGCCGCCGGGCGCGACGCGCAGGCGCTGCAGCGCGAGCGAGCGCATGCGGCAGGCGTCGTCGAGCGGCGTGTAGACGCCGGCATCGTAGATGCGGCCATTGAAGTAGCTCAACGCCGGCGTCAGCGATCGCAATGCGGATGCCGGAGCGTCGTTCCGCGCCATCCGTTGCAGTCGCTCGAGCGCGCGGCGCACGCTGCGATACAGCACCGGATCGGTCGCCGACGCACCACCGAGCGCGTCCAGCCCCAACGGACCGACCAGGCACTGGCAGGCGATGTACAGGTTCTCCGCGGCGCACTCGCCGCGCCGATAGCGCCTGCGATCGGCGCTGGCGGCCAGCACGGCCAGGGGATTGCGCCGTTCCATCGATTGCAGCGCCTGGACGAACAGCGCCAACGTGCCGTGCGCGCGCTGCCGAGCATCGGCGCCGCCGCCGAACAGGCCGAGCAGCGACAGCGGCAATCCCTGCACGACCTCGACCGTGGTCTGGACCTCGGTCTGGCTGCCGCCGTCCCGGCGGCGATAGCTCACCGGCAAGATCAACGACGCGCTCGCGCTCACGCCCGGCGCATCGACCGGCAAGATGGCGTCGAGCCGGCTGCCGTAATCGAAGCGGTAGCGCGGCAACTCGATCGCGGGCAAAGCGAAATAGGCCATGGCCGGGTCCTGTCAGAGCGCTGGGCGCGTGGCCTAGGCGCTCTTGCGGTTCTGCAGCAGCGAGGAGTACTTGGAAATGCTCTGGTCGATGCGATCGATGGCGAAGCTGGCCGACTCGGCCTCCATCGCGCCGGATGCGGCGGCGACCGCGGCGGCCGCGCCCATGAGGATCTCGGTGGCGAGAATGCCAAGCGCGTCTTCGGCGGCTTTTTCCAGTTGCCCCTCGACCAGATCCTGGGTCAGCTGCTTCATCAGCATGCCTTGCGCCGCCAGGGTGATCTTGCTGATGCCGTCGAAATAGCCGGCCGCCGACTGCGCGACCAGGCCCGCGGCCTGGCTGATCATCATGTCCGGCGCCGTGGCGATTTGCGCCGGCGCGTACGAGGCGGTTTCGGCGTTGGTGAACTGCACCGCCTGGACGATCTGCGGGTTCAAGGAGTCGGTCGCAGGCGGCGTCGCAGCCTCGCTTTGCTCGACGGCGCGATCGCGCGCCATGGTCAGCGGCGACTTGGGCGTCGCACCGCCGGTCGAACCGCCACCGGAGCCTGAACCGGCCGCCGAACCGCCGCTGTTGCCGCCGCCGCTGTTGCCGCCGCCGCTGCTGCTCGCGCCACCGCTGCTCGCGCCGCTACCGCTCCCGGCGCTGGCCGCCGATCCGCCGTTCGTGCCGGCGGCGGAAGCGGCGCCAGCGGCGCCAGCGGCGGCCGGATTCGCGCCGCTGTCCGTCGTCGCAGCCGCCGCGGGCGCAGCGGCCGCTCCGGTGGCGGCCGGCGCGGCCGCAGCGGGCGTCGCCGCAACCGCAGGCGCGGAATCGCTCGCCGCCGTCGTGGCCGCCGCCGGCGATGCCGGTGCGGCGGTCGTCGCGGCGGCCGCGGGCGCAGCGGGCGCCGGCGGCGTCTTCTTCTTGCCGAACCATCTCATCGCTGCTCTCCCGCGTTATCGGATCGCCACGGCGAATGCGCGCCGGGCCGGCGCTGCGCGCGTCACGACTTCTCCCCGATCGACATGATCAGCGCGACCGCCTTGGACACCACCGCCGTCGAGATCTGGTTCAAGGCCTGTTGGCTGTACACCGCGTTCTGCAGCGAAAGCCCAGCCGAATGGCTGGATACCTGGTACAGCGAAGCGATCGCCTGCGCGGGCGCTTCGGCGACGACTTTTACGTTGGTCTGGGTGACTGCATCGGTGATCTGCGAATTGACGGGGGTTTCGGGAGCGGCCATGAGCCTGTCCTTGATCGGTCGGTGGAGGAAACGTCTGCAGGACCGACGTCCTGAGCCGCATGACGGTGTCGCGTGGGTCTAACGGGAGGAACGCAATCCCCGGCGGCCTGTGAAGCCGGGCCCAAGGGATGCGTCCGGAATCGGGGCTCGGGCGCGGATCGGCCTCGCCTCAGTCGCCGACCGCGGTCCGCAGCCGGTTGCGCAGCAACTCCACGCGCTTGCGCGCCAGCGGTTGGTTGATGTGCAGCCGCGCGGCGATTTCCGGGTAAGGCAGATCGTCGATGAAACGGTAGGCGAACAGCCGGCGCTGCTCGCGGCTCATCTTCGACACCGCCGCGATCACCCGCTCGAGTTGTTCGTCGAGCTCGAGCTGTTGCAACGCCGATATGCCGTCGTGGGCGAAACCGGCCGCGTCGTTGTCGATGTCGCGGTTGCGGTCGAACACCTCGCGGTCGCGGTTGCGCTGGCGCACGCTGTCCAGAAAGACATGGCGCATGACCACGAACAGGATGCCGCTGGGGTCGGTGATCGTCTGCGGCGAATTGCGCATGAACAGCCACGCCTTCATCGCGGTGTTGCCCAGCAGTTCTTCGGCGCGGTCGCGCTGGCCCTCGGCGAACCGCCGCGCGCGCGCTTCCAGCTCCGGCAAATTCTCGCGCCAGGCGATGGTGAACATCGCGTCGGCGGCGGCGTAATCGCCGAGTTCTGTTTCGTTACGTTCCATCACTCGCCTCTCCTGTGTCGAGCACGTGAGGCGAGTCTGGTTAGGGGGTCGGGGGATAGCTGTTACTTGGGTGACACGCGCCTGCCGGCTCCGGCACGGAACTGCGTACCCCGTCGCGGTACGCGATTTCCATGCGGATCGAAGTCCGCCGTCGACGCGCGTTCGCGCGCATTCGCGCGGCGCGCCGGGCCCGCGCGCGCCGCGGCGCGCGCGTGCGCACAAACCCGTCGCGCTTCACGCAACGCTTGTGTGGTGCGGCACGGCGTACCGCGATCGCAGTGCGGCCGCGACGGCGCGGAAATGCAGCGCCCCCATCGGCAATAAGATCGGCGCCGGCCGGGCCCGCGCGGCTTCGCTGTCGCGCTCAGGCGGCGCGAGCGGCCCCCGGGCCCAAGCCGACGCTGCGCATCGCGCCGTCCCAGCCCCAGGTAACGATGCAACAGGCGGCCACGACCAGGCCCCAGGTCAGGCTGCCTTCGGGCAGCAAGTCGACGCCGGCGGCGAACGCCGTCCACCATTGCGCGCCGCCGAGCGCAGCCGTCGCCACGCCGGCGAGCCCCAGGCCGGCCAGCAGCCCCTGCTGCAGCCAGCGCTCCAACCGGTCGCTGTTCTGCGTCGCCGCTTCGACGCTGCGCGCGACCTGCTGGGCGAAACCATAGGGAATCGGCTCCATCACCGGCGCACGCAAGGCGCGGCTGAGCAGACGATACTGGGCCAGACGCGGATCGTCGGCGTCCATCGGCGCGCCGTCGCGCTCCTCGCGCATGGCCCGCTCCTGCAATCGCCATTCGCGGGCGACGGCCGGATCGCGGGCATCGGAAGGATCGACAGGGGGCTGCGTGCGGTTCATGCGAATTCTCCCAACCGGGCTTCCAGGCGCTGGCGCAGCCGCGCCCGGCTCCGGAACAGGTGGCTTTTAATCGTACCCTCGGCGAGGCCGGTCATCGCGGCGATCTCGCCGATCGGCAGTTCTTCCAAGTGATACAGGGTCAACAGGGTGCGTTGCAGGGGCGGCAGGGCCTCGATCTCGGCGTGCAGGCCGGCGGCGATCTCTTCGTCGGCGCAGGCTGCCTCCAGGTCGAAGCCGTCGCTGACGCTGTCCAGCGGCGACAGCGCATCGTCGTCATCGGCGACCTCCACGATCGGAATCCGCTTGCGCTCCAAGTGGCGCTTGGCCACCGAGTAGGCGACCTGGCCGATCCAGGACTTGAGCGGACTCTCGTGACGGTACTGGTGCAAACACTGGTGCACCCGCAGGAACGCCTCCTGGCACAGCTCGCGGGTATCGTCCGGGTGCCGCACCATGCGCTGGATGATGTGCCAGCACAGGCCCTGGTACTCGCGCACCAGACGCTCGAATGCGCCTGGGGCGCGCTCGAGCACGGCGGTCACCAGCAGGCGGTCGGGATGGTCGGATTCACCGGTCATCCGATCAAGGATGCGGACATGGCGGGATCGGTTGCAGTGACGTCGATACCCGGTCAAATATGACACACAACATACCCAAGACGTGACGTCGGGCGTTTCCCGGCCCGCCGGATCGGCTGCAACCGACTCCGGCCCGGCCGTATCTCTTGCTCCGAACCCACCCGACCCACTGCCGAGGCACCCCATGGATCTCGAAGTCCTGATTCCGATCACCCTGTTCATCTGCATCGTCATGGCGATCAAGATCGCCGTCGAGGCGCGCTTCCGCAGCAAACTGCTGTCTACCGGCGGCGCCGACGAACTGCTGCGCTCGATGGCCCGCGACGAAGACCAGCGCCGCCGCCACGGCGCGCTGCGCTGGGGCATCGTCCTGGTCCTGCTCGCCGCCGCATTCGGCGTGATCGAGGCCGCCGGCTGGCGCGAGGTCACCCCGGGCATGGTCGCGGTGCTGCTGGCCGCCTGCGGCCTGGGCAATCTGGCGTACTACTTCATCTCGCGCCGGCTGGGCTGACGCGACCGCCATCGCAACCGGACCGGACCGCGGTCGCCGCTTGCCGCGGTCCGTCCGAAAATCGCTAGGCACTCGGCAGCGCCGCGGCGATGATCGCCGCGTCGCCCGCCCGAGAATGCCGCATGCGTCCGCCGTCGCCGTTGCTCGCCCTCCTGCTTTCGCTCGGCCTGGCGATCGGTGGCGATGCCGCCGCCGCGCCGCCGGACCGGCGCATCGCCCTGACCGTGGACGACCTGCCCTGGGTCCCGCTGCCCTCGATCGCCACCGCCGACGCCCTGCCCGGGCATCGGCGCCTGGTCGCCGCGATCGCGGGCGCGGGCGTGCCGGTGGTCGGCTTCGTCAACGAAGGCAAGCTCGAGGACCGCGGACAGATCGAGCCCCAGCGCCTGCAGATGCTGCGCGACTGGCTCGACGCCGGCGCCGAGCTCGGCAATCACAGTTACGGTCATTCCGATCTGCATGCGGTGGGGCTGGAGGCCTATCAAGCCGACATCCTGCGCGGCGAGCGCCAGCTCAAGGCCCTGGCGCGCGAAAGCGGCCGCCCGGCACCGCGCTGGTTCCGCCATCCGTATCTGCGCGCCGGCCGCAGCGCGTCCGACAAGGCGAAGCTGCAGGCCTTTCTTAGCGAACACGGTTACCGCATCGCCCCGGTGACGGAGGGCAACTCCGACTGGATCTGGGCCGGCGCCTACCTGCGCCTCGAGCAGCGCGGCGACACCCGCCTCCAGGCGCGCCTGCGCCGCGACTACCTGCGCCACATGGGCGCCAAGCTCGACTACTACGAAAGCCAGTCGATCGCCCTGCTCGGCTACAACCTCCCGCAGGTGTGGCTGATCCACGCCAACCTGCTCAATGCCGACACCTACGGCGACTTGATCGCGATGGCGCGCAAGCGCGGCTACCGCTTCATCGGCCTGGACGAAGCGCTGCGCGACCCCCCCTACGAACGCGCCGACGCCTATTTCGGCCCGGCCGGCCCGAGTTGGCTGCACCGCTGGGCGATCGGCGAACGCAAACCGGCAGCATTCTTCGCCGGCGAACCGCGGACACCGGACTGGGTGCTGAACCTGGCCGGGGTGGAGTCGGAATAGCCCGGCGCGTGCGCGGGAACGCGCTGCCCCCCTGATGCCGGGCCTGCATCCCCCGAGGGCCAAGGTCGAGAAAGGTCCGTGCGCTCTGCCGGCCTTCCCCGCCGCCGTCACCCCCGCTCCAACGCCGTGCGCAGCACCGGCAGCGTCGTCACGTCGTCCACGCCCTTCAGCGCCGCGACCCGTTCGCGCAGGTCCGCCAGTTCGCCGGGGCCGACGGTCTCCACCAACACCATCAGATCGATCTCGCCGGCGACGCTGTGGATCGAACGCACCTGCGCCAGTTCGACCAAGGGCGGCACGACGTCGTCGCAGCTGAAACCCTCGCCATAGCGCAGCAGCAACCAGGCCCGCAACGGATCGCCGCCGCTGCCCAGGCGCACCGTGTACTGGGCGATCACCCCGGCCGACTCCAATCGCTGCATGCGTTCTTGCACCGAACTGCGCGCCAGCCCCACCGCTTTGGCCAAGGCCACGGTCGACAGGCGGGCGTTGTCCTGCAACAGGGCGATCAGTTTGCGGTCGGTATCGTCGAGGATCTTCATGGTCGCAACGCAGGGCGCCGTCGCAAGTCGCGCCGGCCGGCCCGGCATTTTGCCGGGTTGAGACCGGCCTGTGGGAGCGCCCACAGTGGCCTCCCGTCCGCGCCACGCCCCAGCCCATGGAGACTCGCCCCATGTCCGACCTCGCTCATGCCGCCCTGATTCCGATCGACGTGCAACGCGGCTTCGACTACGCGCCGTGGGGACGCCGCAACAATCCGGCGATGGAAGCCAACGGCCGGCGCCTGCTCGCCGCCTGGCGCGAAACCGCTCGGCCGCTGATCCACGTCCGCCACGACTCGATCCTGCCCGATTCCACCCTGCACCCCTCGCATCCGGGCAACGGATTCCGCGACGGCTTCGAGCCGCGTGCGGGCGAGCCGTTGGTGACCAAGTCGGTCAACGCCGCCTTCATCGGCACCGACCTGGACCTGCGTCTGCGCCGCCTCGGCGTCGACACCGTGGTCCTGTTCGGCGTCAGCACCGACATGTGCGTATCCACCACCGCGCGAGTCGCGGCCAACCTTGGCTACCGCGTCCTGCTGGTCGGCGACGCCTGTTTCTGCTTCGACCTCGTCGATGCCGACGGGCGCACCGTCGATGCGGATACCGTCAGCCGCGCGCACTTGGCGACCTTGCACGCCGAATTCGCCGAAGTCTTGGACACCGAGACGCTGTTGTCGCGGCTGCGTTCCGACTGAGCCTCGCGGATTCGACGGGAGCGCCGCGAAATCGAATTCGATGGCGCAGCGCACGCCGGAAACCGACAGCCGTCGGCTTCCGGCTCACCCTTCATCGCCGTCCGAACGGCGATCGGCCGATGCGCGCGATGCACATGCAACGCCGCATCGATGCGCGCATCGCACCGCGTGCATCCGTTCGTGCGGCGACGAACGGTCTTGCATAACGAATTTCTCACGAGTATCGTGCGCCTCCATCGTCCTCGCGACGCAATCGCCAACGACCGCCTTCCCATGCTCAATCATTTCGACATCGCCAAGCAGAACGCGCCGGGGCCGCTGTGCCACGCGTCGTTCGACTGCGCCTCGTCGAAGCGCGGTCGGCAGCAGGAACTGCACACGCCGGACTGACTCCCATTCGCCATGGGAGATCGGTCGCTCCGATCTCCCGAGGAACGCGAACGCCCTCGGACTAACGCCGGGGGCGTTTTCGTTTCGGCGTTCGCAAAGGGATTTCACGAAAAAGTCGGAAACGGCTGGATTTTCGCCACTTCTTACGTTCCCCGAAGCATCCGAGAGGAAAGGGGACAGGCCATCGAGGCGCATCAGCGCCGTGCTCCGGTGCTTCGGCACGGGCCGTGCGTAGGGAATCGCAGAACAAGGGCGCTTGCGCCCGAACGCATTGCCGCCTGGCGACAGGCGGCAATACGAAGCATCCGCAAGGCAAGGACTACAGCGGCACGGGTTCTCATCCCGTCCGGTGCGCGCGGCTGTGCCGTGGCGTATGCCGAAGTCCGAGCCGGGATGTTTCTCGACGACGCTAGCTCAACGGTGGAGCAGCGGCGCAAGCCGCGGATCATCGGTTCGAATCCGATGCGTCGCCTTTCGGATATAGCTCAGTGGGTAGAGCGACAGCTCAATTGCTGTTGGTCGCGGGTTCGACTCCCGCTGTCCACCGTCCTTTCACGACGGCTTAGAAACAGGAACGAAAGTTCCGCACCAGGAAACGCCCCCCGCGGCGTTCCGCAGCGCGCCGCCGGCCTGGGGCGCAACGGAACCCCGCAACGGCGACGGCGCCGGACCCGCGTCCTCGACGCGGCCTCCGGCGCGGCGCCTGCCGCAGCGACAGGGAACGTCGCCGCGACCGGCACGCACCGGCCCCGCAGGCAGCACGCGGGTTTCGCGCCGACGGCGTCGGGGGCGTTTCCACTTATTCGGCGATACGCGCATGCGCATCGCCCCAACGTCCCGGCGACGAACCGATTCGGTCGCCACGGATGCCACCACGGATCGGATCACCGGAACGACAAGGAGACATCGCATGTTCTGGAACAAGAAGGTCGTGGTCGGCGATGCCGAGCGCGTCTTGGTTTACCGCAATCGCCGTATCGAGCGCGTGCTCGGCCCGGGCGTACATAGGCTTCGCAACTTCGGCAACGGCCTGGAGCTGGTCGCGCACGCGATCGCCAACACCGCTTACGCCGGCAACGACGGCGAGGCGTTGATCGCCGGCCTGCGCGAGCGCCTGTACGAGGACTTCGTCCTGGCCGACATCGGCAGCGACGAAGTCGGCCTGATGCTGCGCAACGGCCGCATCGCCGATGTGCTCAATCCCGGCACGCGCCGCCTGTACTGGAAGGGACTGGGCGATATCCGGGTGCGCGCGATCGCGTTGCAGGACGGTCTGGAGATCGAGCGTGAGCTCGTCGACGGCCTGCGCCAGATCGGCTGGCTGGAGCGCGTCGCCGTGTACGGCAACGTGCCCTCCGAGTCCGCCGGCCTGCTGTTCGTCGACGGCAAGTTCGTGCGCGAGCTGGCGGCGGGCGCGTACGCGTTCTGGAACCTGCGCAAGAACGTCGCGGTCGAGACCGTGGAGCTGCGCGTGCAGGCGATGGAAGTCTCGGGCCAGGAGCTGTTGACCCGCGACAAGGTGTCCTTGCGGGTCAACCTGGCCGCGAGCCTGCGCGTGACCGACCCGGTCGCCGCGCGCACCCGCGTCGCCAAGTACGCCGAGCACGTCTACCGCGAGCTGCAGTACGGCCTGCGCAAGGCGGTCTCGGCCAAGACTCTGGACGAACTGCTGGGCGACAAGGCCTCGCTCGACGCCGACATCTTCGGCTACGTGCGCGGCCAGGTCCGCGAGTTCGGCATCGAGGTGCTCGGCGTGGGCGTCAAGGACGTGATCCTGCCGGGCGAGATGAAGGAGATCCTCAACGGCGTGGTGCAGGCGGAGAAAACGGCTCAGGCCAACGTGATCCGCCGCCGCGAGGAGGCCAACGCGACCCGCAGCCTGCTCAACACCGCCAAGCTGATCGAGGACAGCCCGGTGCTGATGCGCCTGAAGGAGCTCGAGGCGCTGGAGAAGATCACCGAGAAGATCGACAAGTTGACCGTGTTCGGCGGTCTGGAGGGAGTCATGAAGCAACTGGTCAGCCTCAAGGGCCATGGCTGAAAGCAGGACCGGACGGCACTGCCGTCCGGATTCCGATAGCGCCGGGGTCCTAACCCCCCAACGCACGCCGCTCCCACAGGAGCGGCCATCGTCGTCGTGCGCCCTGGCGTCGCGACGGCTTCTATCGGAATAAATCTTCTATGCGAAACGATATGTACGACCGGATACTGCAACGGAGCCGGCCAGTCGGCTGCGTGCGGCGCAAAAACCGGGCGCCGCGCGACATCGAGCAACGGCCGGCGAGAGAACCGTTGGGCCATCGCCTGCCGGGCTTGGACCGGCGCAGTCTGCGGCCGTTGCAACGCTATCTCGAAAAGCAGGTCGGCCGAACCTGGGACGAGGTCTACAGCGACCTGTACCGCCCGCTGGACCGCCGCGACCGATTGCGGCGCGACATCGAACGCAGTCTTCCCGATCTGGTGGCTGCGACTACGGTGCGGCGAGATCGGGGCGTGTATGCGCTTTGCTCTTGGTACGGCCTTCGTCCGCTGGCGGAGATCCGCCAGCGTCTGTACGTCGATCCCGACAGCGGCCGACTGCTGCGCAATCAGCCGGCGCTGGACGCCGATGCGCAGCGGCGCCGCGCGCGGAATCAGAGGTTGCTCGAACAGCGCGTCGGGTGGCAGCCGGAGTTCCGAACTCTGGGTGCGATGACCCAACTGCATCGAATCGATGGCATCTGGTACGAAGTGCGGCTGGCCCAGGTGCCGTCGCCGGCGCCCCGCCCGGCGACGGGCGCGCGCTCGCGCAGCATGAAGCAGGCATTCGCCTACGACATGCTGTTGCAGCAAGCGGTCCATCGCTGCAACGGCGCGCGCTGCAGCCGCTACGGGCGTTGCGACCTGTACGCCTGCGAGAAGCGACAGCTGAACCATCGGGAACTGGTCGAGCATCGATTGAAGAACGACACCGCACCGGAAATCTACGACGCCTACTTCCGTTGCCGCCCCCGGCGACGGCCGGGCAAGTACCGCGGACCGATCCGCGCCGGCGGTCGACACAAGGAACACTGATATGAGTACATCAAGCTACGAACTGCTGCACGCCGAAGAGGGCTCGGTCCCGGTCAAGGGCTGGGTACGCGGGGTGACGGTCGACGAAGGAGCGCGGCGCCAGTTGCGCAACATCGCCGCCCTGCCCCACGTCGGGCCCTGGATCGCGGTAATGCCGGACGCCCACCTGGGCAAGGGGGCGACCGTGGGCTCGGTGGTGCCGACCCGCGGCGCGATCATCCCGGCCGCGGTCGGCGTCGACCTGGGCTGCGGCATGGCCGCGGTGCGCACGACCCTGCGCGCCCAGGATCTGCCCGACAGTCTGGCCAAGCTGCGCTCGGCGATCGAGCACTGCATCCCGGTCGGCAACGGCCGCGGCGGCGAACACCGTCGTTTGCCCGACAGCCATGCCACCCGCCTGGCCAAATCCGGGCTGGCGGCGCGGCTGGATGCGATCCACGCCAAACACCGCAAGCTGCGCACCGACAAGCTGGACAAGCAGATCGGCACCCTCGGCGGCGGCAACCACTTCATCGAGATCTGTCTCGACGAGGCCGGCGCGGTGTGGGTGATGCTGCACTCGGGGTCGCGCGGCACCGGCAACTTGATCGGCAGCTACTTCATCGAGCTGGCGCGATTGAAGCTGGAACGGCGCGTGCTCGGCTTCCATCTGCCGGACAAGGACCTGGCCTTCCTGCTCGAAGGCGAGCCGTTGTTCGAGGACTACGTCGAAGCCGTCGGCTGGGCGCAGGACTACGCTCGCCACAACCGCGAGGCGATGATGGAACGAGTGCTGCACGCGATGCGGGTCCAGCTGCCGAAGTTCCAGTTGAAAAAGACCGCGGTCAATTGCCACCACAACTATGTCCAGCGCGAGGAGCACTTCGGCGAGTCGTTGTGGGTGACCCGCAAGGGCGCGGTCAGCGCCCGTGAGGGGGAACTCGGCATCATCCCCGGCAGCATGGGCGCGCGCAGCTACATCGTGCGCGGCAAGGGCAACGCGGACAGCTTCCACAGCTGCAGCCACGGCGCCGGCCGACTGATGAGCCGTGCCGAAGCGCGGCGGAAGATCACTCTCAAAGACCATCGTGCGGCCACGGCCCACGTGGAATGCCGCAAGGACGCGGCGGTCATCGACGAGTCGCCGGCGGCGTACAAGCCGATCGAAGCGGTGATGGCGGCGCAGTCCGATCTGGTCGAGGTGGTCCACACCTTGCGCCAGGTGATCTGCATCAAGGGTTGAGCGCGCATTGCGCTCGCGGCGCCGTCCGTTCGGGCGGCGCTTTTTTCGCGTGCGTGACGAGCCGCACATCGATTCAGGATGCCGCGCACCCGTGGTTCAGATTCGCATCGCAATGCGCGCGTGATCCACGCCGAAATGAAAGCTTTCGGCGTCGCCGCTTTGCGTGTTTGCGACTGAGTTCGCGCTCGCTGTGTGCGTTGGCCGGATTTGGCCGCGCTTATCTTCACGTAAAGACGATATTGTTCGGATGCAAGAGCAATGCCAACGGATTTCGCCCATGACGCATACGGATGTCGATTGGCTCTGTGCGGCACCGCCGCGACGGTCGTACCAAGGCGCCGGTCCGTGCGGCGGCGACTGCATTCCTCACCGGGTGCGCGAGTTGGCCATCGCTTACGGCCTGGGCGCGCGAGCGCATCACGGCGAGCGCCACTGGGAAGATATCTGCGATCAGCTCGCCGTCGGCTGGGAGCGCCTGTGCGGGCGCGAACCGGTGCCGTGGGCGCAGGTCGAGTCCGATGTCGAAGGCGCCTGGCGCTTGGTCCAGACCGGCTGAGCAGCGCCGCACCGCCGCCTAAAATCCCCGCCGGCGCGTCCCTGCGCGGCGAGCGGCACATCCGCTGATCCGCGTCGAGAGCGGACCGGGTCGAGTAAAGCGATGCGTGCTGCGTCGGCGCGATCAGGCCCTTGCCGGCTGCGACCGGCGCCATGACCACTTCAGATTGACGCCGAGCGTGCCGAGCACGATCAGCGCCACGCCCAGGCTCTGCACCGGCGCCAGCGCATGGCCGTAGATCAGGTAATCCAGCAGCAGCGCGATCACCGGATAGATGAAGGCGACCACCGCGATGGTCGCGACCTGCAGGCGCGGGTACGAGGAATAGAACAGCACGTAGCACACGCCGCTGTGGATCAGGCCCAGGCCGGCCAGCCAGAACCAGTGCGAGCCCGGCTTCCACACCGATGCGTAATCGGCCAACGGGGCCAACATCGCCACGCCGACCAGGCACTGGATCAGCACCACGGCCAGCGGCCGCTCGCGGCTGATCTTGCGCGACAGCAGCAGCGAAGCGCCGCACAGGATCGCGGCGACGAAGGTCAGGCCGACGCCGATCAGATAGCCGCTGCCGGCGTTGTTCCAGAGTTTGAACGGATCGGCCGAACACAGCACGCCGACGAAGGCGATCGCCGTCCAGCCCAGGTCGGCGGCGCGGGTGCGTTCGCCGTAGAACAACGCGGCCATGCCCAACACCACGAACGGAAAGAAGTGGTAGACCATGGTCGCCACGCCGATCGACGAGCGTGCCATGCCGGCGAACAGGGCGACCCAGTTCAGCACCAGCAACACGCCGCTGACGATCGCCGAGCGGATCAACGCGCGCTCGCCGAGCAGGCCACGGAACAAGCCGCGCGCGCTGCCCCAGGCGATCAGGAATACGCAGCCGAACACACAGCGAAACAGCACCGCGGTGATCGCGTCCTGGCCGCTTTCGTGCACGAACACGCCGACCGAGCCGATCAACAGCTCGGCGACCAGCAGTTGGATCAAGGCGCCGCGCGAATCGGCGGCGGGCGCGACGGTAGCGGCGACGGTGCTCATGGGCAATGGACGCGGCGGATCGTGGGAAGGCCAGGGTAGGCCGACGCTGCGGACCGATACAGATTCAGTTAGGATCGATTTCGACCGGTACAGATTTGCCTCTTTCCCCTCTCCTGCTTGCGGCGACCGCAGGAAATGCGGAGCGCAGAGGGCCGGGTCGAGGGCGGCTCAGCGGCGCTGGAATTTTCGGCCTCTACCGGTCCTCACCCCACCCCCGCTCCCACAAACGGAGACGGGCTTTGGCTCTCGCGAGGTTGACGATGTCCCAGGACCTGCTCTACGAACGTCTCGCCGAGCGCATGCGCCGGCAGATCCAGCGCGGCGTGCTGCGCGCCGGCGAACGCCTGCCTTCGCTGCGCCGGCTTGGCCGCGATCAACGCATCAGCCTGGCGACCGCGGTCGAGGCTTACCAGCAGCTCGAGCGCGAAGGCCTGATCGAGGCCCGTCCGCGCTCGGGCTATTACGTGCGCGCGGCCAGCGCGCCGGCGCCGCGCGCCGGGCGCATGCGCCACCTCGCGCGCGCGCCGATGCCGGTGCGCAACCCGGCCCTGCTCGGCGTGCTCGACGTGCAGGCGCGCCACGACTTGGTGCCGCTGCACTCGGCCTCACCGGCGATGTCGCTGCTGCCCAACGCCGCGCTGGCCGGCTCGGTGACGCGCGCGCTGCGCCGCGATCCCGACACCGCGCTGAACTACGCGCCGCCGCAGGGCTTGCGCCCGCTGCGCGAGCTCATCGCCCAGCGTTACGGCCAATGCGGGGTCGACCTGGACCCGGACGAGATCGTGATCACCGCTGGCGCGATGGAGGCCATCAGCCTCACCTTGCGCAGCCTGACCCGCCCCGGCGACATCGTGATCCTGGAAACGCCGACCTACCACGGCCTGCTGCAGGCGGTCGCCGCGCACGGCCTGCGCGTACTGGAGATCCCCAACCGGCCCGGCATCGGCATCGACCCGGCGCATGCTCGCGAACTGCTGGAGCGGCACGCGGTGCGCGCCGCGCTGCTGATTCCCAACTTCAGCAATCCGCTCGGCAGCCTCACCAGCGAAGCGGCCAAGCGCGAACTGGTCGCCGTCTGCGCCGCGCACGGGACCATCGTGATCGAGGACGATCTGTACGGGGAGTTGGCCTACTCCGGCGAACGGCCCTCGCCGATGCGCCGCTACGACGACGGCGAACATGTGGTGGTGTGCGGCTCGTATTCGAAGATGCTCTCGCCCGGTCTGCGGGTCGGCTGGATGACCGGCGCCCGCCGCACGGCCGAGCTGCTGCGCACCAAGAGCTTCTCGACCGTGGCGACCGCGGCGCTGCCGCAAATGGCGCTGGTCGACTACCTGGCCCGTCACGACATGGAACGCGGCCTGCGCCGGCTGCGCCGCGCTCTGGCCGACAATTCCCTGGCCTATCGCCAGGCCGTGCTTGAGCACTGGCCCGACGGCACCTGCGTCGCCGAACCCGCCGGCGGACTGACTCTTTGGGTGGAACTGCCCGAACGGGTCGAAGGCCAGGCGCTGTTCGAAGCCGCGCTGGCCGCCGGCATCGGCATCCTGCCCGGGCATCTGTTCTCCAATCGCGGCGACTATCGCCATCATGTCCGGCTCAGCTGCGGCTATCCCCTGAACGACCGCATCGATGCGGCGATGCGCTCGCTCGGCGATATCGCCAAACGGCTGGCGCGTTCGCGCTGAGATCCGCGCAAAGAAAACGGGCCGCGCATGGCGGCCCGTCGGAATGCGCGGCGCGCTGCGGCTCAGGCCGACAGTAGGTTCGGCAGGAATTGCTCCAGCGCCGCTTTCACCTGATCCACGGTCAAATCCGGTTGCGAAATCGCGCGCATCGCCAAGCCTTCGATCAGGCTCTGCAGGATCAGCACGCGAGTGGCGACCTGATCCTGCGGCACGCCCAGGCCGCCGTCCTCGCGGCTGCGCGCGAACCAGGCCGCCAGATCGGCGCGGAACACCCGGTCCGAGGCATGGGTGGCCGCGGCGATCTCGGCGTCGCGGGTGGCCTCGGCGGTGAGTTCGAGGAACAACGCCGCGCTGGTGATGTTCGGGTCGTTGGCCTGCCACTGCTGGAACACCTCGGCGATGCCCGCGACCAGGTCGCTGGTCGCGTGCAGCTTGGCGATGTCCGAACGCGCTTCTTCCAACTGGCGCTCGATGATCGCCAGGATGATGTCGTTCTTGCCCTTGAAGTAGCGATAGATCAGGCCGGCGCTCATGCCGGCCGTCTCGGCGATGTTGGCCATGCTGGCGGCGTGGAAGCCGTGCACGACGAAACATTTCTGCGCAGCGACCAGAATGCGCTCGCGCTGGGCTTGCGCGCGCGCTTCGGCCTTGGCGGTGGGCTTGCCCGGAGTGCTCATGGGCTGCGCTCGTTCCAGCCACCTCCGAGCACCTTGTACAGAGTCACCCGGTTGGCTTGTTCGGCCAGACGGGTCGACACCAGGCCCTGTTGCGCGGCGTAGAGCGTGCGCTGCGCGTCGAGCTGATTGAGGTAGCTGTCGCGGCCGGCCTTGTAGCGCGCGGTCGACAACTGATCGGCGCGGGCGGCGGCCTCGACCAGCGCTTCCTGGGCCTGGCGCTGCTCGGCCAGGGTCTTGGTCAGCGCCAGCGCGTCGGAGACGTCGCGAAAGCCGGCCTGGATCGCCTTCTCGTACTCGGCCAGGGCGATCTTCTGGTCGGCCTTGGCCGAGGCCAGGCCCGCGCGCAGCTTGCCGCCCTGGAAGATCGGGATATTGACCACCGGGGTCACCGACCACACCCGGGTATTGCCCTCGAACAGGCCCGACAGTTCGTTGCTGCCGCTGCCGAGGAAGCCGGTCAGGTTGATCGAGGGGAAGAACGCGGCGCGCGCCGCGCCGATATTGGCGTTCTGCGCGCGCAACAGGTGCTCGGCCTGGAGCACGTCGGGTCGGCGCAGCAGCACCTCCGACGGCAGGCCGGCCGGCAGCGCGGCCAGGCCGGTCACGCCCTCGGTCAGCTTCTGCGGCAGCAGCGCCGGGTCGACCTGTTCGCCGACCAGCAGATTGAGCGCGCTGGTGTCCTGCGCGACCAGCCCGGCGTAGCGCGCCGCATCGGCGCGCGCCTGTTCGACCTGGGTGCGGGCCTGGCTCAGCTCCAGCCCGGATACGGCGCCGAGCTCGCGCCGCTTCTGGGTCAGATCGTAGGCCGCCTGCTGGTTTTTCAGCGTGGCCTCCGACACCGACAGCAGTTCGCGGTCGGCGGCCAGCGTCAGGTAGGCGTTGGCGACTTCGGCGATCAAGCTGAGCTGGGCGGCGCGGCGGGCTTCTTCCTGGGCGAAGTAGCGCTGCAGCGCGGCCTGGCTGAGGCTGCGCACGCGGCCGAACAGGTCGAGTTCGAAGTTGGCGATCGAAGCGCCGGCGGTATAGGCGTCGGTAACGTTCTGGTTGTCGCCGCCGGTGCGTTCGAGCCGCGCGGTGGCGTTCAGCGCCGGCAGCCGGTCGGCGCGCTGGATGCGGTACTGGGCCCGTGCCTTCTCGACGTTGAGCACGGCCACGCGCAGGTCCCGGTTGTTCTCCAGCGCGCGACCGATCAGGTCTTCCAGGTTCTGGTCGACGAAGAAATCGCGCCAGCCGATGTCGGCCACCGCCGCGCCGCCGGCCGCGGCGGCCTCCTGCGAGGCCGCCGGATCGGAGCTCAGCGGCTGCGCGCCGACGAAGGACGAGGTGGTCGGCGGCAACGGCCATTCGGCCGGGATGCCGGCCTCGGCCGGCGGCAGCTTCGGCGCGAGGCTGACGCAACCGGTGCCCGCCAGGGCGACCGCGATCGCCAGAGCGTGAAGGGAGAACTTACTCATGGCTGTGCGCTCCTTCCGCGGCCTGCGCCGAGGGCGCGTGCTTCTTCTTTCTGACGAACACTTTTTCCACCACGACGAAGAACAGCGGCACGAAGAAGATGCCGAGGAAGGTGCCGACGACCATGCCGCCGAGCACGCCGGTGCCGATCGCGCGCTGTGCGCCGGAGCCCGCGCCGCTGGCCAGCGCCAGCGGCAGCACGCCGAGGCCGAACGCCAGCGAGGTCATGATGATCGGGCGCAAACGGTCGCCGACCGCGGCCAGGGTGGCCGAGATCAGGTCCATGCCCTTCTCCAGGTTCTCCTTGGCGAACTCCACGATCAGGATCGCGTTCTTGCTCGACAGGCCCACCGTGGTCAGCATCGCGACCTGGAAGTACACGTCGCGCTCCATGCCGCGCAGCCAGGTGGCCAGCACGGTGCCGAGGATGCCCATCGGCGCGATCAGCAGCACCGAGGTCGGGATCGCCCAGCTTTCGTACATCGCCGCCAGGCACAGGAACACGATCAGCAGCGACAGCGTGTACAGCAGCGGAGTCTGCGCGCCGGCCTGTCGTTCCTGGAACGACAGCCCGGTCCATTCCAGGCCGATGCCTTGCGGCAACTGCGCGACCAGCTTCTCGACCTCGGCCATGGCCTCGCCCGAGCTCACGCCCGGCTTGGCCTCGCCGTTGATTTCCAGCGCCGAGACGCCGTTGTAGCGCTCCAGACGCGGCGAACCGTACTCCCAGCGGGTGCTGGCGAAGGCCGAGAACGGCACCATGTCGCCCTTGTCGTTGCGCACGTACCAGCGGTTGAAGTCGCTGGGCGCCATGCGGAACGGCGCATCGGCCTGGATGTAGACGCGCTTGACCCGGCCGCGGTCGACGAAGTCGTCGATGTACTGGCCGCCCCAGGCCGCCTGCAGGGTCGAGTTGATGTCGGCGATGTTCAGGCCCAGGGCCGAGGCCTTCTGGTTGTCGACATCGACCCGGAACTGCGGCGTGTCTTCCATGCCGTTGGGGCGCACGTTCTGCAGCAGCGGGCTCTGCGCGGCCATGCCGAGGAACTGGTTGCGCGCGGCGACCAGCGCATCGTGGCCGAGCGCGCCGTTGTCCTTCAGGTAGAACACGAAGCCGTTGGAGTTGCCCAGTTCGAACACCGCCGGCGGCGCCAGCGCGAACACGAACGCGTCCTTGATCTGCATGAAGTTGCCCATGGCGCGGCCGACCACGCCGTTGACGCTGTTGTCCGGCATCGGCGTCTTGCCGAAGCTGGTCAGCCAGCGCCAGCGGTCGCCCCAGGTCGCTTCGCGCTCTTCCCACGACTTCAGCTGCGAGAACGCCATGCCGGCGTTCTGGCCGTTGCCGGCGAAGCTGAAGCCCTGCACGGTGAACAGCGAGTCCACGGCCGGATCGTTGAGGAACTGATCCTCGACCTTCTTGAGCACTTCGCCGGTGCGTTCCTGGGTGGCGCCGACCGGCGCCTGGACGATGGTGAACAGGAAACCCTGGTCTTCTTGCGGCAGGAACGAGGACGGCAGACGGAAGAACATCACGCCCATCAGCACGGCCATCGCCGCGAACACGGTCATGAAGCGGCCGGCGCGGGTGACGATGCCGTGCACCACACCCTGGTACTTCTTGTTGCTGCGGTCGAACTTGTCGTTGAACCAGCCGAAGAAGCCCTTGTCGGACGCGTGGTGGCCCTTCTCGATCTGCTTGAGCATGGTCGCGCACAGCGCCGGCGTCAGCACGATCGCGACCAGCACCGACAGGCCCATCGCCGAGACGATGGTGACCGAGAACTGGCGGTAGATCACGCCGGTGGCGCCGCCGAGGAAGGCCATCGGCACGAACACCGCCGACAGCACCAGGCCGATGCCGACCAGGGCGCCGGTGATCTGGTCCATCGACTTGCGCGTGGCTTCCAGCGGGGTCAGCCCCTCCTCGCTCATCACGCGTTCGACGTTCTCGACCACGACGATGGCGTCGTCGACCAGCAGGCCGATCGCCAGCACCACCGCGAACATGGTCAGCATGTTGACCGAGTAGCCGAACAGCGCGAGCAGGCCGAAGGTGCCCAGCAGCACCACCGGCACCGCGATCGTCGGGATCAGGGTGGCGCGGAAGTTCTGCAGGAACAGGTACATGACCAGGAACACCAGCACGATCGCTTCGAGCAGGGTCTTGACCACTTCCTCGATGGCCACGCGCACGAACGGTGTGGTGTCGAACGGGGTGACCGCCTTCAGCCCCTTGGGGAACGAAGGCTTGAGCTGCTCCAGCTCGGCCTGGATCGCCTGCGCGGTGGCCAGGGCGTTGGCGCCGGTGGCCAGCGAGATCGCGATGCCGGTGGCCGGCTTGCCGTTGAAGCGGGCGATGGTGCTGTAGTCCTCCTGGCCCAGTTCGACCCGGGCCACGTCGGACAGCTTCAGCACCGCACCGTTGCCGTTGGCGCGCACGACGACGTTCTGGAACTGCTCGGCGGTCTGCAGGCGGTCCTGCGCGGTGATGGTGGCGTTGAGCTGCTGCCCCTTCACCGACGGCGTGCCGCCGAGCTGGCCGACCGCGACCTGGGCGTTCTGCGCGCGCAGGGCGGTGATGATGTCGTTCGGGGTCAGCTTATAGGTGTTGAGCTTGTCCGGGTCCAGCCAGATCCGCATCGCGTACTTGGTGCCGAACAGCTGGGTGCTGCCGACGCCGTCGACGCGGGCCAGCGGATCGACCAGATTGGCAGCGACGTAGTCGGCGATGTCGGCGCCGTTCATGCTGCCGTCCTCGGACACGAAGCCGATCACCAGCAGGAACGCCGAGTTGGCCTTGGACACGCTGACGCCCTGCTGCTGCACGATCTGCGGCAGCAACGGCGTGGCCAGCTGCAGCTTGTTCTGCACCTGGACCTGGGCGATGTCGGGATCGGTGCCGCTCTCGAAGGTCAGGGTGACGCCGGACTGGCCGTCGGACGAGCTGGTCGCCGACATGTACATCAGCCCGTCGATGCCCTTCATGTTCTGCTCGATGATCTGGGTCACCGAGTTTTCCACCGCCTTGGCCGAGGCGCCGGGATAGGACGCGTTCACCGATACCGTCGGCGGCGCGATGGTCGGGTACTGCGAGATCGGCAACTGCGTGATCGCAATCGCGCCGCCGATCATGATGATGATCGCCAAGACCCAGGCAAAGATCGGGCGATCGATAAAGAACCGTGCCATGAAATTCTCCGATTACTGCTGCGGCGCGGCGGCGGGCGCGGCGGCCGGCTTGGCCGGTTGCGCGCCCTTCTCGACCACATCGACCGGCATGCCGGGGCCGATCTTCTGCAGGCCTTCGACGATCACCTTGTCGCCGGCCTTCAGACCGCCTTCGACCAGCCACTTGTCGCCGATGGCCTGGCTGACCTGGACTTCGCGCGGCTCGACCTGGCCCTTGGCGTTGACCACCATCGCGGTGGCGGCGCCCTTGGGATCGCGCGACACGCCCTGCTGCGGCACCAGCAACGCGTTCTGGCGCACGCCGGTACCGAGCTGAGCGCGCACGTACATGCCGGGCATCAGGAGGTTGTCGGGATTGGGCACCACCACCCGCAGCAGGAAGCTGCCGGTGCCTTCGTCGACGGTGACTTCGGAGAACGCCAACTTGCCGGCGTGCTCGTACGGAGTGCCGTCCTCGAGCAGGATGGTCACCGGCGTGCTGGCCTCGGTCAGGGTTCCGGCGGCGATCTGCTTGCGCAGGGCCAGCAGTTCGGCGCTGGACTGGCTGATGTCGACGTGGACCGGATCGAGCTGCTGCACCACCGCCAGCGGCTCGGCTTGATTGGCGGTGACCAGCGCGCCGGCGGTAACCGCCGACTTGCCGATCCGGCCGCTGATCGGCGCGGTGATGCGGGCGCGGCCGAGCACCACGCTGGTGCTCTGCACCTGGGCGCGGCCGGCGGCGACGTCGGCGCGGGCCTGCTTGAGCGTGGCGGTGGCGTTCTCGTCGTCTTGCTTGCTGACCGCGTCGATCTTGACCAGTTCGGTCGAGCGGCGGGCATTGAGCTGAGCCGAATTCAGCGCCGCCTCGGCGCGCGCCAGTGTCGCCTTGGCGCTCTCGGCGTCGGCGGCGTAGGTCTTGTCGTCGAGCTGGTACAGCGGCTGGCCGGCCTTGACCAGACCGCCCTCGGTGAACAGGCGCTTCTCGACGATGCCGTTGACCTGCGGCCGCACCTCGGCGATCAGCGAAGCGCTGGTCCGCCCCGGCAGCTCGCGGGTCAGGGTGATGGTTTCCGGCTTCAGGGTCACCACGGTGACCTGACCCTTCTGGCCGCCCGGGCCACCGGGACCGCCCTGCTGGTCGCCGCCCCCACCGCAGGCGGCGAGCGCCAGGCAGAGCACGGAAACGGTGAGAATTGCCTTATAGGACATGGACTTGCGCGACGGCATGGGGGAGCCTCAGGTCGTTGGCGCGGTCAGGACGGACCGCGGGCACATCATAGAATGAACGATCATTCTCTTTTTTTGGGCGCGCGGGGTCAACCCGGCAAGGGCCTTTCGGGCTTGCCGGATGCGGGGTTTTGTTTCACATGGTGTCGACGTGGGTGGCGCCGGCCATGGGCCGCTGCGCACCACCGGGGGTAGGAGCGGCGCGAGCCGCGCCCCCACATACCTCAATCTCACCGCGCAGCCCTACTGCTCCTGTAGGAGCGGCGTGAGCCGCGACCACCGAAGCAGTGCAATACCACACCTCCCTCCGAAGCCACGTCGCGCAGCAAAGACGATGCGACCCCGCACCGCGACCCGACGCAACCCCATCACTCCCGTCGCCCCACCCGCCGCGACTCATGACCGGAGAAAATCCCGCGGGACGCCGCGCCTACAAGAACCGCCGTCATTCCGCGCAACCGGCGGCCATCAACAACGGCCGCACGCGCAAAACCGATCCCGAATCCGCTCCAGCATCGGCCCCTCTCCCGGCGCACCGGCAAGCACGACATACACAACCCCGCGGTCCGCAAGCTCGTAAGCGGACAGCGTCATGGTCCGCCTTCCCCCTGCCCTAGTCTCATACACGCCGGAATCGATGGATATCAAATCGGCCCCCAGGCGCTCGGGCTTCGCGATCTTGCGAAAGCCCGGGTAATAAGGGTGCAGATCGACCGTGAGGCTGGCCCTGCTGGCGCCCACCCGGATCTCGCCCTGGGTCGCATCGATGCCATCGCGCAAGGAAACGGCGACCGGCTCGGAAGTCGCGATGCAAAGAGAGAACTGCGGGCTGACGACGTGCGTCTGGCTGGGATCTGCAGTGCAACCTGTTACCAATGCCATCGACAAAATCGCAAGAACCAGAGCGAGACACTTCTTCACAAGGAAAGCCCCCCTAACCCCGTGCTGCTTTCAGCTTCCATACCGCCTCTCTTGAAACCGATCTCCGCCTGCTACGCCGAGCACCGGCGCGATCTCACCCACGCAACCAATACCAAGGCAAGAGACAGAAACGCTATTGCCCATCTGGCCGGAGTCACTTCATTCAGCAAGATAGTCAGCGCCGTGCCAACTGCCATGAAGGCCGATGAGTGTGGATCGACCGACGCGATGGCGATGCGCATGGCGCCCGTGAAAGGGATCAGGAGCATGTAGCAGATGCACAGCCATATGGTCACCAGCCCGGCAGCTAGAGCCGTGACGTTCCGTGCAAGTAGGCAGACTGCCAGCGCAATTGCAGCCATGCCTAGGACGAGAATCAGAGGAGCGTTCATTTATGGCGTCCGAGGAGACTCAGGAAACCCCACGGGAAGCGAGTTCAAGCCAGCTCAACGGAAAGGTCGCCATGACCGGCTTGCAGCGCTACCGCCGCAAGCCCATGCTGTGCGCTCACATGCCAGAAGAACATCCACCGAACACTTGAACAATCGGAGCTTCCGAGGCGACAACCAGAGCAGACTTTGTTTCATCACCGCAGCCGCCGAGATGGCTGTAGAGAACCAACGCCTGACCGTTAGCCAGGAAGACAGAATACGATCCTTCGATGTCGTCCTTCTTGGCCCTCAGCAAGAAAAATCTCCGCCCCACCAGCCGATTTCTCGCCGAGGAGAAAAGCTCGATATCGCCCTCGAGCCCAACAACCTTCGAATGCCTCAGCAACTCGATAGCCTTCGACAGTTCGCTACCGCCCACTTCAACATAGGCCGATGGCTTGAGCTCATTCGCTTCCAGCGGAATTGGCGCACCGTGAGAGGACAGCCAATCAATCTCGTTGGAAGCAGCAGATTCAGCACTCCAGGGCAAAGACGAGCATCCACTCAACACCAGAATCGCCACCATGACAGCGAACGTTTCTTTTATATGCTGAACCATCCTAGCCTCACTGCTTTCCAACAAAGACTAGACAGGAGCCCTAACCGAAGGTGTTCTGATCAGTTATCACTTATCCCATTGACACAACCCCGATAGCTCTCTGATTCAAGATTCACCGACCATCGACCTGCCGCCGCATCTTGCCCAGCAGTTCATCGCGTCTATCTGACGACGGCATTCTTTCGACTGCCGCAATCGAACCCTGCTGCCGTGCGGGACTCATCGCTTTAAACGATGCCAAGTACTTTCGTTCTAGCTCCTTGTTACCTTCGAGCGCTCCGACCAGTGAGTAGTAAACTTGCTTCTCCGACTCACCATTCCGCGCAGCTTGCTCATACGATCCGGCCGCGTCCGTAAGGACTGCTGCACTAGAGCCATCACATTCATCACATGTACTGGTCGGCGCCCACCAGTAAACCCAAGCGAAGAAGATTGCGATCAAAATCAAAGCACCCGCTAGATATTTTCTCATATCTGCCTTCCGGATAGATAAACCTTCCAACCGCCGTCGGCATAGGGAATCACCGATCGAGTAAACGGAATTCTGATAGTTCTTTTAGGGCCGAGATCTTTCTCACCCCGAGTAACTGTCGGCGAATCTGCACCTCTAACAAACGTGTCTAGAACTTTCGACAGCTCCCTGGCGATATTATCCTCACCTTGAGCAGTGTTGCACGCATTGAGCTTGATAGGCATGCCAGGCTGCCATAGCCCACTTGCACCAATGAGATTTGCCAGCTCATAGGCATCCATATTTGCGACCCTCTTCCTGTTTGCATGAGCAAACACCTCAAGCCTGCCTGCAATATCCGGAGCAGCTACCGCAGCCGCATAATTAGGATCATCCGACGGCAACAAAATTAGTTTGGCCAAGCCAAATGGATCAGCGAACTTTAAAGGACTGTCGGCGACGTACGTGTAAGTGCTTATCCCACCCTCTAGACCGATCGGATCGCTCTGTACATACCGCCCGCTAGTCGCATCGTAATCCCGGAAATAGTTGTAATTCAGCCCCGTAACCGCATCGAACCGTTGCCCCGGAAACCGCAGATCGAACACGAACGCGGTGCCGTCCTGATCCGGATCCTGATTCGGCGCATCGTTGCCGAAGGCCTCGCCCTTGGCGTTCCAGGACCAGATCGCGACGTTCCGATCCGCATCGATCACCGCACGCGGGGTGCCCAGGTGATCGGGTTGGACGTAGTGCAGCTTCTGCGCAGCGCCCGCGCCGGCCAGCAAGCCGACCGGCGCGTCGCCTAGCCACACGGCCTGCTGCTGGGCCGCACCGTTGGCGTCGTAGTCGCCGATCCAGTGGCCGGCTTCGTCGTACAAGGTGTAGATCGCCACCGGGCCGCTGGCGCCATTCGTAGCCGCGACCCGCTCGCCGCGGGCGTTGTAGCGGTAGCTGCGGTTCACGACTCCGCCCGACTTGACCTGGCTCATGCGGTCGTTGGCGTTGTAGACGAATTCCTTCGCCGTGCCGCCGATGCGGGTGGTGTTGCCGACCGCATCGTAACCGCGAGCGATGCGGCCAACGTCGGTCAGGCGATGGCTGTTGGCCGGATAGTTGTACGCCGTCGTCGTGCCGGCGCGCTGCAGGCTGGTGCGGTTGCCGGTGGCGTCGTAGCCGTAGGTTTCCAACGGGGTGCCGGTGGGACCGTCGCGGGTGGTCTTGAGGCGGCCGAGGGCGTCGTAGTCGTATTTGGCCAGCAAGGCGCTCTGCAGGCCGTCCTTGAGTTCGGTCAGCTCGCCGACTTCGTTGTAGCCGTAGCCCAGCGACAGGCCACCGTTGGCGTTGTCATGGATGGTCTTGGCGCGGTAATCGAGGTCGTAGCCGCGGCTCAGACTGCGGCCGTTGCCGTAAGTCCAGCCGGCGATCGGGCCGAACGGGCGGTAGGTCGCGCCGGTCAACAATGCGGTACGGGCGCCACCCGCGGGCGTGACGTGGGCCTGGGTTACGCGGCCGCCTGTATCGCGGGTGTAATCGACGACCGCACCGTCCGGGTAGGTCAGTGCCTGCAGGCGGCCGGCCTTGTCGTAGGCGTAGCGCAGGGCGAAGCTGCGGCCGTCCACGATCTGCACTTTGCGCGCCACGCGGCCGAAGCGGTCGTAGCAGTACTTGAGCGCGGTGCCCTCGGTGCGCATCGCGGCGACCCGGCCGACGGCGAAGGTTTCACCCGCTGCGCATTCGGCATTGACGGTGTCGTGGTCGTACTCGACATCGTGGGCGCCGCTGCCGTAGGAGAGGGTCTTCAGACGGCCCAGCGCGTCGTAGGTATAGCTGTGCGCGACCGCGTCGTTGGCGTCCTGCTTGCTGGTCAACTGGCCGGCGGTGTCGTAGCCGTAGGTCGTGACGCCGGTGTCCGGGCTGGTCAACCGGATCTGATCGCCCAGGCCGTTGTAGCCGTAGCTCGTGCTCAGGCCCTTGGGGTCGACGACCTGGGTCAGGCGGTCGTTGGCGTCGTACTGCAGCTTGGTTTCGACCGCCAGGCCGTTGACGTCCTGCAGGGTGCGCACCAGGCGATCGAGCGGGTCGTGGTCCTGGTCGGAGACCCGACCGAGCGCGTCGGTGGCGAGGTTCGGGTTGCCGCGGCTGTCGTAGGTGAACGTGGTGGCGTTCTGGGCGGCGTCCTTCACCGCCTGGACTTCGTCGAGCAGGTTGAACACGCGAGAGAACGAGCGGGTGAGCGTGCCGCTGGCGGTTCGGGTGTCTTCCTGGGTCCGATTGCCGCGGCTGTCGAGGGTGTAGTGGATCGTATTGCCGGCCTCGTCGGCGACATCGGTCAGTCGCCGTGCGGCGTCGTAGGTGTAGGCGACGTACGCGCCGTCGGGCAAGGCGACCTTCTTGACCAAGCCGGTGGGCCAGTAATCGACGCGCACGATCCGGTCGTCGGCCTCGCTGGCTTCGTCGCTGCCGCGGGTCTTGGCCGCGACCAGCCAGCCGCGGGCGTTGAACTCGTAGTCGGTGCGCACGCCGTTGCCGTCTCGGGCCGAAACGGCGCGGCCGGCGCCGTCGTAAGCCAACACTTCCACCACGGTCTGACCGAGCGCGTTCTCGACCTTCCGCAGGTCGCCCTTGCGGTAGGCGCAGGTCGCCGGCGCCGCCGCGCAGGCGGCTTCGTCGTTGGCGTAGTAGGAGTAGCGCACGACATCGGCCGCGTCGCTGCGCGGGCCGTCCACGGACAGCGGCAGGCCTTCGCGCGGGCAGGCGCCCGCGGCGATGTCGGCCGCTTCGCAATAGCGGTAGGTGGTCGTACGGGCCGGCAGTAGCCCGGCAGGGTCGATCTGGCTGGCGGTGAGCGCTTGGCCGCGGTCGTTGTAGTTCCAGACGCTCTTGGCGACCAGTTGGCCGTTGGCGTCGAGCCGGCGACGCTCCAACGGAACGCGGAAGCGGGCGTGCCAATCGGTCTGGGTGGTTCGGCGGTGGCCGGCGGTGTCGTTGGCCGCCTCTACAGACTGCGTCAGCAGGCCGCGCGCGTCGTAGTCGACGTCGTTGACGACGCCGTTGTCGTCGATGCGGTCGTAGCGGCCCGCGGCGTCGTACACATACTCCGTCTTGCGCGGCGCGCAGCCGGGGCACTCGGTGACGATCCGCCACGGCACGATGCGACCGTTGGCCGAGGTCAGATTGAGTTTCCGCTTCGCACCGGAGGGCAGGCCGATGGCGGTGTAGGCCATGTAGGTCCGGTTGCCATCGCGCTCGTAGTCCGCGCTGTACTGGTCCAGCGACCCGGCCAACTCGGTGCCCAGGGCCAGATCCCAGTTGTAGTGGGTCGAGGAGTAGCGCACGCCCGACTCGTCTTCGACGCCGGTCAGGGCGCCCCAGCGCGTAGTGCTGGAGCCCATGTAGCCGGCCTCGTCGTACCGGTACTTGACCGTGGAACCGTCCTGGTACTCTACGGTTTCCAGGCGGTTCTGCGCCGTATACGAGAACTTGATCGCTCGTCCGTCCGGCAGGTTGAGCTGCGAGATCAGATCGGCGGCGTTGTAGTCGAAGCCTAGCGTGCGGCCGGCGAAATCGCGGACCGTCTTCAGGCGGCCGGAGGCGTCGTACTCCAGGGTCTGCCGAAAGCCTTGCGGGTCGCGCAGCTCGGTCAACAGCCCGGCCGTGTTGAAGATTTCGAAATGACCGTCTTCGTCCTGGTACTCCCAGCCGTCGGCGAGCTGGCGAAGACGGTGATCGTTCCCCGGGTAGGAAGTCCAATACTCGCCGGATTCCGGCTTTTTGAAGTAGGCAATCTTGCCGTCGGGACGCGAGACGACGAACTGGTCCGTCAGGCTCCAAAATTTCCATAGCGCCCCACGGCTACCGTAGTTGAAAGTACGGTTTCCGCCCAAGGTGAACGAATGGGGCGGCAGCGGCGCCGGTGGCAACAGATAGTTATAAGTCCAGGAAAACTCGAGCGGAAATGGGCCCTCGCCGCGGTACTCGGTCTTGGACTCGAACTTGTTGCCGTTGCCGGCATTGATCGGATCGCCGAAGCATTGACCCGGGCACTTTGGCGCACCGGCGTTCTTCGACGGCGCAGCTCTTTCGCCCCAATGGAACACACCGAAGTACCAATTTCCGCTATTGCGAAGCCAGCCCGCTTCGTAAGCTCCCACACAGGAGCTTCTGCTGTATCCGAGTGCCTCGACAAAGGCATAGCAAGCCTGCTGGGCTTCGGCTTCGGTAGCGCACGTTGCTTCTAACTTATGGTCCGTCGGATATATCGTGTAACTGAGTTCCACTTCGCATGCAGACGCCGGCTTTGGCAGAACCAGTAGGATCAGGCACAGCCCAAGCAACACACCCCAAGACAACGCTGTATGAAACGAATGCCGAGCTTGCATGGCCAAGCCCTCCCTGGCGCCAAAGACGCGGGGAATTTGCCACGCCACTCGAGGTCCCGCAACCGAATTTCGCTTGGCACACTAGGCCGCAATGACCCCACGCATGTTCATGCCATGGCCTGGCCCGGCGGCACGCAACACAATGGCAACCGATCCATACCGAATCAGCCAAGTCACGATTCAGCGATACGGGTTGTAGGTATAGACCGGGCTGCTCGCCTCCGGGATGCGGAAGTAGTTCGCCGCCAGCGCGGCCGGATCGCTCGCCAACGCGCCGCGAGCCGGAACGTCGTCTTTGTCGTCCCAGCCCCAGGGCGCGTTGGCCGCATTCGCCGTGCAGCCGATCGCGCCACTGCCGCAACCGCCGCTCTTGTCGCCGGCGAAGTTGCCGTAGCCGGAGAACAGCCAGGTGTTGTTGCGCTGTTCCCATAGCCCACCCGGCTCGAAGATATCGATCAGCTTGTACTGGACATGGCGATCATCGGGGCCGGACGGTACTTCGGCCACGCTCGACGAGGGGTAATAGATCACGCCATCGCCGCGGATGTCATAGGCCGGCCACGCCTTGAGCCCATGCCCCTTGGCCTCTTGTGCGGTGACCGGATGCGGCAAACCCTGGTGAGCCAGGAAGGACAGCGTGCCGTCGACGTTCTCGGCATTGCCGGTCCAGTCGCTGCCGGCCGGAACATAGGAGAAAAAATCGGTATGGGCGACGGTGACCGCGGCCTTGAGCCGGCCATAGGTCGACCCGTCGCGGGCGATCGCGAACATCACACCCTCGGCATCGTTCTCGTGCTCAGTGTCGAAGAACGAGTCGGTCCAGTCGCGCGGATGAAAGAACAGGTAGGTGATGTACCAGTGCGTGGCGGTTTCGACCACCGAATAGTAAGCATGCGCCGCCAGCGGGTACGCCGCCTGGCCGGCGCGATCCCAGTTGTTGCGCGCGTCCAGGTCGCCATCGAAGTCGTAACGGGCAATGTAGTCGGCTGCGCCGCCGAGCGCATGCGCGCCGGTTTGGTCGACATCCTGGTAGTGCACCGGCGCCCAGCGCTGGGCCAATACGGCGCGGTCGGCGGCGGATTGCGCCGATAGCGCGAAGGCGGGATCGGCGAACACTGCGCACATCGCGCCTATCGCGGCCATCGCGGCCGTCGAAACGGAAGCAAACCGGACCGCCATCGCGACTCTCCTTGCGGGGGAAAGCCCCAGCATGGCCGCGAACCTGTGGCAGGAATGTGGCAAGCGGCGCAAAGGCAACCATGCGCGCCCCTTGCCCGTCTCACCTTAAAAAAAAGGCTGGCGGGCGATGAACCGGCTGGCAAACGAGGGGAGTCGCGGCCCGGAGGCCGCGACGACGATGCTACGCAGCGCCATGCCGACGCACAAGCCGGCATACGCCGGGGTTCACGTCGCAACTCGCTCGCGTCGTGTGCCGCACGCTCGCGCGCGGCGCCTTATCAGGTGGCGGATGCCGCCGGCATCGCCGCGATCTGGCGCAAGGCCGCCTCGAACTGCTCGACCGGCTGCCCGCCCTGGATCAGGTGGCGGTCGTTGAGAATCACCGACGGCACCGCGCGTATGCCCTGGCTTTGGTAGAACCGCTCCTGCTCGCGCACCTGCGCCGCGTACTCGTCGGACTCCAACACCTGTCGCGCGCGCTGCGCGTCCAGGCCGACCGAGGCGGCGACGGCGGTCAGCACCGATGGCGAGGACACGTCCTGGCCATCGGTGAAATACGCCTTGAGCAAGGCGTGCTTGAGCGCGCGCTCCTGCGCCGGGCCGACGGTACCGGCCCAATGCAACAAGCGGTGCGCGTCGAAGGTGTTGTAGATGCGGTTACGGGCGTTGAACTCGAATCCCAGCGCGGCGCCGCGCTGGCGCAAGGCCTCGCGATTGGCGGCCAGTTGTTCGGGGCCCAGGCCGTACTTGTGCGCCAGATGCTGATCGACGTCCTCGCCTTCGGCGACCATTTGCGGGTTGAGTTCGAACGGTTGGAAATGCAGATCGACCTGGATCTCGTCGCCGACCCGCGCGATCGCCTGCTCCAACGCGTTCAGACCGACTGCGCACCAGGGGCAGACCACGTCGGAGACGAAGTCGATCTTGATCCGCGGGGGCGTGGATGCGGCGTGGCTCATGCTCGAACTCCGTACGCGAGGCTGTCGGGAAGGCTCCCACGATGCGGCCGCGCCGCGGCCGGTTCAATCCGATAACGCTCGCATGCGCGGATCGGTGCGTTCCATCGCCATCGGACTGCAGCCCGCATCGGCGCACCGTCGCGGTGGATTTCACCTGGGCCTCACCGGACTTTGCCGCAACTGACCGTTGCTGCCGCGGCTATGGCGCGCACCTCGTGCGGCGCCCACACTGTCGGTCCGCGAATCCGCGCCGCGCGCCTTCGCCGTCCTGTTCGCACCTGTCCGCCACTTTTCGCGCTCGTTGCGCGTTTCCGCTTACTCCATCCCCGCATGAGCGCTCACGCCGTCTCCGCCACCGCCGCTTCCTCCGCCCGCCCGCTATGGCAGGACCGCGCGTGGGTGCTGGCCGGCATCGTGCTGTCGGCGTTCACGCTGCGCACCGCGGTGACCTCGCTGACGCCGCTGCTGGAGGCGCTGGGCCACGAGTTCGGTTTCGGTTCGACCATGACCGGCGTGTTCGGCATGGTGCCGACCGCCGCATTCGCCTTGTTCGGCGTGGCTACTCCGGCGTTGGCGCATCGCATCGGCCTGGAACGCGCCGCCCTGCTGGCGATGGCGCTGGCCGCGGCGGGCCTGTTCGCACGCTCATTGGCCGGCGGCACCTGGCCCTTGCTCGCCGCCTCGGCGGTGGCGTTGGCCGGCATGGGCATTGGCAACGTGGTGCTGCCGCCGTTGGTCAAGCGCTATTTCGCCGACCGCGTCGGTACGCTCAGCACCGCCTACATCACCGTGTTGCAGCTCGGCACCATCCTGCCCGCGCTGGCCGCAGTGCCCCTGGCGCAGCAGGCCGGTTGGCGAGTCTCGCTGGGCTCCTGGTCGCTGGTCGCGGTGGCGGCCGCGCTGCCGTGGCTGGCGGTGTTGTGGCTGGAGAAGCGCGGCGACTCGGCGCAGGCTCGCGCCCTGGCCGACACGCACGATCGCGCGGTGCGCAGCGGCGACGAAGCGCCGGAACTGGCCGCACCGCCGGCGCCGAGCGCGCGCGGCCGGGTGTGGCGTTCGCCGGTGGCCTTGGGCATGACGTTGATGTTCGGCATGACCTCGCTGATCACCTACTCCATGTTCACCTGGCTGCCCAAGCTGCTGACCGAGGCCGGCGGCAGCGCAGCCCTGGGCGGCAGCATGGTCGCGCTGTTCTCGACCCTGGGCCTGGTCGGGGCGCTGTGCATTCCCTCGCTGGCGGTGCGCATCGCCAATCCGTTCCCGCTGGTGATCGGCTTCCTGCTGTGTTTCCTCGGCGGCTTCGCCGGCCTGTTGCTGGCGCCGATGCAGCTGACCTTCCTGTGGGTGGCGCTGGTCGGCCTGGGCCCCAGCACCTTTCCCTTGGCGCTGACCCTGATCAATCTGCGCACGCGCACGCCGGCCGGTTCGGCGGCCCTGTCGGGCTTCATGCAAGGCCTGGGCTACACCGTCAGCTGCCTGGGCCCGCTGCTGTTCGGTTGGCTGCACGACCTCAGCCACGGCTGGTCGTGGCCGTTCGCGATGCTCGCCGCCTGCCTGCTGGTGCTGGGCGCCGGCGCATATCTGGCCTGCAAGCCGCGCATGCTCGAAGACAGTTGGTAGAAGCTGCGGCGCGGCGCCGCATTCATCGGCGCGCGAACGCGCAGCGCGCTGGCGCGCTGCGCCGGACTGGAAGCCAGGCCACAGATTACAACTGTGCGCAGCATCGTTTTCCGGCAGCGTGTCACGTCGCAGCAGCGATCGCTCACGACAATGATCGAACGGGATCCATACGCATCTTTCAACGGATACAGACTTCCGAAGGAGATCGTTCGATGCATCTGCACCCTCTCGCTGCCGTCATCGGCGGCGCACTGTGCTTGGCCGTCGGCGCGGCCGGCGCCGCCGAGCGGCCCAGTCTCGACAGCCTGCGTTTCGAATTCGACCGGACCCAAGCCCTGGTGCTGGCGCAAGCCCAGCGCGCCGCCTATCCGGCATATTTCCGCCGCGCCTACGCACGCTATCCCAACCTGCCCGCCGGCACGCTGGAGGCGATGGCCTACGCCGAAACCGGTTGGAACCACGTCCGCCCCGACCCGGCGCAGGATCCGCACGATCTGCACATGCCGCGCTCCTACGGCGTCATGGGCCTGTACCACGGCGGCGGTTTCGCCGATCAGGTCGGCGAGGGCGCACGCCTGATCGGACGTACGGCGCAGCAGGTGATCGACGACCCGGAAAGCAACATCCTGGCCGCCGCCGCCCTGCTCGACCGCGCGCTCGCCGCCAGCCAGGGTGGTACGCGCAGCCGCGCGGTGGCACGCAGCGAAGACCTGGCGCCGGCACTGGCGCGCTACGCCGGCTACGGCGCCTCCGACGGCGGCTTGGCCGCCTATGCGCGGCAGAGTTTCGCCTTCGGCGTGCTGGACACGCTGCAGCGCGGCGTGGATGCGCAGGGCGTGCGCATCGTGCCCCAAGCCCTGCAGTTGGAGCGCGCATTCGCGCCGGAGCAACTGCGCAAGCTGCGCGCGCCGGCGCTGCGCGTCGATGCCGCCGACGGCAGCGTACGGGTCGACGATGCGTTCGCGCGCGAGGTGGCGGGCGAGGTGCGCCTCGCACCGGCCGGCGACGTCTCGACCAAGGCGGTGGACTTCGGCGAAGCGATCTGGAACCCGGCCAGCTCCAGCAACTACAGCACCGCCGGCAACGCGATGAGCGCGGTGATCCTGCACACCATGGAAGGCTCCTACGCCGGTTCGATCGCGTGGTTTCAGAATCCAAGCGCGCAGGTCTCGGCGCATTACCTGATCCGCAAGTCCGATGGTCAGATCACCCAGATGGTGCGCGAGCACCATCAGGCCTGGCACGCCAAGTACCACAACAATTACACCGTCGGCATCGAACACGACGGCCGCGCCGCGGATGCGGGCAACTGGTCGAGCGCGATGCTCAACGCGTCGGCGCGCTTGACCAAGAGCCTGTGCGCGCGACGCGGCATCGACTGCCGCACGGCCTGGAACGGCCCCGGCTACGACACCTGGCATCTGGTCCCGGACAGCGTGCGGATCAAGGGGCACGGCATGCTGAGCCAGAACCAGAACCGTTACGACCCCGGCAAGTACTTCCCCTGGACCAACTACTACACCCTGCTCAACGGCGGCGGCACGCCGAGCCCGGGCAAGTACTGGGTCGACACCTTCGCCGACGCCACCGGCTACAAGTGGCCGTCGACGCTGACTCCGCTGGGCACGCTCTACAAGGGCACCCACTACGTGTATTGCAAGGCGTGGGGGCAGGAAGTGCGGGTCGGCGACAGCTACAACCATTACTGGCTGAAGACCGATTTGGATGTCGGCCCGGCCGGGGCCTGGGTGTCGGCGTATTACCTGAGCCGCTGGGGCAACGACGAAGCCCGCGACAATAGCGGCGCGGTGATTCCGGATTGCTGATCGCGGGTCGTTGCCGGCCGGTTGCCGGGCGGCCCTGACGCCGCGCTGCCAGGTTCGCAGCGCGGCGTCGTTTGGCGGGTGGGCGCGGTTTCGGCCGGCGACAGCGTCGTTGCGGCGTCTGCGCGCACTCGGTTGCGGCTTACGCCGCGCCTACAGGCGGGCGGTGTCGCCTCCCCGCGATGCGTTGTCGTGGTGGTCGCTGCCGTCGTTGTCGCTATCGGCAGGAAGCGCCGCGACCTGCGCGAAGCGGGGTCAGAACGCGTCGCTGCCGGGGCGGATGTCGATGCCGAGGGCGGCGCAGACGGCTTGCATGTTCTCGTCGTCGCGACGCAGGGCGATCCAGCCGGCATAGGCGTCGCCGCCGGTGTCGCGGTTCCACAGGGTGTAGCCGTGCTCGCGCAAACGGTCGTAGGCGCGGGCCATCAGCTCGGGCACGTCGGTGCCGGCGAGGAAGTCTTCGTCGCCCGGGTCCTCCACGCCCCAGTCCACGCGCAGGTTCCAGCGCGCGGCGAGTTGTGCGATCGCGTCGATGAAGGTCTCGGTGTCTTTCCAGTCGACGAGGTAGCCCGAGGTCCAGTCGATGATCTCCTGCACCTGATCGGCGACGTCGCCGCCCCCGCCTTCCTCGCGCGCCTCGCGGAAGCGGCCGAACTGCTGCAGCGCGGTGTCCTCGTCGCCGGGGTTGATCAGCAGTAGCAACTGCCAGACCAGGGCTTCGTCGTCGAACTCGCGGTCGTCGTCGGCGAAATCGTAGCCGTCGTCTTCGTAATCGGATTCGTTGTCGGGTGCGCTCATGGCCGGGTCGATCGGGGTCGGATTCGGGAAAACCGCGCAGATGGTGCGCGCTGGCGCGCGGCTTGGGAAGCGCGTCCGGCGGCTCGCCGCCCAGCCGCCCGATTGCGAATGCCGGGCACCGGCAAGCGCTGCTCCGAAAACGAAAAAGCCCGGCTTGCGCCGGGCTTTCGCGGCCGCTGCGCCCGAGGGCGCGGCGGCGAGGTCAACGCAGAACCCGTAGGTTCAGAGCGCCTGCACCTGGTCGGCCTGCAGGCCCTTCTGGCCCTGGGTCACGACGAAGGAGACCTTCTGGCCTTCCTGCAGGCTCTTGAAACCGGTGCCCTGGATCGCGCGGAAATGCACGAACACGTCATCGCCGCTCTCACGGCTGATGAAGCCAAAGCCCTTGGCATCGTTGAACCACTTGACGGTACCGACTTCACGATCCGACATTTGCTAACTCCTTGAACATACTTAACTATGGATATACCGCCATCGGCGGCGTTGAGCTGGTTGCAAGGAGGAAGCCAGGTGAAACGATGGAGTGGATCAGCGATCTACGGCATCGGGTCACGACCTACGGTGACCCTTGACGAACTCAGCACGCACACCGTAGTGGTGTCCAGCACGAAAATCAATTGGCGCAAGGCATGGATGTTCAGCCGTTGCGGCAATCTGAAGCCGGGTTCACAGTCCCCGGGAGCCGCCCCGGCGCCCCATCCGGCCGCCGCCGGGGCCATCCGGCTGCGGTAGGAGCTTGATTTAGTTCGATTTTGTGCCGCAGGTCCGGGTCTGGGCCGGCGATCGCCGGATTCGCGCAAGGTTTCCCAACTGAACGCTGTTCATACTTCCTGGCCCATTAGCCAGGGACGATCCGATGCCGTTGCACGAACTGGACACCCGCCTGGCGCCCCCGACTGCGGCCGATTTCGCCGCGGCCCGGGCCGGCGCCCCGCCCCTGCCGGTGTCGCCGGCGCCCGACTTCGTCGCGATCGAGGCCGCCGCGGTCGAGGGTGGCAGCTTCGCCGCCCTGGTCCGGCGCCTGTCCCCGTGCCATTGCGGCACCTTGTTCGGCGCGGCCCACCTGGCCCGGCGCCTGGCGCCGGCGCGCACGGTACGCAGCGCCGGCGCCCGACTCGACGACGGCGCTCCCCGCGCCCTGGTCGGCGACCTGGAAGTCGAAGGCGACTTGTCGGTCGGCGCGGCCCTGGTCGTGGCCGGCAACCTCAGCGTCCACGGCGTACTGCGCGACGCCGGGCCGGCCTCGCGCATCGTCGTGACCGGCCACGTGCGCGCCGGCCATATCGACAGCAGCGGCCGGATCCTCGCCGGCGGCGACGTCGCCGCGCGCGGCCTGATCCACGGCGAGCGCCACGACGATGCGCTGGAGGCCTTGGGCACGATCCGCGCCCGTGCCGTGGTGGGCGATGAACATCGCTTCGAAGCCGGCGCCGGCTTCGACGTCGAACAGCGCCCGCTGCACGCCGGCGCCTGCGGCGAGTATGTGTTCGACCGGCGCGACCCGCGGCATATGGATCAATTGCTGACCGCGTTCGGCGAGCAGTGGATGCAGCGACTGGGGCCGCCGGCCACACGCAGCTGAGCGCGCGGCTCAACCGCCCTCGCCGCTGTCGGCATCGGCCTGGGCCTGAGCGCGGCGCCAGATGCCGTACTCGGCGCGGTTGAGACGGAACTGCTGCAAAGCGAAAGTCGCCGCGCCGCGGTCGGCGGCGCTCGAGGCCGGATCGGCCGCGATCGCCAACAGCGCTTCCTTGAGCCGGTCGCTGCGGATGCGCGAGCCCTGGACGCCGGCGATGGCCTTGGCCCGAACGTCCGGCGAGGGGTCCAGGATCGCGCGGTGCAGCAGGTCTTCGGTCTGCTCGCCGTCGTCCCACTGCGCCAGTTGCAGCACCGCCTGCGCACGCAGGGACGGATCGGAATGGCGCGCCAGCGCGGCCAGTTCGGCGATCACCGGCGCGGCGTCCTCGCTGGGCATGGTCGCCGGGGTCAGCATCGCCACCAGTTCGCCCATGCGCTGCGGGTCGCCGCCCTGGCCGAGCTTGGCCAGCACGGTCTCGCGCACTTCGGCGCGGTCCATCGGGTAGGCGGCGAGCAAGGCCAGGCCGTCGCGTTCGTCTTCGGCGCGGGTGCTCGCCGTCAACGACAGGGCCAGGCGCAGCACCTCGTCGCCGGACACGGCGTTGAGCAGGGCCAGCAGTTCGCCGCGCGCGACCGGATCGGTCTGATTGCGGTAGCGCTGCATCAGGCCGCGCAGGAAGGCCGGGTCGGACGCGGCGCGGCGCCGCAAGGATTCGAAACTGACCCGCTCGCTGCCGATCGAAACGTAGTCCGGCGGCGATGCGGACGCATCGTGCGCGGGCGCCGTCGCCCTCGGCGCGGCCGCCGCGGGGTTTTCCGGCGCCGCGGACCCCGCACCGACGTCGCGCCGCGCCACGTAGGCGCCGCCCAGCGCGGCGCCGAGCGCGGCCGAGGCCAGTGCGATCAACAGGACGGCGGCAGGTTTCATGTTGCGGCGGGGATTGGGAGATTGGGGATTGGCAGTCGGCGCAGCGAGGAACGCGGGGCATCGGGCAAAAGAATACGCTGCGGCGTCGGGGGGACGCCGCAGCGTACGCCGGACGCGCGGAACGGCCGGCGAAAACGCAGGACTCAGCCGATCAGCACGGCGGCGCGACGCGACCGTCCGAGCCGGTGTAGGTGTAGGCGTCCGGAATGAAGCGGCCGCTGCCGATCCGGTTCCAGATGTTGCTGGTGCCGTACGTGCCGGTGACCGAGCTGCCGGTGGTCTGGCACTGGATGGTCACGCTGGCGCCGTCGGCGAGGCTGCCGACGATCGAGTACGAAGTGCCCGGACCCGAGCGCACGTTGAGCGGGGTGCCGCTGGTGTTGACCTGGCCGTTGGCGCCGCCGCTGCTGCCGCAGGAGTTGCGGCTGGTGTAGTCGTTGCTGCCGAAGTACAGGATCTGGCTGCCGTTGAACTTGATCTTCTGCGCGCTGCCGTTGAGGCGTTCTTCGAAGTGCAGGTGGGCGCCGGTGGAGCCGCCGGTGTTGCCGACGGTGCCGATCTGCCGGCCCATCGCCACGTTCTGGCCGACCGAGACCGAGAACGAGTTCAGGTGCGCGTACAGCGTGGTCCAGCCGCCACCGTGGTCGACGACCACGTACTTGCCGTAGCTGGTGCTGCCCAGGTTGCGCACGACCGTGACCGTGCCGGCGGCGGCGGCGACCACGGTGTCGCCCTCGTCGTTGGCGCGGTTGAAGTCGACCGAGTTGACCGGGTTGTGGTTGGTGCGGGTCTGGCCCGACCAGACTTGGCCGCACGGGAACGGCATCTGGAAGTTCGGTGCGGCCTGCGCCGCGGAACCGAACAGGGCGGCGAAGGCGAACAGCGCGGCGGCGGTTCGGGTACGGAGGGAACGAGGCATGGCTTGATGCTCCAGGTGAGGTCGCGCCGTTGCCCACGACGCGACGCGGGGGGAAATCAATGAACGATCTGCACGTCGTCCAGATAGAGGTTCACGTCGTAGCGGGTCTGTTCGCGCAGGAACCACACCGCATCCAGGCGCACGCTGGCGGCGTCGATGCTGCCGTTGCTGGCGCCGGCCCAGGCGTTCCACTGCGCCGGGTCGTCCAGCGCCCACTCCAGCCAGGTCCACTGCCCGCTCGGGATCGCGCGCGCGACCGCGCGCTCGGTGCCGTCGCTGTCGTCGATGCTGAGCGAGGCGGTCATGCCGCTGGCGCCGGTGTAGACCCAGAACCCGACCCGGCCGCGCGCGGTCACCAGTTCCAGGTTGTTGGCCGGGGTGCCGCCGCCGGACAGCAGCCGCACCGCCCAGGCCGCGCTCACCGCCGGGTCGTCTTTCAGCAGCACGCGCAACGAACAGTTGCCGCTCTTGCGGGTGGCGCAGTCCTGCTGGGCCAGCGAGGCGGTCGAGATGCCGACGGTGCTGCCGGACAGGGTCGGTGCGCTGGCGAAGCGGCCGACGCCGTTCTCGAACCCGTCCATCAGCACGGTGCCGCCGCTGACCCCACCGTCGTTGGCGAGGAAGGCGTTGCGCATGCCGCCGGGCTGGTTGTTGCCGTTGAAGTAGTGATTGGCGATCCAGCGCCAGTCGCGGCCCTGGTTGGCGGCCCAGCGCTGGGTGCCCCACTGGCTCATGCCGCGGCCGTGGCCGAAGCAGCCGCGGTTGCGGCCGACTTCGTCGCTGAGGCAGGGCCAGTTGTTGCGCGGCGAGCCGTTGCGGCCGTTGCCGCAGCTGAGGTCGTTGTTGACGCAGGACAGACCGTCGGAGGGATCGTCCCAGGCATTGTTCTCGGCCGAGTACTCGCTGAAAGCGGCGGTGCGGCCGTCGCGGGTCAGCAGCACGCCGCGGGTGGCCGTGGCCGCGGCGACCGTGGCCGAGACGCTGTCGGCGTTGAACGCCTGACAAGAGGTGCTGGCACAGATGTCATAACGGCTGTTGACCGGATGGGCGACGTAATAGGCCGCGTAACTGCGGTAGGCGACCGCGCCGGCGGCCAGCGAGTCGGCGTCCCAGGACGGGATCCATTCTTCGTCGAGGCCGCGGCCCACATAGTCCTCGAACGCGTACACCGACACGCTGCTGCAGGAGCGGCCCGAGCAGTTGGTGCCGACCCGGATGCTGCTCGGCACCGGCACGCTGGCCGCCTGCGCCGCCAAGCGTTCGGCCAGGGCGCGCGAAGCCGGCCGCGCCGGGTCCAGCGCCGCATCGGCCTGGGCTGCAGCGACGGCGTCGATCTGCGCCCGATCCGCCGCCGACACCGGCCGCTGCCGGTCGGCGCGTTCGCGCGCGCGCGCCTGCACGTGGCGGCGGTCGACCACCGCGACGCCGGCGCCGGGTTCGAGATCGACGATCAGATGGCGGCTGTCGTTGAGCAGGGGCAGGCCGCTCAGGCGCTGGCTGCGATAGCCGGCGCCGGCGACGCGCAGTTCGATGTCCGCCGGCAAGGCCTCCCGATCGGCGGCCTGCGCACGCGGCAAGCGCGCTTGCAGTTCGAAGTAGCCGGCCGCGTCGGTCAGGGCCTGCTCGCCCTGGCTGCTGCGCACGCGCGCGCCGGCCACCGGCGCGCCGTCGCCGCGATCGTAGACGTGACCGCTGAACACCGCGCAGTCGGCGCAGGCCGCGGCCTTCAAGGCCAGCAGGTCCAGGGCCTCGGACGGCGCCGACGGCGACAGCCAGACCGTGATCGGCAGGCTCGGCGCGGCGTCGACGTGCAACGGCAGGGTCAGCGGCTCGTAGCCGGGCGCGGCGACAGTCAGCCGGTAATCGCCCGCGGCCAGGCTCGCGACCCGGCCGCCTTGCGCACCGGCGTTCAATTCGAGCGCGCGCGCGCCGTCGCGCTGCAGTTGCAGCTGCGCGGGCAATGCGCGACCGGTGACCGCATCGCGGACGCGGATATCGAGCGGTCGGCGCAACGCCGCGGGGTCGGCGGCGAGGCCGGACGCGCGGGTCGGCGCGGCCGGCGGTGCGGCCGGGCGCGCCAGCCATTGCGCGAAGACCGCGCCGGCCAGCAGCAAGGCCAGCGGCGCCGGCCAGACCGGCACGCGGCGCGCGGATGCGCGCGGCGGGCCGCGGTGCGGAGTATCGGACATGGATTCCCCTGTGCGCCGTGACGGCGCGGCGTGAACGTTCAACGGGAGACGACGCCCGACGGAACGCCGGGCGCCGAGGCGACCGGGCGCGCGCAGGCCGGGTGCGGGAAGCCGGCCTGCGCGACGCGCCGATCAGTACTTGACCTGGACGTCGTCCAGATAGACGTTGACGTCGTACGCGGTCTGGTCGCGGTAGAACCACACCGCATCCAGCTTCACCGTCGAGGCGGTGATCGCGCCGTCGGCACCGCCGACCCAGGCGTCCCATTGCGCGGCGTCGTCCAGGCGCCACTCCAGGTAGGTCCAGGCATTGGCCGGAATCGCGCGACCGACCGAACGCTCGGTGCCGTCGCTGTCGTCGACGCCGAGCGCCGCGCTCAGGCCGGTGGCGCCGGTGTAGACCCAGAACCCGACCTTGCCGTTGGCGCGGTTGAGCGCGGCGTTGCTGGCCGGCGTGCCGCTGGCCGAGAGCAGGCGCACCGCCCAGTCCGACGCGGTCGCAGTGTCGTCCTTCAGCAGCACCCGCAGCGAGCATTCGCCGTTCTTGCGCGTGGTGCAGTTGCGCTCGGCCAGCGAGGCCGAGGAGATGCCGGTGGTGCTGCCCGAGTACGCCGGCGCGGTGTCGAAGTGGCCGACCGAGCTCTCGAAGCTGTCGATCACGTTGCCGGTGCCGCTGCCCGGATTGAGCAGGTTGTAGTAACGCGCCCAATCCCAGTTGATGCCCGGGTCGGTGTGGGTCTGGCTGCTGTAATGCTGGTGGCCCTTCACCTTGACGCTGGCCGGCAATACGTTGATGCCGCTGCCGGCCGGGCCCTTGTAAGCGCTGGCGCAGCTGATCGCGCTGTAGGTCGCGCAGAAATGCCGGGTCAGCGCGGCCGAGGCGTTGTACATCGCCGCGGTGTACCAGCTGGCGTTGTTGATGAAGCCTTCGTGCTCGATGCCCAGGGTGGTCTTGTTGTGTACGCCCACATGGTGGGCGGCGCGGCTCTCGCGCACCATCTGGGTGATCTGGCCGTCGGAGCTGCGAATCAGGTAGTGCGCGCTGACGCTGTTGGGATTGTTCTGGAACCAGGAGATGCTGCCGGCGTAATAGCCCTGCATCGTGTGGATGGTGACCGAATCGTAGGACGTGCGGGTGGAGTGGTAGGGCGAGGCCACCCACAGCGCCGGGCCGTAGTCGGTGCTCTTGGTATCGAAGTTCGCCGCCGGCACGGTCAGGGTTTCGCTGCGCGGGTCGATCGCATAGCCCGATGCGGCAGCGCCCACTGCCTCGACTTTGTCGTTGGCCACGTCCAGGCGCACGAACGGCGCGCGCAGCTGGACCAACTTGCGCGCGTCGAAGGCGCGCTCCCAGGCGACCGCGCGCGCCGGCACGACGATGCCGCGATCGTTGACGCCCTTGTCCTGCGCCAGCAGCACGTCGAAGGCGAAGCTGGAACGCGCATGGTCCTGGATCGCGCTCTTGGCCGCGGCGCCGCTGCGGGCGAAGCCGGCGTAGCGTTCCAGCGCCGCGCGGGTGGCCTCGACCGGCGCATCGGCGCGCAGGCCGTCGGCGCGCAGCTCGCGGTCGATCAGCGCGGCCGCGGCGAGGATGTTGGTCGACGGGTCGCGCTGCACGCGCGCGGCCGGCACGCCGAGCAGGCGCGCGCCCTCGCCGACTTGATCGGCGAAGCCTTCGCCTCGGTACAGACCCATCACGCCGTAGGACCGCGGCATGTGCTGGTGCTGCTCGCCGTAGCCGGCCGCCTCCGGCTGCAGGTGCTGCCAGCGGCTCATCACATAGGCCACCGACTCCAGGGTGCCGCGCGGAATCGAGGGATAGCGCGCATAGGCTTGGCGGAAGTAGTTCGCGTACAGGGCGCGGTCGACCCGCGCCAGGGATTCTTCGACCTGCAGGCGTTGCGCCAGGGCGCGGTCTTCGGCCGCGGCCGGCGGCCGCGACTGGGCCAGGACCGGCGCGGCCACGGCCGCGATCAGGCCGGCCATGGCCAGGACGAGGGTGGAGCGGAGCGGGTGCCGCACGGCAGCGGAACGGACACCGGAATATTCGTTCATGATATTTATCCCCAAGAGAATTAAAAATTCCCGCGCCGCCCTTGTACTGCATTTGCCTGACCGGCAAGTGCTGCGCGATGGGTCGTGCGGTAGCAATGTCGCGTTCCGCGACTGCGATCACTCGTGAATTGAGCGCGGCGGCGGAAGGCGGCAGAACGCCGACCGCCCTGGCCGTATGGACGCGATGCAGCGCCGCAAGCGCGCCCCGGCGAAATGCGCGAACGCGTCGTGCGCCACCGCCGGCGCACCTGGGGTAAACCCTAATGTTGCCGATTTGTGACATTGGATAGCGTGTCGCGGTTTCGGCGCATCCGTTGCCATAGCGACTATCGGGAGAAAGACATGAGTGGAGGAATCGGCGGCGTCAGCTGGCAGACGTTCAATCGCCTGCCGCCGGAAGACCAGCAGGCGATCCGCGACTCGGTCGCACGTCAGGAAGCCGCGCAGAACGAGCCCGCGGCGCCGGCCAGCGCGCCCGGCGCCGAGACGCCGCCGGCGCTGAAGCCGGCCGAGGCGAAGACGCCGGAGCAGGCGGTGGCCTCGATCAACGGCCTGCCCTTGCCCAAGACCGACGACCTCAACGGCATGCCGTCGCCGGTCTATCAGTCGGTCTACCAGCCGCGGGTGACCCAGTTCACCACCACCCGGCGCGAGGAAGCGCAGGCCGCGCTGGACCGCTTCGAGCCGAAGTGGGAGGACTACCGCGACAGCGGCCTCAACGGCGCCACCGCGAGCTACGAATACGGCGAGGCGCGCGACGCGTTCAACGACAACCCCTACGTCAAGGAACTCAAGCGCATCGTCGGCGAGGCCACCGACAAGCCGACCGAAGTGCCGGCCTACCTGCGCAACGATCCTTCGACCAAGACCAACCCCGAAGCGGTCACCAACCTGCCGATCGATACCGCGCGCACTGCGCTGAAGAACTTCGGCGTCGAGCTGCCGCCGAACCCGACCCCGCAGCAGATCGCGGCCGGTTACGAACTGCTCGGCGCGATGCCGCAGGACCTGCTCGCCTATGCGATCAACCCCGGCACCCAGGTCACCTACAACGCGCCGCTCGGCGGCATCGGCACGCCCTCCTTCATTCCGGTGCGCGCCGAGGCGGGCTTCAGCTTCGAAGGCAAGGTCGAGCTGTCCGACGTGCAGACCGGCGTCGATTTCCAGGAAACCCAGCAGTTCAAGACCTCGGTGCAGTTGCAGAGCGAGGCCGGCGTCGACGTCGGCAAGACGCCGCTGAACAAGCTCTACCGGGCCGCGACCTTGCTGCGCCAGGTGTCGCCCGAGGCCAAGGAGCTGATCGAAGGCTCGCCGCTGCTGAAGAACGTGGTCAAGGGCCTGCCGATTTCCGGCCACTACACCGAGTTCGAAGGCACTCGCCTGAGCTACGAAGCCACGGTGACCACGCAACAGGGGACCAAGCTCGCCGGCGGCGACATGAGCGGCATGCCCAACCCGCTGGACCCGCTCAACATGCCCACCGGCACCTCGGTGCTGATGCGCGGCCAGGACCTGCAGGGCTCGGATTTCGCGGTGAACTACAAGGCCTTCACCCTGGCCGGCAACCACACCGAACTCGACGGCGCCGGCTTCGGCGTGCGCAAGCTGGAAGGCTCGGTGGTCGAGGTGTATGCCGGCCCGATCCAGACCGTGGAGAACGCGACCTTCTTCGGCCTCGGCCGCGCCGGCACTGCGGCGATCGGGCTCAGCGTCGACACCAGCATGGAAAACCGCTCGCTGAGCACCGCGCGCATCGACCTGGCCACGCCGGAAGGCCAGCAGGCTTACCAGAACTTCATGAACGGCGGCCGCGTGCCGGACTGGAACCCGCCCGGCGTGCAGCGTTCGGGCACCAGCGAGGTGCTCAACGCCGAACACGCCACCCGCCTGGGCATCGACCTGGGCCCGCTGTCGTGGCAGGCCGGCGGCAACAGCCAGCTGACCATCACCCGCAATGTCTGGCAGGACGGCACGATCGATCAGCAGAACACCTACACCTCGGCCGACGGCATGACCAGCGACGTGCAGTTCCAGGTCGGCCGCGACGGCAAGCCGATCGACAGCAAGACCGAGTGGAAGATCGTGCTGAGCGATTTCAACCCGATCCTCACCTCCTACCTCAACGCCGCCTACCGGCCCGACCAGGTCAACAAGGACTTCGACGGCGAACAGCACGTGCAACTGGAGTTCACCAGCGCCGAACTGATGGAGCTGCGCGACCGCAGCCGCGCCCACGTCGGCTCGGTCGGCGGCAAGGAGCATCTGGCCGACCTGGATTCGGGCCGGGTCACGCCGTGGAACACCAACGTCGCCGAGCACCTGGCCGTGGCCAAGACCCCGGACGAAGTGTTCGCGGTGTTGAGCAACGACTTCCATACCAGCCAGATCCCCGAGGACCTGCTGGCGATGGTGTTCGAGCAAGGCAACCGCGCGGTGCCGGGCACGATCCGGCTCAAGGACGCCGGCTGACGGACGTCGGCCAGCGGCATGCGCGGCGCAGCCAGGCCCGGCCATGCCGGGCCTGGTCGTATCGGCGTCGCTGATGATCGACATCGGCGCCCGCCCCGCACGCGGCGCGCGGACGCAACGCGCGCATCGCTAGCGCGCGCGGCGGGCCTTGCGGGCGCGCCGGCCCAGGATCGCAAAACGGGGACGCCGCCACCGCCGTCGCGCCGCCGCGGGCGAAACTCGGCGCCCATCGCGACCGAGCGCGATGCGCACCGCGGCGCAGGCGATCCCCGCGCACAGCAACGACACCAGCGCCTGCGCGCCGACTTCCAGGACGAAGCGCAGCGGCTGTTCGGCGAACGCGAACGCAGCGCGGCGCTGGCGCACCACACCGGTCGCGGCGGTGACGAGCAGATTGGCCGTGCCCCACAGCGCGGTGCTGGCGCAGACCAACGCCAGCAGCGCCGCGACCACGCGCGCAGCGGCGCCGACCGGCGCGGAACCGACGGATGGCGACTCAACGCCGCTCATCAGCGGCACGTCGCGACGGGCCGGACGGACCGGCGCGACGGTGGCAACGATGGAAGGCCGGGCGGAAGACGACGAGCGCCGGTCGCTCCCCGGCGGCGGGCGGCGCTGCATGCCGAGCTCGCGACTTGGGGGCCGGCAGTGTCGGCGATGCACGCGCAGCGACCAAGCCCCGGACGCCCCGTTTCGCGAACGGAGCCACATTGCGTCGCCGTCGATGCGTCGAAACGAGACTTTGGCACTGGGGTGGGATTGGGGATTGGGGATCGCATGTTGAAAGCGTGATGTCGTTGCAAGCGCTTCGCATCAAAAAACGCGCGCCCTCCAACGCAACTCACCTACCAGCCCCTCTTTTCCAAGGGAGGAACACAAAAACGACGTCCCTCAGCCCCATTCCCCATTCCCCAATCCCCCCCTAAGGCACAAACTTCACGTCCGAAGGCGCGAACGCCGGCAGCGTTTGCAAGGTGGCGCCGAGCAGGCCGCTGTCGGGGTCGCGCGCGATCACCACCAGCGAACCGCTGTGCTGGTTCGCCACGACCAGATGACGCCCGTCCGGCGTCAGGGCGAATTCGCGCGGGCCGCGGCCTTCGCTGCTGCGGCGTTGCAGCGGACTGAGCCGGCCGCTGCCGGCCTCGACCGCGTAGACGGCGATGTGGTTGTCCTCGCCGCGATTGCTCGCATACAGAAAACGACCGTCGGCCGACAAATGCAGCGCGGCGGCGGCATTGCCCTCGCGCCGGCCCGGGTCCAGGGCCAGCGTCTGCACGATGCGCAAGCGATCCTCGTCGCGTTCCAGCACGACGACCTCGCCGCTCATCTCCAGGCTCAGATAGGCGCGCCGCCCCGAAGCGTCGAACAACAGATGGCGCGGCCCGCTGCCGGGCGGCAACGCCAGATGCGGCGTCTCCGCCGCGCGCAGCGGCCGCTCGGCGCTGCGTGCCGGGTCGTAGCGATAGACATAGACCTTGTCCGCCCCCAGATCGGCAGCGAGCAGATAGCGGCCGTCCGGGGTCGGCACCGCCGCGTGCACGTGGGTCGAGGCCTGTCGCTCGGGGTCGGCACCGCTGGCCAGATGGGTCATCACCTGCACCGCCGGCTGCAAGCGTCCTTCGCCGTCGACCGGCAGCACCGCCAGCGTGCCGCCGGGCGCGGCCGCGACCGCGTAATTGGCGACGAACAAGTACTTGCCATCGGCGCTGGCGCTCGCATGAGCGGGCTCGTCGCCGAGCGTATTGGCCTGCGACAGGCGCTGCGACCGCGCGTTGCCGCGGGCCAGGAGGTAACTGCTGGCGCGACCGACCGGATCGGCCGACGCCGGCCCGTTCTCGTTGAGCGCGAACAAATGCCGGCCGTCGGCGGAAAACGTAAGCCAGGACGGATTGTCGGTTTCGATCACTTCCAAGGGCTGCGGATCGATCCGCCCCTGGACCGAATCGAAGCGATGGCGCGCGATGCCGCGACACTGCGGGCCGGTATAGCAACCGATCAGCAGCTCGGTCGCACGATCGTGGGCGGCGGCGGCGGCGGGCGTGGCGGCAACACTCATCGTCAGACTCCAGGCAAGCAGGACGGATCGCAGGTTCATAGAAGTTCCGGCGTAACGGCGCGAGGTCCGATCCTGCACCAAGGCCGGCCGGATCGCCATGCCGTGTGCCGCGCATGCAGCGTCGGCGCGGCGCACGGATTTACACGCGCCGCTCTCGGGCGGCGCAGACGATTGCGCGGCAAGGGGTTCGCAGCACCGAAACGGCAACACGCGCCGGTGCCGGCGGCCGCATCGCCCGGCGCCGGCTAGCGCGCGTAGGCGTACTCGACCTCGACTTGCGCGGTCGTTTCGCTGCCGCGCACGGGTGCGTCGGCAGCGTAGTTGTAGGCGCGGGCGCCGTACTGACGTGCGGTCGGCGGTTGCGGCGTCCACCACGGGCGGTCGTCTTCGATCCGCACCGCGACCGGCCCGAGCAGGCGCCAGCCCGCAGCGGCCGCCAGCGTCTCGGCCTTGCGCTGCGCGTCTTGCAGCGCCAGCCGGCGCGCCTGGTTGGCGTACTCGGGCAGGCGCTGCGACAGCGGCTGGACCTGATCGAGCCCGTCGATGCCCAGCTCGGCCAAACGCTGCTGCAAACGCATCAAGGCCTCGCGGCTGCGCAAGCGCAGTGCGAACCGGGTCTGGTAGCGATAACGCGTCGCCGGCGCGTCGTCGCGCCGCTGCAGGCCCGGCGCGTCGGCCGCGGTTTCGTCCAGCTCGGCGCGCTGCGCCGCGATCGCATCGCGCGCCAGCGCCACGGCCTGCTCGTGCCGCAGCCGCGCCGCGCCCGGCTCGGCCGCTTCGCTGACCACGACGAAGGCGAATCCGAACAGATCCGGCTCGAACGCGACCCGGCCGAAACCGGCGACGCGGAAGCGGCCGCCCTGCTGCGCAGGCACGGCGCCAGGCCGAACGGCGTCCTGTTCCGCGGCCGCCGCCCCCGCCGCGGCAACGGTCGGGCCGACGGCGGCCGGGCCAGCCGCGGACAGGCCCGCGCCGAACAGGCCGGCACCCAGCAGGTAAGTCCACAGTGGATTCATCGCGACATCGCCAGGGACGCAGAGGGCAAACGAAGCTTACCCCTCCCTCCCCGACCGCGGGACTGGGCCGGTGATGGCCACGCGCGTATCCTGACCGCCGCCGGCCGTGCCGGCACGCCGTCCGGCTGACCCTCAGCCCGCAGCATCCGCAAGCCCAACCGAACCGAGCCTTTCGCATGACCGACACCCCGCCCGACCGCCTCTCCAACGACCCGCGCAGCCCGTTCCACGACCCGGCCGTGCTCGAACGCGGCATCGGCATCCGCTTCAACGGCGCGGAGAAGACCAATGTCGAGGAATACTGCATCAGCGAAGGCTGGGTGCGCCTGCCGGTCGGCAAGTCGCTCGATCGCCGCGGCAACCCGATGACGATGAAACACAAGGGCCAGGTCGAGGCCTACTACCTGACCGCGGCTTCCGACGCCGAGTAATCGCGGCCGCTGCGCCGCCTTCGCGGGCGGGGCCGGCGCCCCACCCGCTGGCATGCCTCCTACTGGCCTGCCTGCCGCTGGCACGCCTGCCGCCGGCACGCCTGCAACCGGCTTTTCCGGCCGCGGATTTTTCGGCGGCCGATGTCCAAAATCGCCGTCCTGGATCGTCGAATCAGCAAAAGCCCGCACTACCACCGCGGGCGCGTCGACCTCCAGGAGCCCGCCATGTCCCTAGCTTTCAGCCTGATCGCCTTCAAGTTCGTCCTGCTCGCCGGCCTCGCCGCCTGGTTGAGCCTGGTCGCGTTCAACAACCTCGTCGCGTTCCGCAACGGCGTGTTCGCCATCGGCCAGATCATGCGCATGGCGCCGCTGGACCAAGCCCCGGCGATCCAGACCCCGCTGCAGCGACGCCGGGTCGAGGCGGCGCACTGGCACCGCGCGGTGTTCGCCCTGGTGTTGATCGCCGAAGCGGTCAGCGCGGCGCTGCTGTGGGCCGCGGCGTTCGGATACGCCGGCGCCAGCGCCGAGCCCGCCGCGTTGGCGACGATCGCGCTGACCGCGTTGATGGCCACCAGCTTGCTGATGCTGCTCGGCGGCAGCTGGTTCGCCTACTACATCCGCCAGGACAATCTGCAGACCATGCACTTCGTGCTGATCGGGGTCGCTGCGGTGGCGACGATCGCGGTGAATCTGCGGGTTTAAGCGACCGCAGCCGGGTTCGCCGGCCCGCTCAGGCGGCGGCCGTTCGCCATTGCGCCAGCAGGCGGCGCATGTCGGCGGCCAGTTCGGGAATCGGTTGCGGCAGGCGCTGGGCGGCCTCGATCAGGCGGCAGGCGCGCGCGGTTTCGCCGCCAGCGGCGACATGCAGGGCGCGGGCGTAATCGCCCAGCGGCGCCGGCGCATCCAGCACCGGGGCCAACCACAGGCTCGCTTCGCCGCCGGTGCCGCGCATCAGCAGCAGCTGCGCCAGTTGGAAGCGGGCCACGACGAACTCCGGCATCCGCCCCAGCACCACCCGCAGACGCTGCTCGGCGCGCTCGTACAGGCCGACCTGGGCGTGCTGGATCGCCAGCAGGTACTCGGCGTGCAGATTGTCCGGATCGCGCTCGAGCACCTGTTGCAGCAAGCGCACGGCTTCGACATCGCGCGCTTGCGCGATGGCGGTGTGGGCGCGCGCCAGCAGCGCGGTCAGGTCGGTGCGTGGTTCGGGCATGGTCCGGGCATTGTCCGATGAGGTCAGGACCGCGCGCTCCCCGGCGCGGCCCGGATCGGAACGTCTATTGTGCCGTGCCGGCCGGCAACGAAAAACCGACTGCGTCATAAGCGCGAACGCCGCCCCGCGCGGGCGGGACGGCGTTCGCGGCGAATCCGCCGGGCGCGGCTCAGGCCAGGGCTTCGCGGCGGTGGTAGCCCATCGCGTAGAACAGCACCGTCAGCAGGATCAGGAACGCCGGGCCGACGATCAGCGCCACCCGGGTGTCGGGGAAGTAGGCCATCAGCCCGATCACCAGCGCCAGGAAAGCCAGCGCGACCCACGAACCGAGCGGGTACATCGGCGCCTTGAACGCCAGCGCGGCGCGCTCGGCCTCGCTGAGGCGGGCGCGGAACTTCATGTGCGCCACCAGGATCACGCCCCAGGTCCAGATCGCGCCGAAGGTGGCGATCGAGGTCACCCACACGAACACCTTGGCCGGCGCCAGGTAGTTCAGCGCCACGCCGATCAGCAGCACCGCCACCGAGACCAGGATCGCCGCGCGCGGCACCCCGCCGGAGGTCCGCGCGAACAGCGCCGGCGCCTGCCGCTGCTGGGCCAGGTTGTAGAGCATGCGCCCGGTGCTGAAGATGCCGCTGTTGCAGGACGACAACGCCGCGGTCAGGACCACGAAGTTGATGATGCCGGCCGCCTCGCGGATGCCCATGCGCTCGAAGGTCATCACGAACGGGCTGCCGGTGGTGCCCAGCTCGTTCCAGGGGTACAGCGACAGGATCACGAACAGCGCGCCGACGTAGAAGATCACGATCCGCCAGAACACCGAGTTGATCGCATCCGGAATCGACTTGGCCGGATTGGCCGCCTCGCCCGCGGTCAGGCCGATCATCTCCACGCCCAGGTAGGCGAACATCACCATCTGCAGCGACATCAGCACGCCCTGCGCGCCGTTGGGGAAGAAGCCGCCGTGGCTCCACAGGTTGCTGATGCCGGTGGCGACGCCGTGGTTGCCGAAGCCGAACAGGATCATCGCCAGCCCGGCCAGGATCATCACCACGATGGTCACCACCTTGATCATCGCGAACCAGAACTCGAACTCGCCGTAGGCCTTGACCGCGATCAGATTGACCGAACCCATCGCCACCAGCGCCGCCAGCGCCCAGGCCCACTGCGGCGAGCCCGGGAACCAGACCTGCATGTACACGCCGACCGCGGTGATTTCGGCCACGCAGGTCACCAGCCACAGGAACCAGTAGTTCCAGCCGGTCAGATAGCCCGACAGCGGGCCGAGATAATCGCGGGCGTAGCGGCTGAACGAGCCGGCGACCGGGTGGTGCACGGCCATCTCGCCGAGGGCGCGCATGATGATGAAGATCGCCGCGCCGCCGAGCAGGTAGGCCAGCAGGATGCCGGGGCCGGCGAGCTTGATCGCATTGGCCGAGCCCAGGAACAGGCCGACGCCGATCGCCGCGCCGAGCGCCATCAATCGGATGTGGCGCTCGCTGAGGCCACGGTGAAGTTGCTGGTGATCGGTCATTCGCCCGGGCTCCCGCTGGCCGGCGCGACGACCGCACTGCGCTCAGCGCGGCCGGGCCGGGACCGGCGCAGCATACTCCGCGCGGCGCGGGTGCGGCAGGGTTGGGCGCCGTGCGCGCCTGCGCCCCGGCCCGCTCGCAGGGAAGGACCGACCTCTCAGCAACGGCAAGGCCCCTCTTCCGTTTACGGGAGCGGGGCTGGGGTAAGGGCGAGGCGCGCCTCAGCGCTTGAGCTTGTACCCCGTGCGGAAGATCCACCACACCGTCGCCAAGCACAGCAGCAGGAACCCGGCCGTCATGCCGACGCTGAGCCGGATATCCACATCCGACTGGCCGTAAAAGCTCCAACGGAAACCGTTGACCAGATACACCACCGGATTGAACAGCGACAGCGAGCGCCAGAACGGCGGCAGCATGTCGATCGAGTAGAAGCTGCCGCCCAGGAAGGTCAGCGGCATCACCACCATCATCGGGATCATCTGCAGCTTCTCGAAGCCGTCGGCCCAGACCCCGATGATGAAGCCGAACAGGCTGAAGGTGACCGCGGTCAGGATCAGGAAAACCGTCATCCACAGCGGATGCACGATCTGGAAATCGACGAAGAACCGCGCCGTGATCAGCATCAGCGTGCCCAGGATCACCGACTTGGTGGCCGCCGCGCCGACGTAGCCCGCCACCGCTTCGACGAAGGACACCGGCGCCGACAGCAACTCGTAGATCGTCCCCGACCACTTCGGCAGGTAGATGCCGAAGGAGGCGTTGGAAATGCTTTCGGTCAGCAAGGCCATCATCACCAGGCCCGGCACGATGAAAGCGCCGTAGCCGATGCCGTCGATCTCGACCATGCGCGAGCCGATCGCCGAACCGAACACGATGAAGTACAGCGAGGTCGACAGCACCGGGGTGGCGATGGACTGCATCAGGGTGCGGAAGGTGCGGTGCATCTCGAAGTAGTAGATCGCCCGGATCGCGTGCCAGTTCATGCCGCGCCCTCCGCTGCGTCGCCGCGGGAGGCGCCTTGCGCCGACGGCGACTTGACCAGATTGACGAAGATCTCCTCCAGCGAACTCTGCGTGGTGTGCAGGTCCTTGAAATCGATGCCGTGCTCGCCGAGCCGGCGCAACAGCGCGGCGATCCCGGTTTCCTCGGACTGGGCGTCGAAGGTGTAGGTCAGCTCGCCGCCGTCGGCCGACAAGGCCAGCGCCGGTTCGGCCAGCGACGGCGGCAACGCCGCCAACGGCGCCTGCAGTTGCAGGGTCAGCTGCTTCTTGCCCAGCTTGCGCATCAGCGCGCGCTTTTCCTCGACCAGCACGATCTCGCCGCGGTTGATGACGCCCACCCGGTCGGCCATCTCTTCGGCCTCGTCGATGTAATGGGTGGTGAGGATGATGGTGACGCCGCTGGCGCGCAGCCGCGACACCATCGCCCACATCTCGCGGCGCAACTCGACGTCGACGCCCGCGGTGGGCTCGTCGAGGAACAGGATGCTCGGCTCGTGCGACAGCGCCTTGGCGATCAGCACCCGCCGCTTCATGCCGCCGGACAGGGCCATGATCTTCTCGCCGCGCTTGTCCCACAGCGACAGCTCGCGCAGCACGCGCTCCAAGTAGGCCGCGTCAGGCGCCTTGCCGAACAGGCCGCGGCTGAACTTGACCGTGTCCCACACGGTTTCGAAGGCGTCGGTGTGCAGCTCCTGCGGCACCAGCCCGATCGTCGCGCGCGCGGCGCGGTAATCGCGGACGATATCGTGGCCGTCGGCGAGCACCGTCCCCTCGCTCGGGTTGACGATGCCGCAGACGATGCTGATCAACGTCGTCTTGCCGGCGCCGTTGGGCCCCAGCAAGGCGAAGATTTCGCCGCGACGGATGTCCAGGTCGACCCGCTTGAGCGCCTGGAAACCGCCGGCGTACGTCTTGGCCAGGCCGCGGATCGACACGATCGGCGCGGCGTCGCCGGGCGGAGCGGATGCAGCGGATGGAGCGGATGCAGACGACATGCGCGGGATAGCCTCCGTGATCGCGGGCCGGACGACGGTCGGGCGACCGCATGCATACGCCGCGCACCCGAGCCGCCGGGCGCTGCATTGCGATGCGGCCGCGGCCAGTGTACGAGCCGGCGCGCGGACGCGTCGCGCTCAGCGCTCGGCCAGATAGGCGTCGAGGCGCTCGAAGCACTCGCCCCAGCCCGGCACCACCTGCTGGGTCTGCACGTCTTCGCGCTCGCCGGCGCTGGCGAATTCCAGCTCCAACGTCACCTCGGTGTGGCCGTCGCTGCGCGCGGACAGGCTGACCCGGTTCAAGGACGGTTGCGGCGGGCGCGCCGGATCGTCCCAGTCGACCCAGTACACCAGCCGCTCGGGCGCGACCAGTTCCTGATAGCGGCCGCGCAGCGGGTACTCGGCGCCATCGGGGCCGACCATGCAGATGCGGAATTCGCCGCCGGTGGCGACGTCCATCTGCCGAACCACGCTGCGGAAGCCGTGCGGCCCCCACCAGCGCGCGATGTGGACCGGGTCGGTCCAGGCCAGGAACACCAGGTCGCGCGGCGCGTGGATCACACGCTGCAGGACGATGCGACGATCTTCGATGCGGTGCGAGGTGACGGCGGCAGGCGGCGCGGCGCCGGCACGGCGGGAACCATCGGCGGTCATGACGGACTTCCTGTACGAACGAAAAGCGCGGGGGCGCGCAAAAGGAGGCGTAAAACGCCTCTAAACCGACAAGCTAATTAACCCGGCCGGAAACTACATCCGGGTCCGTACAGGGTCAAGCCGATTCGCCGGCCCGACTGCGGCATCGATCGCACTATTGCGCCGAAGTCCG